>JBIIJN010000118.1:0-5453 GCA_044233745.1 Crocinitomicaceae bacterium
TTCACGGAAGTGATTTCCCCATGTGGTTTGATCATTATGCCTCCACTGAATATCTTTGCGATGGTATTTTCCCCGTTAGAGTGGATCTAATTCCTGTAATTTACTGGAGTTCAGATAAATCGAAATTTTCCGAGCAAGAAAGTTTAAGACAAATTGCTAACCTTTATATTCGTGGATATTTAAAAAATAGCAGCAAGGTTCTCCCCGCACACGAAAAGTATTTACCCAAAAACTTCAAAAATCAAGTTGACGAGAGAAGAAAATTTCTTGGCGAATTTTTGAATTTGAATTCAGAAATCTACATCGAGGAAAAAAATGATTCAAATGCTGAAGTCAATTACATTTTTTCCGATTCTTATGTCAAATCAGAAAGAAGAGGATATGCTCAGTCAACAATTTTTCCATTGAAAAAAAGAACAGACTTTGAAAACGAGGCATTTTCTCAACCCAATAACAGGGATGTTTACCTCGAAACTCTTTATGGTGTGCATCACATGCAACTTCCCCCTGATGATGAAAAAATATCTCATCAACTGTTTTTGAAAAAGAATAGGCGCATCAGTGCTATCGAATTACAAAAAATGATAATCGATATCTACATAGTTCGTTTCCAGTGCTATGATTTATCAAAGAACCAAAAAAAGCACAAAAGATATTTGTTGCGTCTAAAGCATTTTTCAAAACTATCCCTGCGTTGGTTTTTTCAAGGTAAGTGGCTCATGCTTTATTCCTTGGCTTGTTACTATTGGGCGTATTCCAAAAATAAAAACTAAGTGCCACAATTGCTCTCAGTTCTAATTCACACCTGCTATCGTGAAAGCTATTGTTGTTGATTCAAGGCAAAGGTGAAGAAATAAGTATCATAATAAATAGGAAGACAAACACAGTATTAGTTCGAGGACTATATGTTCATAAAGAAATTGACATATACACTACCATGTAAAATTCAATCTCAAAGTTTATCCAAAAAATCTGAATTTTATTATCTTTTTTAAACGCGCAAACTTTGATGCCATTTTGGTGTAAAAATCAGGGTGCACTTTAGACAAAAATCTTGGGTTCGTATATTGTTTGTACTCCTTTAATTTAGGATGTGCTAATTCGACATTTTTGTTTACGAAAAGAAGTATGTTTTGTTTGAACCAATATGAAACGTCTCGATTATCCCAAATTATTGGACGTATGCAATCAATAGGTTCGTAGCCTTGTTTCATAAATTTTTCGCACCAGTATTCTGGCCATTGCTCATTAATGTGGCCTGTGCCTCCTTGAAACGGGATAGCTGCGGAAAAAAGCACATAATCAGACGATTTGGTCAACAATTCTACAAATGCATCTGCAGTTTTTTCATGCAAATGCTCACCAACTTCGAGCGAAACAACCAAATCGAATTTTTCGCTAGTGGGCATGAAATTATCAAAGTTCACTTCAAAGAAGGATGTCGAATCTATCAGCAAATCTTCTCTTTTAACCCATCTGCCATCATATCCAACAATCGTATGAACCCCGAAATCTTTGAAGGTTTTTAACCAAGCGCCTGTTCCGCAACCGAAATCAACAACTGATTTGATATTTAAAAATTCGATTACAATGGGAACCACTTGTTGAGCTGATCGAAGAGATCCTTCTTGTAAATTTTTAAAGAATTTTTTATTGTATAGCATATTGAATTCAAATAGTTTGTTCGTCAATACCATTTTTAAATCTATGTTCGGCTTTTACAACTGAGAACCTGAAACCGTCATTAGAAATGCCTAATGGGAAGAATTGTTATGAAAATTAGTCGTTGGGCTGTTTAGCTTAAGTTTGTTTTTTGGGCGAATATAATTGTTTAATATGATTTAAAAAGTCAATGTTATGACAAAATCTATCAAAATTAAAACGAACAACCTTAAAATCTGAGTTCGATTAATATTTAGCTTCGCTGCGACTTTGTGGTCAAGGCTCAGGTTTAAAATTAAAATCATTATCCGATATACCCAAACATAAATATCGTGTGTTTCGATGCGCTCCAAGAGCCTTTTTCTAAAATAGAAATTAATGAGTTTAAGGCAAAAATGACTTGTAATATACTACATTTGCAGGAAAAATGTATGTTTGCTTTGCAAAATAAATATGCGTTTAACAGAAATTATGCCTCCCTTTCTCTCAGTCGTCATTTGTTCCTTCAACCGCGAAAAGTATATGGCTGATGCTATAAATAGTTTGTTGAATCAAACATTGTATCCCGAGTTTTACGAAATCATCGTAATAGATAACAACTCCAAAGACAAAACAGGAGAAATTGCACTTGAGCTACTCGAACAACACAAAAACACACACCAAATTCATTATTTCAAAGAGACCAATCAAGGCTTATGTTTTGCCCGCAACCGAGGAATCATAGAAGCCAAAGGCAAATTCATTTGCTACATGGATGATGATGGAATTGCAGACCCAGATTTTCTCAAAGTTCAATACGTATTTCTACAAAATCATGTTGATGTTATTGGTTTAGGAGGGAAAATAATTCCGCGCTATGTGCATGGTAAACCCAAGTGGATAGACTCTATTTTAGAAGGTTTGGTAAGTAAAGTTGATTATGGTGACAATAACTTTCAATATACGGGTAAGCGCTATCCTGTTGGTTGTAACATGACTTATCGCAAAGATATCTTGGAAGCAATTGGCATGTTCGATACCTCTATCGGACAAGTGGGTGATAATTTGGTGCGTGGTGATGAAACAGAACTTTTTGAGCGCATCAAAAAATTGAATCAACCCGTTTATTATTTAGGAAATTCTGGCGTGGAACATGTAATCGAACAGGACAGATTAACCCGAGCGCATATCAAAAAAATGAGTGAGGGTGTTGGCATTGGTTTGCGACAGGCTTCAAAGCGATCTTCCTTTTTTGGGAAATTTAAAATCAGAATGGTTTTGGTGGCCAAGTTTTTCGCCGCACTCTTGTTTGCATTGTATTACACCTTCACAGCTCAATTTTCCAAAGCCAGAGCATGGATTGTTTTTAGATTAGATGTGCATCGCGGTTTTTTGAAATCTTAGAATTCCCGCAATTTCTTAGGCAACGATTTCCAAATCAAATCATAGGAGTGCTTCACCAATTCCAATAGTTCTCTGTCGCTTAAATCTTGGTTGAAAAACACGGTGTTCCAATGGGTTTTGTTCATGTGATAGCCCGGCGTAACGGCTTCAAAACGTTCGCGCAATTCGATGGCACGTTCTGGGTCGCATTTTAAATTAACAGAACTGCTTTTTGAAAAGGATGTCAAAGCAAAAATTTTATTGTGAACGCGAAAAACGATTACATCATCATCAAAAGGCATGTCTTCTGATGTGTGTAGCAAACTGAGGCAATATTCTCGGAGGTCTTGGATGTTCATTTGGTAGCTATTAGCTATTAGCCTTTAGTTCGCTTCGCTTTGGCTGCTAAACTGTACTTTTGAGACAAGCCAACGGCCAAAAGCTAAGCGCCAACGGCCAAAAAATTAATTCATATACTTCGTAAAAATCTGTACCATTCTATCTGGTGGAATCAAGTTATTTGGGTGTGTTTTCATTTCTTCTAGCACGATTTCAAGAGCCTGATGGTTTAAGCCCAACATAATGCCCATTTTACGAACCATGTCAATTTCTGCTGGAGCGGGATCGGCATCCACGTTAAGCATCAAAATCATTCTATGAAACTGCAAAATTCGATCGGCATCGGATTTAGGCATTTCAACTTCAATACCTAAGTCAAAAACTTTTTGAAACTCCTCTTGAGAGACGTCTAAGTTGGCCGCCAAACCTAATAAAAGCTGATATTCGGCCTCCTTAATCTTTCCATCGGCGTTGGCCACTAAAATCAATTGTTTCAATAGGCCCAGTTTTTCGTCTAATGTTTGATTACTCATCGTTTTTTGGTTTTATTTTGATTTCTACGTTTTTCCAACCAAGGCGGTAAGGTTTTTTCTACTATGTTTTCAATTTTTGGCTTGGATTCAACTGCATTTTTCCCCAGCAACTTTTCGATTAAATCTGGGCGTTTGGCTTTGCCCAACTGGTTTTTAATCCAATCTCTATTTTCGCGTTTGTACCAAAAGAAAAACTTGTGCTGGTTTTGTTTTTGATCTCTCGTTTTTGCCGTATAGACGGGTCGCAAAGTATAGGGATGCACACCCGAATAATATATCACTGTAGCAACAGTCATTGGGGTTGGTGTAAAATCTTGCACTTGTTCCAATTGAAAGCCCATGTCTTTGGTTTCAGCAGCCAAATTGGCCATGTCTTCTTCTTCACAACCAGGATGCGAGGAAATAAAATAGGGGATTAAAGGTTGTTTGAGCTTGTGCTTTTCTGAAATCTGGTCGTATTTTTCTTTAAATTTGTGGAAATATTTGAACGAAGGCTTGCGCATCATTTTGAGCGTATTGTCTGCTGTATGTTCTGGGGCTACTTTCAAACGACCCGAAACATGGCGCGTAATGACTTGCTCCATATATTCGTCGTGGTTGCCGTCTTCGTTATTTTTGTTGAAATCATCCACCAATAAATCATAGCGAATGCCTGACCCTACAAACGCTTTTTTTACTTTTGGATTGGCATCTATCTTGCGATACAGTTTAGTCATATCACTGTGATTGGTGTCCAAATTGCTGCAAATTACCGGGTGAATGCAACTTGGACTGGTGCATCGTGCGCAGATGGCTTCGTCTTTACCTTTCATGCCATACATATTTGCAGATGGACCTCCAATATCAGAAATGTAGCCTTTAAATTCAGGGTGTTGCGTAACGGCCTCTACTTCTTTTAATATCGATTCTTCACTTCTTGAAGCAATAAATTTTCCTTGGTGTGCCGAAATGGTGCAAAAACTACATCCACCAAAACATCCACGATGGGTATTCACCGAGAATTTGATCATGTCATAAGCTGGAATGGCACCGCGTTTTTTGTATTTCGGATGCGGCATTCGGGTGTAAGGCAAATCAAAGGACTGATCCATCTCTTTTTCTGTCATGGTTTTATACGGCGGATTGATGATAATGGTTTTATCTCCAGCATGTTGAGAAATCCTTTGCGCTTCCCATTTGTTCGATTCCACTTCCACAATTTTGAAGTTGGCCGCATAAGCGAGTTTATCCTGCAAACAAGTTTCGTGCGAAGCCAGTGCAACATCCTCCCATTTTTTGTGTTTTGGAAGTGGCTTTTCTTTATCAATCAGAAATGAAGTTTGAGGAATGAAATCCAATTGATTGAAAGGAATGCCTTTTTTCAAATTTTTAATGATGTCGCGCAAGGGTTGTTCGCCCATGCCATAAACCAACATATCGGCGCCAGAATCTATAAGAATTGAAGGCATGAGTTTATCCGACCAATAATCGTAATGAGTTACGCGTCTTAATGAAGCCTCAATGCCACCAATCAAAACTGGACAATCGGGATATAGTTCTTTGAGAATTTTGGTGTAA
>JBIIJN010000048.1:0-20406 GCA_044233745.1 Crocinitomicaceae bacterium
GAGACATATAGATGCTCCTTCGCCCATTCGTTTTGTGCTAGACCCACAGCTTCAACTCCATAAAAACCTGAATATCTTCGAAGACGGAGCACCAACTCATGTAATGAATCTCATCCAAGAAGAACAAAAAGGCGTCATTCATTATCACAAAATGGCGGGGATGAGTCCTGAAGCCATTTGCGACAAACTATTTGAACTCGGCATTTTATCCGTCTATGTTGAAGGCGGGGCTTTCACCATTCAACAGTTCATTGATGCCGGATTGTGGGATGAAGCGTTTCGATTTGTGGGAGAAAACAACCTAGGCAATGGTATTCCAGCGCCAAAAATTAATGGAAACTTGGCTGATCGGTTTGTGGTAGAGCGTGATATGGTAGAGGTTTATAAAACCCTATGATGAATAAAATTTGGAAAAATTAAAAAAGGGGAAAAATACTGTTTTTTGTATGGGCGGTGATTTGTAGATTTGGAGGCGCGTAAATAATAACTGAACAAAATGAAAAAACTATACTTCATCATACTGTTCCTATTGGCAAGTTTTTGTGGATTTGCACAGAGCAGATATGTTTCAAGTTCAACTAAAAAAATTGTTTACACCCGTGATGGTGGTAAGTGCCGCTGCTGCGGTAGCACCCAAAATTTAGAATATGACCACATCATTCCATTTTCCTGTGGTGGCAATAGTGAAGCATCTAATATTCAGTTGCTTTGTATGCCATGCAACCGCAGTAAATCAAATAGTTGTGTATGTAAAATTCATAACAAAACGGTTGGCAGCAATTGTTGCGACGGAAAAACAACAAATAAAACAAAAGCTGCTGCACGACAATGTGTTGGCACAACCAAAAAAGGTATGCGCTGCAAAAACAGGACTACCAATCCAAACGGTAGGTGCCATCACCATCAATAATTAAAAAACAAATCCATTAACATGACTAGCAATTTCTTATTTGCACTGGAAACCAATTCCGAGGAGGTGCTTGTTTCCGAATCACCAAAAGGCAGCAACCAAGTAAATTTTATTGAGCGCGTTGGACGCAAAGAGAATGAAATACTCTACAATGCTGTCGTAACTCTAACCCACGTTACACAAGCAGCAGATTTTGATGCGGCTCTTTTTAAAGCCATGGACAAAGTATGCCAAATGGCCTATAACCAACATATATCGAGTAAATAGCATTCTATCTATATTCAAAGCGAATCTCCTGTAAATCTCACCTTTTCGGGCAATCGTGACGAGACTTGGTAAAAAATCCATCACAACATGTAACTACCCTGCGGATAGATTTTTATGTCATTGTGTGGTTAAAAAAATAATCACATGAACCTTATTCAAAAAACACTGTGTTCACCCCTACTCCCCCACATACTCATAACTCGAATCCAAACCTAGCGGCACACCAGCCCACCAATACAACAATAAGAAGAGTGTCCAAGCGATTGTGAAAGCGATGCTGTAGGGCAACATCATGGCTGTTAGGCTACCTATTCCTGTGGTTTTCACGTATTTCTGGCAGTAAATCACAATGAGCGGGAAATAAACCATCAATGGCGTGATGATGTTGGAAACGGAATCCCCTACTCGATATGCCGCTTGCGTAAAATCAGGAGAGATACCCAAAGCCATAAACATCGGCACGAGGATGGGCGCCAAAAGTCCCCATTTGGCAGAGGCTGAACCGATGAACAAATTCACAAAGGCGGTGAGCAATATCACCATTACAATGCTTACACCAACCGAAAGATTCATCGACTTAATCAAATACGCACCTTTGATGGCGAGCACGGCCCCCATTTTGGATTCGTTGAAAGCGTAGATGAAAATTGCACAGAAAAATGCCAGCACCATGTAGTAACTCATCGACGACATGGCTTTCGACATGCTTTTCACCACATCGGTTGATGTTTTGTAGGTGCCTGCTAAGAAACCGTAAATAACACCTGGCACAACAAAAACAATGAAGATTACTGCAACAATAGCAGCCATCAAAGGGGATCCTTTACCTGTGAGTTCGCCATCTTCGTTTCGCAATGCAGAATCGCCCGGATAGGCCCAAGCAAACAAACCACCAAGTAGTAGCAAAACAACAGCAGTAGCAATCAAAAATGCTTTTTTCTCGTGCTGTTCAATTTTCCCCATGCTGCTTGCAGAAGTATCATCTGCATCCAATTCCACCGCAGTGCCTTGAAGACGCGGCTCAACCACTTTGTCTGTTATCAACCAACCTAAAAACACAATCACTACAGTTGAAGCAGAAGTGAAATACCAGTTGTTCAAAGGATTCAAAATAATATCTGGATCTGCAATTTGTGCAGCAGATTGTGTGAAACTTTGCAATAAGGGGTCGATCGATGAAGGAATGAAGTTGGCACTGAATCCACCGGAAACACCAGCAAAACCCGCAGCAATACCCGCCAAAGGATGTCGACCAGCAGCATGAAAAATAATACCTGCCAGTGGAATAACGAGCACATAACCAGCGTCGGCAGCGGTGTGTGAAACAATTCCAACCAAAATAACCATTGGCGTGAGCAAAAACTTGGGGGTAAAACTGAGCATACCGCGCAAACCTGTGTTGATATAACCAGAGTAATCAGCAACACCTACACCCAGCATGGCAACGAGTACAACACCTAGCGGATGAAAACCTGTAAAAATCTTCACCAAGTCTGAGAAAAATACCGCAAAAGAAGTACCTGTCAATAAATTTTTGACTGCCACTTTTTCTCCCGTCATATCCATCACGGAAACCTCCAAGGCTGAAAAGATGGCTGAACAAGCCCAAACGACTAGAATTAAATAAAAAAACAAAACCGCCGGATCAGGCAATTTGTTTCCTACGCGTTCAACGGTTCCTAATGCTCGATTGATGAATCCTTGTTTTTGCTTTTGCATTATTTCATGATTTGAAGGCAAAGCTAAAAAAATATTGTTTGGTAAAGGGTACAAAAAAAACGGACAAGAACTACCTGCCCGTTTCATTATGATAAATTATCTTTTCTATTTATAAAAGAACTTCAGGGACTGCCCTATTTTGTCCTTCATCTCACGACGGTCGGAGATGTAATCCAAGAATCCGTGTTCTAGAACAAATTCCGACGTTTGGAAGCCATCGGGCAAATCGCGGCCAATGGTTTCTTTTACCACGCGCGGACCTGCAAAACCGATAAGTGCTTCTGGTTCAGCAACATTCAAATCGCCCAGCATGGCAAATGACGCTGTAACGCCACCTGTTGTTGGGTCTGTTAAATAACTGATATATGGCAATTTTTTCTCAGAAAGTTGTGTCAACTTGGCGCTTGTTTTGGCCATTTGCATCAATGAAAGTCCAGCTTCCATCATGCGTGCACCACCTGATTTTGAGATGATAATCAAACCGCAGTTCAATTCCATAGCCTTGTCCGCTGCGCGGGCAATTTTTTCACCCATTACCGAACCCATCGAACCACCAATGAAACCAAAGTCCATGCATGCAATAACCGCTGGTTGACCATGAATTTTTCCATGTGCCGTGCGGATGGCATCTTTCAAACCACTACTGGCCATGGTGGCTTTCACGCGGTCTTTGTAGTTTTTGGTATCGGTGAATTCAAGCGGATCGGCAGAAGTCAAATTCTCAGCAAATTCGGTGAATTTACCTTCATCAAACAGTACTTCAAAATATTCTTTAGAGCCTACTCTCGAATGAAAAGTGCAACTGGAGCAAACGTAAGAAGACGCCGCGTGGTCATCAGCTGTAACAACCGTTTTACATTTTGGACACTGGTACCAAAAGCCTTCCGGTGTTTCCTTTTTCTCTTTGGTGGAGGTTGTAATCCCCTCTTTTTCTCTTTTAAACCAAACCATAATTCAATTTTTTTATGATGATTACAAGGTATTCACATTATTCAAATCCGCAAATGATTGCTCCAAGCGTTTGATAAAAGTCAACTCAGATTCGCGCATCCATTTTCTCGGGTCGTAGTATTTTTTGTTCGGCTTATCATCCCCTTCTGGATTACCGATTTGTGTCATCAAATAATCCTTCTTTGCCAAGATGTAATCTCTAGTGCCCTCAGTGAAAGCAAATTGCAAATCAGTATCAATATTCATTTTAATCACCCCATAGCCAATCGCCTCACGGATTTCTTCCAAAGTGGAACCAGAGCCACCGTGGAAAACAAAATCAACTGGATTGTGACCTGTGCCAAATTTTTGTTGAATAAATTCCTGCGAATTTTTCAAAATAATCGGCTGCAATTTCACATTTCCGGGCTTGTAAACTCCGTGAACATTGCCAAAAGCAGCAGCCACAGTGAAGCGATCTGATACTTTTTTCAATTCTTCATAAGCATAAGCCACTTCTTCGGGTTGGGTGTATAATTTTGAGCTATCCACATCAGAATTATCAACGCCATCTTCTTCTCCTCCTGTGATGCCCAATTCAATTTCTAATGTCATGCCCATTTTAGACATACGCGCTAGATACTGCTTGCACAATTCAATATTCTCCTCTATGGGCTCTTCCGACAAATCCAACATGTGCGAGCTGTACAAGGACTTACCTGTATCGGCAAAAAACTGTTCGCCAGCTTCCAACATGCCATCGAACCAAGGCAATAGATTTTTCGCGCAATGGTCGGTGTGAAGAATTACGGTAGCACCATACAATTCAGCCAAAGCATGTACGTGTTTAGCGCCAGCAACCGAACCAGCAATGGCCGCTTTTTCGTTGTCATTTTTCAAACCTTTGCCCGCAAAATAATGCGCACCACCATTGGAAAACTGAATGATAACTGGCGCATTCAATTTGGCAGCCGTTTCCATGACAGCATTTACCGTGCTTGAGCTGGTCACATTTACCGCAGGCAAAGCAAAACTGTTGGCTTTGGCCCATTGAAAAATCTTCTGAACATCGTCGCCCGTGGCAACACCTGGTTTAATTCCGTGAGACATTGTTTACAATCGTTTTATATGGCGCAAAAATACAATTTTATGGGAAACGTATTCCGAATCATTTGAAGATGCCAAAAAAAATGCCCAGCACGTGGCCAGGCATTTAGGATTTTCAATAAATGGATGGATTACAAAATTGCATCCAATTTTTGTGTCAATGTAGCTTTTGGCACTGCACCTACCACTTTATCAACAACTTGTCCATTTTTGATAAACAAAATTGTTGGGATAGAACGCACACCAAACTGCGCAGAAACACCAGGATTTTGATCAACATCAACTTTCCCGATTACAGCGCGACCGTCATATTCGCCGTGCATTTCTTCGATAAGCGGACCTACCATTCTACATGGGCCACACCACGCTGCCCAAAAATCAACTACTACTGGTTTGTCAGAGTTTGTAACTACGTCTGAAAAGTTGCTGTCTGTTATTTCAACTGCCATGATTTCAAGTTTAAATTAAAAATTTTGCTAAATTAACTGATATGTTCGGTTTAGTCAAACATGTTGCCAGTTTTTTATCAAGGACTTTTTGTCAGTTCAATCTCAATCAAACCAAACGTCGCGAATTATTGCTTCTCCAGCCACTTGGTTCACACGCTCAATGATGACTTGTTTACCGTATTGCAATTCATCGCGCATCACGGAAGAGGAAATAGACAAATGCAAAATACCATCGTGGATGTAAATATTTGTGGTGCGCAGAGCAATCGCTTTTCCCATCATTTCTTCCCAACCATTGATGATGTCCATTTCGCGCATCTTGCCATCCATGCGGTAAGCTTTCAAAAGCCTTTCAATGGCTTCACCCAAGGTGGATTCGTTAGTGCGCGGTTTCTTGCTCATGGCAAACAACTTTTCCAGATTCAACATGAAACAAACGCATAGGTACATCTATTTTCGCAAAAATAGCACGCACCCGTTCTTCATCAGTATCGGTAACCAAAACTTGTCCGAATTTATGTTCAGACACCAATTTCATTAGCTGTGTGACACGTTCGTTATCCAATTTATCAAACACATCATCAAGGAGCAAAACAGGTTTCACGCCCAATGTCAAGGTCAGTTCGTCGAATTGTGCCATCTTCAAAGCTATCAAAAACGACTTTTGTTGTCCTTGAGAACCCACTTTTTTAATGGGATGTCCGTGTAATTCAAAAATCAAATCATCCTTATGGATACCAACGGTCGTGTAACCCAAAACTCGGTCTTTGTCGCGTGCTAGCTGAAGTAAAATTGAGAAATCCGTATCTTCCAACTGAGACTTGTAAACGAAACCAATTCGTTCATCACTACGCGCAATTTCAGAAAAATAACGTTGCAGCAAGGGGGTGAATTTGTGAATAAAACTGTTCCGCTTCTGATGAATAATCATAGCCATATCCACCAATTGTTCATCCCAAACATCCAAAGATTCTGGATCAAAAAGCCCAGATTTTGCTGCATTTTTCAACTGGGCATTGCGCTGCTCCAAAATAGCATTATATCGCATCAAAGCATCCAAAT
Source organism: Crocinitomicaceae bacterium (assembly GCA_044233745.1). Lineage (GTDB taxonomy): Bacteria > Bacteroidota > Bacteroidia > Flavobacteriales_D > Crocinitomicaceae > UBA6165. Next base: position 6,445 of record JBIIJN010000048.1, read on the forward strand.
ATACGCGGTCATATTGGCTGATAATGCCGTCCATCCATTTTCTTCGCACCTCGCTGCCTTCAGAAATCAAATCGGTATCATATGGTGAAACCATCACGGTTGGAAACTGTCCGATGTGGTCGGCTAGCTTATCATAATCGACCTTGTTTTTTTTAAATACTTTTTTCTGACCACGCTTCACCCCGCAATAAATCTCTGCTTCTTGATCTGCTTTTGACCACTGCGCTTGAATTATAAAAAAATTGTCTTCGAATGCAATATTCTGACTGTCAATAGGATTAAGATACGAGCGACACATGCTGGAATAATACACCGCGTCCAAGATATTTGTTTTACCCGCGCCGTTGTGACCTACAAAGCAATTGATACCATCTATCAACTCCAGAGTAGCCTCGGAATAATTTTTAAACTGTAAGAGATTAAGTTGCTTGATAAACATAGCGCAAAAGTAAGAGAAATGATGCTTCAAACGACAAAAGGCGACCCCAAAATGGAATCGCCTCACCGTCTAATTTTTTCGTCAATTACGCCTCAGCGTTCTCGAAAGGAACTACTGTAACGAAAGAACGATTATTCGCTTTTTTGCGGAATTCTACCATCCCATCTGTCAAGGCAAACAAAGTATGGTCTTTACCAATACCAACGTTTAAACCTGGGTGATGTGTTGTGCCACGCTGACGAACAATAATGTTACCTGCGATGGCTGGTTGTCCACCAAAAATCTTCACGCCCAAGCGTTTGCTATCTGATTCGCGACCGTTTTTAGAACTACCGACTCCTTTTTTATGTGCCATAATTTCTAATTATTTATTGAGCTGATGCTCCGTTTATCAATTAATCGTTTGCTTCTTCAGTGGTTTCAGCAGCTTTCTTAGCAGCAGCTTTTTTCACACCAATTTTTCCGATTGTAATCTCAGTGAAAGACTGACGGTGACCGTTTCTAACGCGGTATCCTTTACGTCTTTTCTTTTTGAAAACAATAACTTTATCACCTTTCAAATGGCGATTAACACTCGCTTCGATTGAAGCTCCGTCTATAGCTGGGGCGCCTACTGTGATTGCTCCGTTGTCGTCAATCAAAAGAACGTTGTCAAACTTAAGTTTGTCGCCTTCTGATGCATCCAAACGGTGTACAATTACACGTTGGTCTTGTTGCACTTTAAACTGCTGCCCTGCTATCTCTACAATTGCGTACATATAGCTCTTTTTAAATTTTGGACTGCAAAAGTAGTATATTTTCGCTTATAAGCAAATACTATTCTTTTTTTTTCCAAATAATCAACATGCTTGTGCTCTGGTTGATGACCATTGACAGGAAAAATTACTTGTTCGTTCAGCGAAGAGACAAAACTGTAAGAATCATAGTTCATCGATAAATGGGTCAGGGAATACAGTTCAATCAATGAAAGTTACATTTAACTCCTTTTAAGAAAAATGATTGAAATGCCGTTGTAACTTTGTTCTCAGAAATCGGTTATAAAACTGCAAGCACTTATAACTGGTTCAAGTGTTTTTTCATAATTTTTGGTTTTAGGTTTAGGTTGGGAAAAGGATGTGACAAACTCGCATCCTTTTTCTTTTGCACCTATTTTACCTGATACGCATGAATTGCATCGTTTCTGTTCACTGGATTCAACCATTGAATTAAGCGGTCTTGCCAACTCGGCTGATGAATTCCGACGGAAACCAAAGGACCTAAATACAACTCAGCTTTTTCAATCCTCTCATGCAGCTTATCATTGCCGTGAAAAAGAATCATTCCTTTCATTTCATCAAATTTGCTTGCATAGTTCAACCAATCGCCCTCGTTTGTAACGGGATAAAACTCAAAATCCCAATTACCAATGTAATGGACAGGCATCATTGGGATAAAACCATCCACTGTGCTTTCTTGAACAGCAAAAAAATATTCAGTTTGATTGTGTAGCGAATAGCTGGCCTCAACACGTGCTTTTTTGCCGTAATAGGTGGTGATAAAAAGGAATAATATAAAATTTATAAGCCAAGAGAATTGGGTTAAACCATTTAAAAATGTTTGTCGTCTGAACCAAAACTTGCTTTTCGAGGAGAATTCCTGCCATCCCACCACGCCTAATATAAGCACCACATGCATAATAGGAAAAATGAATCGCTCTTGTACATTTACATAGGACATGTGAAAAATCAAAAAAGCCAATGCTGGAAAAAACAACCATGCCTGTTTGCGCCATTGTGTAAAAAAACCAAAAAACCAGAATCCACCAATAAAGGGAACCGTGATGAATGACAGTACCATCCAATAATTCAAACCAAAAAAACTAGAATTTCCGGCGGCATAATCAAACCTGGCTTCACTTGAATTGTAGATGAAATATTCTAACATTTCGGCAAAGGGATAGCCCCAAATAAGATAATCTAAAAGTCCTTGAAGAACACCAAATCCCAACACAAATCCCAAAATTATTCCGAGACTTAGCTTCCATCGTTTTTGAACAAGTAAAACAAGTCCCAAAACACCGAAGAAAATCAACAATTGATAGCGTATTGCAACGGCCATGGCAATACATAATCCTGCCCAGAAACCGAACCTCAAAGCCGCCTTGAACATTCCTTTGTGCACGTTGATCAGCGCCAAAATCAAGAAAGGTATACAAACGATTTCGACCAAATTGCGCACCGACAAAAACGCCATTGCCCAACCCAAAGCCGAAACCCATGCAACCAGTCTTGCATTGAATACTGTGGTTAGTCGAGCTGCCAAATGATAAACCAAATACACCAGCCAAACGCCAAAAAGTGCGTGCGAAATTCGAATCACCAACATTTGTGCTTTCGGATCGTCTAAACCTAAAAAATTAAAAGTCTCGAAAAGTAAATAATGAACGCCTGGATACACCAAACTATGTCCTTCTGGACGCACCTCATCTTTTAAACCTCTATCGACCCAATCTTGCTGGGTAGCGGGTAACCATTTGTTATAATCGTATCCATCTGACCAAGAAGACGAGCTCTCGATTATCAGAAAATGGTCGTCGTGCATGGCATATCCTTGCGAAAAAATAGCCGCCAACAAGCGAACCAAAAGTGCAATCGTTAAAATGACCACTACAGGTTGCTGAGCATATATGTGCTTGAGCGTCTTCATTTATGCGCAAAACTAAGGATAATAAAGCAACTAAAGACGGGGCTTGAATTAGAATAATGCATGGACACTACTCCACAATCCACAACAAAACTGGCTTGTTACTTTTTTGCAGCAGGCTATCCAAATGCCACATAAAATTGTCGGAAACTGCCGGACAACCCCAACTCAATGGTGCGTGATAAGGATACACTTCAGAATCTGAAACTGCTCCCCAAGAATGTAAAACGACCACCCGTTCAACGGCTTTGTTGTTTGTGGATTCCAAACCATTCAGCCAATATTTCACATTGATGCCCCAGGAACTATAATCGCGTTTTCCAATTTTGTATTTGCCTTGAGAAGAACAATGGCTATCCACTTTGTTACTGAATTTCACGTTTTCTGAAGCATTCGGATTGGGTTCTAAGCCATCGCAAGTACCATGAGTTACCAATGCTTCACGAACCACCGTACTATCCTTAAAATTATAGATTAAAAATCGATTTCTACCCGAGTGAATGGAAAAATCAACCAAAAAATAATAATCCGTGTTGAATTTTTGCGCCTGACAATAGCTCAAAGCTTCTTGATGCAACCCATCATGCTTAATAGCCAAAACGGCCGCGTCTGCTTCAGGTGAAGAGCACGATGCAAACAGCAAACCGAAAATACCGAAAAATAAAGTCATGGTTTTCAAATCAATAGAATAACGGATAATATTGTAAAGGTAACAGTCTAAAATATTTTGTAATAAAAAAAGTTTGTGACCAAAGATAATACTTGTAATAATTCGAAATGCGCTGCGTTTACAGAAAAACTATATGCCATGATGAGCAAAAAAAAATTCTTGAGCACGCTAATCTTTGCAGCGCTGTTTACGTTCTTGTTCTACCGACAAGGTTTGGGTATCAACCTACTAATCGCTGAATTTACCCTTATTATTTACCTTTTTGCTACACGTCAAATTGTGTTGAAAGGCTTTTTGAATATCAGTATATTTTTATTGCTCATCACAAGTTTGTTATTTACACTAATGGTCCACTCGAAATTCGTTTTTGTGATGCATTTCGTGGTTCTTTTTTCGTTTGTTGGTACCTTGATTTTTTCTCAATCGAAATCTGTGCTCACCACACTTGCCTTGGCTGTTTCTAATGTATTCTCTGCACAATTCAATCTGGTTCAAGCTTTTGGACAAACTAAAATTAGAGGATCTAAGGTTGGACACATTCTGTGGCGTTTAAAAATATACCTGATTCCTATTTTAATCATCTCCATATTCCTCTTGATTTACCGCAATTCTAATCCTGCATTTGATCAAATTTACGCAAAAATCAAAAAATTCATCGGACAACTCTTTGGCAATTTGGTGGAGTTTATCGAAATTCATGGGCTTATCACCTTTATTACCTGTCTCTTAATTAGTGCGTTTTTCATACTCCGCGCTGAGCAGGAGGATATCATAAATGAGGACCAAAACGCCAGCGACGAGCTCATTCGAAAACGCAAAACAAAAGTAAAAACGAACAAAAATTATTCTTTAAAAAACGAATACAAAGCAGCCGTTTTCTTATTTGTTTCACTGAATATTATATTGCTTTTCCTCAACTATTTAGATATCCAATACGTGTGGTTCGGTTTCTCTTGGGAAGATCAATTCCTCAAAGATTTCGTGCATCAGGGCACGTATCTACTCGTTATTTCAATTGTTATAGCAGTAGGCTTAGTACTCTATTTTTTCAGAAACAACTTGATTTTTTTCAGCAAAAACAAACTTTTGAAAGTACTGAGTTATATATGGCTGGCGCAAAATGCCCTTTTGGTTTTTTCTGTAGCTCAACGCAACCACATCTATATCAAACACTACGCTCTGGCTTATGGTAGAATCGGAGTGTATATATTCCTCATACTGGCTTTGTTTGGATTATTCACAGTTTATCTCAAAATTCAAAAAACGAAATCCAATTTCTTTCTTTGGCGTATCAACGCGCTCTCAGCATTGTTTGTACTTACGTTCAGCGCTTTTTTCAATTGGGATGTGATTATCGCCAAATACAATTTTAAACAAGCCAATAAATCCTTTTTACATCTTGAGTTTCTTGCAAAACTTTCTGATAAAGCCTTGCCCTTTTTGGATTATAGCATAGAAGAGCTGACCCAAATGGAGCATGTCCAACATTCTATGTTTTCATTCAAACGACACTATAGCACACCTTACGAATTCAAAATGCACATCACCGAAAAAAAAATATCATTCATGAGGCGCTGGGAAAATCAAAGTTGGCTCTCATGGAATTATGCCGAATTTGTAGCGTATGAGGAATTGAAGAAAAAGAAAAGAAAATGACGGGTCGCTAACGTACCACTAAAACTCAAATGCCGAACCTAATTCTCAATTTACAACACTGATTTATTGAGATTTCTCCTCGTTTCTCTCGTCGAAATGACAGATTCGAGGGAATAATTCGTCGCGCTTTGCGCGACGATAATCCCACTAAACGACTGTCATTTCGACGAACTTGTTCGGAGAAATCTCTTTTAAAGGATCGTTTTGGTATGTTTGCGTATAGTCAAAAATAAAGATTTAGCATTTGTTCAGAAATACAAAACCTTTACACGTTTATGCATGTTCTTAACTCAGTATCTTTGCAAAAAAAATGAAACGATGAATCAGGTTCCCGTTACCCTATACGCTGAAATGACGCCCAACCCAAATACCATGAAGTATGTGGCGAATAAATACCTCTTACTCACTGGCGAATCTGCCGAATTTTTGTCCCAAAAGGACGCCAAAAACTACTCGCCCTTAGCCGAAGCTTTGTTCAATTTCCCTTTTGTGAAAGGCGTTTTTATGTCGGCCAATTTTGTGACAATCACCAAAGATGATAGCATTTCTTGGGATTTCATCAATATGGAATTGCGCGAATTTATTCGAGATTTTATAGCCAATGGCAATGAAATTTTAATTCAAATGCCCGAGCGTCGAGAAAATAAAACAGACGAAGCAGCGGTTGAAGGCGCCGAGAAAAGCGGTAAAGGTAAAACATTCGCACCTAGCGAAGTAGATGATGCCATTCGCGGACTGCTTGAAGAGTATATCCGTCCGGCAGTAGAAAGTGACGGTGGCGCCATCGATTTTAAAGGTTTCGAAGAAGGAACAGTGTATGTAATTCTAAAAGGCTCATGTGCCGGTTGCCCAAGTTCTACAGCTACTTTGAAGTTTGGTATTGAAAATTTACTCAAACAACATCTGCCTGAGGTTAAAGAAGTTGTGGCTGAATCTTAATTTTTTTCATAAACTTTTATGGAATTTTAATTTGTTCTGCATCATAGTTATAGAAAGGCGATGATTGGCATCTCCTGAAATAAAAACTATACGTATGAAATAGCCATGTGAACTAATCGCGTTAGCACCGATAAAAGCATCATGGCGTATTCCATACGACAGTTAAAAAACAAATTATTACGTATGAAAAAATTAATCTTAGCTGTATTGGCATTCGCAAGTATCGGAATGACCTCAGCACAAAACATGAATGGTGACATCATAGGGAAAGTACTCGATTCCACCGATAATCAACCGATTATTGGAGCCCGTGTTTGGGTTGAAATAGGTGACTCAAAACTCTACTCGGTGACCAATACCGAAGGAAGGTTCAGAATTTCAGCTGTTCCTCCTGGCACTTACACCTTGTTTGTGAAAAATATGAGTGACACCATGCTCGTTCACAATCAGTACGTTAAACCTGATGGGATTTGTAGTGTTCCTGATATTTATTTCTCAACCTATGTGATTAAAGATGAGACCATTATTCTTGGTAGACACCCACTTATAGACCAAGGAAACGAACACATGAACACACTATTACCAGAAGATATTGCATTGAGTGTCAACCGTCAAGATGTAGCCAAGATGATTGAAAATATGTCATCCGATATATCGCGCACCAACAACGGAGATTTTGTGATTCGCGGCTCTAGACCTGGCGATGTGATTTTCTTTGTAGATGGCGTAAAAACTCAGAATCTGAGCTCTGTGCCCGGAAGTTCAATTGGCGGGGTTACCGTTTATACAGGCGGCATTCCAGCAAAATATGGCGACACAACAGGTGGTGTAATTATCTTAGAAACAAAAAGTTACTTTGATTTATACCGCGAATGGAAAATTGCCATGAGCAGACAATAGACTTTTAAAAAACAAGAAAAATGAACCGTGCAGCACTACACTGCACGGTTTTTCTATTTCAAACGCATTTGACCGAAACGGTGCTTCCTATTGCGCTGACCATACACAACCATGTTTTGCGTGGTGTAATTGAATTCGCATTTATTGGGCACAAGTACCACTTGATTTTGCATCAATCCAGGAAGTATTGTTCTTGTAAAATTGCCCGTTTGCAGATTGATCTGTATGTGTGCTATGACATTATTGCCCGCTACAAACTGCATGGGAAAGGGAAATTGACCTTCAGTAAAACGACCGTCACTGTTGTAATTTCTGCGGATATCATTAAACACAAGATGCACCGATTGGTCGGTTACACCGTGCGCAATGGAAAGGAATTTGCCCCCATCATTGGTGGATTGCTGATTTTTTGGTAATCTTTTTACCCAAGTCAAACCACCATTAGCATCTAATTTATAGACGATAATGTCATCAAAAAAGAAATTTTCGGTGTATGTCACTCTAGGATTTTCTGGTGTACCTGAAACACGTGGCACCAAAACCATACTTTGATTTTCCGTAATTACAACATAACATCCATCTTTGGTTTGTCTGAAATCGAGCACTTTAAAATCGGCAAGTGCCTGAGGCTTCGTTGTGTTTTGTCTAATTCTGTCGCGCCAAGATTGCTCCCAAGCCGCCAAACCATTATTCAGGAAATCGGCAGTAAAAGGTTGCTTATTTAGCTTTAAAACTTGGTTGGTATTTCTATCTAAAACCATCAGAAAGACACCTCGAACACCACTGTATATGTCGTCAGCATAAAATCCAGAAGCCACAAAATTATTCTCATTGTCTGTAGCCATTTTCATATTCTGTACAATGAAGCCCGGTTGATTTACTTCAAACTCAGAGAACTTACCTTCTACCACTTTAAAAGCCTTTATCATGGCAAAAGTTCTGTTTATCGGACTAATAGGAATATTTGGATTGATGGCATAAAATTCATTGGCCAAAATGTAAAAATCACCATTGTTGGCAATAAAAGCATCAGAAAAATCAAGTTGAAAATTGAGATAGGGCAACTGTGTAACGTGTTGGGCGTATTTACCCTTGAGATTATCGAAGAGTAGGTATCCAAACCCTGGGAATTCATTGGGTCTCACTGGAATGGTATAGAAAGCCGCCACTTTAGTAAAATCTTCTGAGCTTATCATTCCGATTTGTTTCAATTGCGATGGTGCGTCAAACACAAAATAGGATATGATTTTATCGCCCTGAACCATTCCGGGTGCATTAGAGGCATTGAATTGGTGCAAAAACATTTCGTTTTTCCCTTCAAAGGTCCTCATCCGCTGGCTGATTGTGAGCAGGTCTTGGTTTAATCCGGCTACATCTGAGGCAAACAAATTTCTATTGTCGCCTTTGAGCTGCACTTTATTTTCAGAAACCGAATTTAAGGCAACCACCTCTCGCAATATTACTTTGCGGCTGTTTTGAAAAAGGGCAGCAAAAAAGCCAGTTCGGTTGACAACAACGGTAAAATTTTGGTCGTTGATATTCACAATTTTCTGTGTTTCGCCTCGGTACCTTTCAATATTTCCCCACTGAATTGTAGATGGAGATTGAGCAATTACATTTGCGAAGAAAGAAACTGCAAACAAAGTCTTAAATAATTTATTGTTCATATGCGTTGTTTTGAAAACCTAAGAGCAAAATTAATTCCAAACAACATCAAGTGGAACTTCATTTAACAAAAAATAGGGATTGAAGCCATTGCCTCAATCCCTACACACACGGACGGAGAAAAAAAAGGGAGTTAATGTCTGCGAGCGTTTAATTTTTCACGGTACACACAATCCAATCTGTTGGTCATCGCCACTTTAAATTTACCACTCATTTTGTTTACCACAAAGTGTGAATCGATAGGGAAACCTGGCATACCAGCGCGATTGTTGTCAACCATACAAAATTTCTCTGTAGGCTCTGCAACTGTTTTGAACATAGAACGCAAACGAATGTCATTGTAATCAAAAATGATTCTGTGATTGCCAATTTTAGCAAAAGAATTCACTTTCGAACGAATATCGCTCGTGTGCACTTTATTGGTGTACACAGGCTCAAACCATAATGATGGCTCAGAACCATCTCTGGTGTAGGAGGAAATTCTCCAAGCCATATCCGACAAGTTGTTTGAACAATTGAAACCATAGCTCACCTGTAAAAGCGAATCACGATTCAACTTCACTTCATCAAAACAAGAGTAATCAAAAGTGTTCAACATAGAATCTAAAAGAACAGCAAGATCGCGATTTACGATTTGATATTCTTTAAGCTCCGTTACATTGCACACTTTTTCACTGTTCATGATTGACATCATCAGAACGATTGCTGCTGGGATAAATAATAACTTTTTCATAGCGTTTAATTTTTAGAGTTAGAAAAGCGTGTTTTTTAAATCTACTATGCAAAAATAGTATTTGTTTTTTATTATGCAAGCATATTAGTAAAAAAAATTATGCAGGAATACTATTCCTGCATAATTAATATTGAAAATCAATAAGTTAGCGTGAAAAAAAAATTACCTCAAAAAGAAAAAAAATCTTAATTGGTGATTTTGAGCTATTCTACGGTCGTTTTGAGCAATCCAAATGCTGCGCTGTCATCACTTTGTATCCGCCAAACTCTCCACCGATAACAAAGTGTGAATCTATAGGAAAGCCAGGCAAACATGATTTGTTGTTGTCCACGAGACAAAACTTCTCAGTAGGTGCACTCGTCAATTTGAATAAATGCTTCAATCGAATCTCACGATTATCAAATACGATTCGGTGTCTTCCTACTCGCACAAAAGAATTGATGTTGTTTTTAACATCGGCGCATAAGACCTTGTTGGTGTACATAGGTTCGAACCAATATGTAGGAGCCGACGAACCGTTTCTTTGAACGGCATTAATTTTCCATGCCATACCTGTGGTGTTGTTCACACATGAAAAACCATAGCTAGCAAGAAGCAAAGAATCACGATTCAAATTTACGTCGTCATGGCAGCTGTAATCGTAGGTGTTTAACATTGAGTCAACAACCAAAGAAAATGGATGATTGATAAATCGATATTCAGTCAGTTCAGTTACTTGTATTACTTTCTCGCTATTCATAAAAGAAGCCGAAAGTGCAAGCAGCAAAATGTAGAGTGTGATCTTTTTCATAGTCGTTTCAATTTGCATGTTTGAACGACATATGAAAATAAAGGTTTCAAAACAAGGCGTTTAGAAAAAAAACAAATGAGAAAAGTGGCTTACGCCGTTTCATCAATGGCTTGCAAAATAAGGGAAACAGCCTGTTTCAGTTCTGATTCAGAAATTATTAATGGCGGTGCTAATCGAAAACTATAAGGATGCGACAAAAACCAAAAAGTAATGACCCCAAGCTCCAAACAACGTTCAACAACTTTGGCAACACGTTCTTCGTTAATCATGTCGATGGCCAAGAACAATCCTTTGCGTCTGATTGCATTGATTTCAGGATGGGACATCAACATAGACTCTAATAAAGCACCCAAACGCTCTACTTCTCCAAAATTCAATTCTGATAATACCTTCAGAGTGGCCGCGGCAGCTGCACAAGGCATTGGATGTCCTCCAAATGTTGTAATATGACCCAGCATCGGACTAAAAGTAAAAGCATGCAACAATTCACGTGAAGCTACTAAGGCACCAATATTCATTCCTCCGCCAAGGGCTTTGCCCAATGTTAAAACATCTGGTACAATATTATAGTGCTCAAAAGCAAACATTTTACCTGTTCGTCCCATGCCCACCTGGATCTCGTCGAAAATCAAAAGCGCACCAACTTCTGTGCATCTTTTTCTGAGTGCAAGCATGTAAGCCTCATCAGGAATACGCACACCAGCATCACCTTGAATAGTTTCCAAGACCACTCCAGCCGTGAGTTCAGTGATTTGTGACAAATCTTCGATACTATTATGTTGTATAAAACAAACATCTGGCACCAATGGACGAAATGCCATTTTCTTTACTTCATTCCCTGAAATACTCAATGAGCCCAAAGTGGAGCCGTGATAAGCACCGCGAAAAGAAACAAGTTCACGACGACCTGTTGCTCGTCGCGCCAATTTAATAGCTGCTTCATTGGCTTCAGTACCTGAATTCACTGGATACACACAGTTCAATGAATTTGGAAGTAATGCTGTGAGTCGTTTGGCAAACAAATTTTCGGCATCTTGAATAAATTCACCATACACCATTACATGCAGATGCTTATCCAATTGCTCTTGTAGCGCTTGAACAACTTCAGGATGGCGATGTCCAATATTATTCACCGAAACACCAGAAATCATATCCATATATGCCTTTCCAGACTTATCGTATATATAGATTCCATCTGCTCTTTCCACCTCTATCAGAAAAGGAAATGGTGATGTTTGTCCCATTTGCTCAAGAAAAATATCACGAGCGCTTGCCATAGATCTATGCTTTTCTTGCAATCACTTTTTTGGCAGCAGCAACTACATCAATAGCCTCTAATCCATATTTGGCCATTAGTTCTTCTGGTGTTCCGCTTTCTCCAAATTTATCGTTTACTGCGACATATTCTTGCGGACTTGGCAATTCTTGCGACAAAACCTGAGCTACTGCATCTCCCAATCCACCATTGCGCATATGCTCTTCAGCACTTACAACACATCCAGTTTTAGCAACAGACTTCAACAAAGCGGCACTATCAAAAGGCTTAATGGTATGCATATTAATAACCTCTGCACTGATGCCTTGTTCGGCTAATATCTGTGCAGCCTCAATAGATTTCCATACCAAATGACCACAAGCCACAATGGTTACGTCGGTGCCAGCTATCAAAACATCAGCCTTTCCAATTACAAAAGCTTGGTTATCTGGAACAAAAATCGGAACAACTGGTCTACCAAAACGCAAATAAACCGGCCCAACATGATCGGCAATCGCCATTGTGGCTGCTTTGGTTTGATTGTAATCTGCGGGAACAATCACAGTCATGTTCGGCAACATGCGCATCATACCAATATCTTCTAAAATTTGATGTGTAGCGCCATCTTCACCAAGCGTGATTCCCGCATGAGATGCACATATTTTCACATTCTTATTGGAATACGCAATAGACTGACGAATTTGGTCATATACGCGACCCGTTGAAAAATTGGCAAACGTTCCTGTAAATGGTATTTTACCACCTATCGTCATTCCAGCGGCAATGCCCATCATATTGGCTTCGGCGATACCCACTTGCACAAAACGATTCGGAAATTCTTTTTCGAAAGCATTCATTTTAAGAGAACCTGTGAGATCGGCACACAAACCAACCACATTTTCATTTTTTCTACCAGCCTCTAACAAACCATCGCCAAAACCAGAGCGCGTGTCTTTTTTACCTAAAACTTCTATAGCCATAATCACAAATTCAGTGTTGTTGTTTTATTTGATACGATAATAAATTTCTTTTTATTGGTGTGTAATGTGTTCATTGATTGAAGACTTCTATAAACCACTACATATTCTCCAGGTTGCAGGTTGTAAGATCCAGAAAGTGTCGAATCGCTCAAATTGGTAACCCATTCCATGGATCCGTCGCGATTCAAAACAAAAATTTGTCCAACGATTCTATTGCCCGTGCGATAAGTGAATTGACCCGGTGTGGGAATATGCACTGTTTGCGTATAACTTTGCTTAATATCCACCGTTCTATAAATACGTGGCAAGGTCATAATTTCAATTTCGTAACTTCCCACAATGTACATATCCACTTCTTCTAATTGCTGCACATTGAGCGTTTTCGGGTCATTAACCCGATAAATTCTTGTAGGAATAGCATAACTCCTCAGAGGATTTATCAATTTCACTTGTAGCGAACCACGAGGAGCATCGACCTCAATTATATTGTGCTGATTCGGAATAATTTTGATGTTTTGCGCTGATACGACGGGTGTAGAAAAAACTTCGATATCATAGAGCGTTTTATCATCTATTATTAAGGTGTCAGGCAAGCGATTTTTATTCATCGTATGCACGAAGGTGTGCACAATAGTCTTGGTGCCTGCCTTATATAGATTAAAGGAAACATTCGTTTCGAGAGGCTTTCCGTTGATATTGTTCAAATTTACTTGTACCGTTGTGCCCGACAAAGCACTATTCACGGCACTTCGCATTACTTGAGAAAAGGAGTTTCTATCATTGGCATCCAAATATGTACCAATGCAATCGAAATAATTCAAATACTCCAAATCGATGCCCAAGCCAATAACGAAAGGCCGGATTGTGATTCCTTTTGCCCTTAATTTATCTGCAATAATACAGGGATCATTGTCGCAAGCCTCAATACCATCAGTGATGAGAATAATGATGTTTCTTGAATTTCTATCTGGAAAATCTTCGGCAGAAGCCTCCAAACTCCGGGCAATAGGAGTTGTACCCTTAGGTTCAATTTGTCGGATTTTTTGTTTAATTCGTGTGTGGTTGCCAGGGCCAAAAGGAACTTCGAGTTTCGTATCATTACAATCTTGATAAGATGGCGTGATTGGAGATTGATGTCCATAAACACGAAGGGCTATTTCTAAATTAGGGATTGAACTTAAACTGTCCACCGTTTTTATTAGCACTTCTTTGGCAATTGCTATTCTCGTTGAATTGTCCCAGCGCGCGTGCAT
>JBIIJN010000049.1:0-20294 GCA_044233745.1 Crocinitomicaceae bacterium
TGACATCATTGACCTTGATTTTTTGTTTGCAAGTAACATTCGCTCAAGACGATTGGAACAAAACCAATGCAAAAGGAGAAAAACACGGTCCATGGAAAGAGTTTTATGAAAACTCAAAAATTCCGCGCTACGAAGGTCAATATGAAAACGGCAAACCTGTGGGCACCTTCAAATACTACTACCCCAACAAAGTAATCAAAGCCGTGATGGTCTTCGACAAAAACCCAGACATCAGTCGCTGCACGATGTACGATGAGAATGGCAAAAAGAACGCCTTCGGCAAATACATCAAAAAGGAAAAAGATTCTGTTTGGACATATTACTCTCCCCCGGGCTTCATCAGTTCTAAAGAAACCTATAAAATGGGGAAATTGAACGGCGAAAAATCAATTTATTTCCCACCCGCCAACGAAAGGAGCACTGCCCAACAAGCATCGCAGGCCTTCAATTACGTGAATGATTTGCTGAGTGGCACTTTCAAAGAATTTTATCCAGATGGAATGCTCAAAACAGAAGGGCAATATGTGAACGACAAGATGCATGGCGAGGTAAAAAAATACCATCCCAACGGCAAACTATTCTTCCTTGAACGCTACAAAAACGGGGTGCGACATGGCTGGTGGCACACCTACAACGAAACAGGAAAAGAAACAGCTCGCACGTATTTCCACAATGGCCAAGAACTCAAAGGCAAGCTCTTGAAACGACACATGGAGAAGTTAAAAGCGCAAGGGATTGACCCGAATAAGTAGTTGCACTTATTGTGTAATACAACGAGCAATAATCCGCCAACTTTGGCAATATCGACCTAAAATTTTTCTTCTTTGGAGCTATTCCTGCTTTCCGCTTTAGTTCCGCTCAAAAAAGCGGAAGCTGCCGCTGCAATCAGGGCTAGGGGTACGTCATGGACGAGAAATCCTACTCAACAAAAACACGAATCCATGTGCCACGAGAAAAGAGACTAGCGTTTCACCAATCTCTCCACAATAACACTTCCATCACTCATGCGAACGTGTAGCAAATAAACGCCAGCATCAAAGTTCGATAGATCGATATTGCTTCCAACACCCGAGACAACCACACGTCCGTTCAAATCCAAGACCGTCCAATTTTCATGCGTCAAAGCTGTTGAAATTTGGAAAACACCATCTGATGGATTGGGGTAAATAAGCAAACTTGCTCCATTTTGATTGTCCAAAGAAACCGTATTGGCATTGGAAACTGAGAAATAATCAAACCCTGCTTCTGTAATATTCACCGTAGGAGCAAAATCAGAAATTTGTACCCTAAGTTGCATGTTAGCAGTGGGAGTGATAAAATCTAAAACACGAATTGACGAAAACACCCATTCACTTTGAGGCGATTCTGGGAAGAACTTTTGTTCAATTGTTACGATCTCTGAACCATTCGAAAGTCTAATAAAAAGGGTATCGTTTGGTGGAGGATTGGGTCCATGGAAATTATAATACCAAGTCCAATAATTCAAATGCGGGTCGGTGAAATCTGTTAAGTCAAACGTTGGTGAAATCAAAGTCACTACCCCATTTGTAACCTGATCAAAGTTTGGATTCACACTGCCATTTCCAGTTAAAAAAGCCTTTTGTCCACAATCCCACAGAGCATCCGCACCCGGCGCACTACCCGACTCAGATGCCACAGGAATTTCTCTTACCCATTGACCAGATTGCGCAGAACTTGTTGTTGTCCAACCAAAGTCAAATACAAAATCATCGTAATAGCCCTTTTTCAAATGTACTGTAATTGTGCCTGTTTGGTTGTTGATGTTGATATCTTGACAAGATGTAATGTAACCCCATTTACCAACTGACACCAAATAATCTTGCTGATAATACAAAGTAACATCAGCCTCGCCCAGACCATTTGTATTTACCAAAGTTTCATGTAAAGGCACCTGCAACATTACTTGGGCATCAAAAATCGGATTGTTTGTGCCTTCTTCCAAAACAACGATGTTCAATGGAAAATTGGGAATTGGCACCATATTCACATTCAAATTGGTAACCTGTCCTTCGGTTAAGGAAACGGTTTGCGTTTGCGGAAAATAAAGCGGCTTAATGAAATCAACTTGATAATTTCCTTCTCCAACAATGCCCGTAGCATACTCCCCCGATAAATTTGAAACCTCAGTTTGATTGCTTGAAGAAATAGTTACACTAACACCTTGAAGAGGATTGCCATTAGAGGCATCAAAAGTTGAGCCTTCCAGATAACTACCTAATTTATAATCAGGTGCAACGATAAAAAGACCATCTTCCATATCACTCACCAAAATCAAATTGGATGGAAAATACGGAAATGCACCCCAAGCGCCATTGAAAAATGTATTGGCAAAAGGTGAGGTGTCAAAATTCGCGACTTCGATTAAATTGTGCGGACGGCTTGCATCATGAATCACCACGCCATCTGCATAGTAACTCGTCACAATCCAATTTTGCTTGACATAAACGTTGTGCGGAATTCGGCCCATACCTGGGTTGGACTGAACTCGATCCAATTCAAAAATATTGTTGGGGTCCGTAATGTCATAGGACGCAACGTAAGCTCCAGAAACCTCATCGGTAGTGAAGAGCACGGAATTATCGTCGCTTTGCCAAGTATTGTGTGTAAAATTATTAGGGGTTGTTCGCGTGCTTATCAACACCGGATTACTGCGATCAGTAATATCCACTACTGAGAAAAAACCGTCATAAATATGTCCGAGATACATGAAATTACCGCGGGCAAATCCATCGTGAACATACCAATCATCAAAAACGCCAACTTCTGTAGGACTCATAGGATTGGTAGTTACATCCAAAATAATCACCCCACCATTTCCTCGATTTGCTCCGGTAATGTAAAGATAACCTTGCTCATCATTGAATAAAGCATGCGCTGTAATCCACTGATTTTGGGCGGGTCCGGTATATGTTGCCGTATTCGTGATATTGCCCGCTGGCAAAGGTGAGAGGTCTATAATCAAAAGTCCACTCTCGGCTTCAGTAGTCACGTATGCGTAATCACCTACAACACGCACCTCACGCCAAATAGACTCCGTTCCTTCATACCAATACACCTCAACGGGATTGGCCGGATCAGCCAATGAAACAACTGAAACACCTTTGCGCGTTCCCACAACAGCATATTCTATACCTGTTTCATCGACATAACCCCAAACTGAATTGAGCATCGTGCCATGAAGTTGGGCATAATTCACACGCCCAACAAAAGACATATTGAGCTGAGAAAAAACGAACGTAGAAATAAAAGAAAATAGGAATGTAAAAGTTAGATGTTTCATGATGGCAATGGTTTAAAGAACAAATATAGTGAATAACGCGGAGATAGAACTTAAGGTTGTTTATGGATTAAAATAGTGCTAACTTATTCGCATTAACTCCTCCTGAATCCCCTCGGCTTTTCTTGCATTATCCACATGAAAATCCCCAATGCGTGTGCGACGTAGCGCGATTAAAGTACCCAATGAATTCAGCTTCAGACCAAAATCGTGCGCGATACTTCTGATATAGGTTCCCTTTGAACAAGAAATACGAAAATGAATTTCGGGAAATTGGCTTGCATCTATATCAAACTCACGAATATGAACCAAATTCTGACGCATTTCTGGTGTTTTTCCCTCTCGGGCCATATCGTAAGCGCGTTTTCCGTCAATCTTTTTGGCAGAAAAAATGGGTGGTGTTTGCAATTGTTCTCCCATAAAACTCAATCGAACTGCTTCTAACAATTCTGACGTGATATGATCAGTAGGCGCTTCTTGGTTGTATTCCGTTTCCAAATCATAAGATGGCGTACTTTTCCCCAAGAGAATGGTGCCTGTATATTCCTTTTCTGCTCCCATGAATTGATCGATTTGTTTGGTTGCTTTTCCCGTGCAAATGATTAACAAGCCTGTAGCCAAAGGGTCCAAAGTTCCTGCATGACCCACCTTGATGTTTTTCACGCCCAGCTTTTGCTTCAATGCCCAGCGGATTTTGTTGACCACATCAAAAGATGTCCAATGATAGGGTTTGTCGATTAATAGTATTTCACCTGCGAGGTAGTCCATTGTAACAGAATTATTACGCGAAAAATGCGGCTCCGATTGAAACCAAGCCTACTACCAAACAATAAACAGCAAAATAACTCAATTTGGCTTTCTTTACAATGCTAATCATCCATTTGCAGGCGAACCACCCCGATACAAAAGCAGCAAAAAAACCGACGATTAGTGGCAAAAACGAGGCATCGCCTATAACTTCGTCGCCTTTCAATACATCAAGGGTTTTCTTGGCCATTACACCAAAAATAACGGGAATGACCATCAAAAATGAAAAACGAGCAGCATTTTCACGAGAGAGGCCCGAAATCAATCCGGTTGCAATGGTTGCTCCCGAACGCGAAATCCCTGGCAAGGTGGCAATGGCTTGTGCAACTCCAACAATAAATGCATGTTTCACGTCAACTTCGCTTTTTCCTTGACTTCGTTTGTGAGAGAAATAAAGCAATCCGGCAGTAACCAACAAACAAAATCCTACCACGATTAAACCTGAGCTTTGATTTTCGCCAGAGGTAATACTATCAATGGCGTCTTCTAAGTTCAAACCAACAATTACAGCGGGAATCATAGAAATCAACACAAGCATCGAGAAGTGCGTTCCAGCGTTCCATTTAAACTTCAATACATCTGTAAGAATTTGGGTAATGTCTTTTCGGAAAACGACAATTGTGCTCAAAGACGTAGCAAAATGAACAACTATGGTAAACAAAAAACCATCATTGCCTTTCACATCAAGCAGCACTTGTCCGAGAAATAAATGTCCCGAACTGCTGACAGGTAAAAACTCAGTTAGGCCTTGAATTATTCCAAGGATGAGCGCTTCAAGAACCGTCATGGATTAGTCTTCTTTTGGAGCAGATTTGCTCTTTTTCATGATGGCGTACAAGATAACAATGTAGCCCAAAACAACCAAAGCAGGAGCCAATGTAATGCGTCTGTGGCTGAATAATTCATCTGCCAAAAACTGGGATTTATCGGCTGAACCGCCCCCAATCATCAAAATAAAACCAAGGATATTGATTGCCAAACCGATAAGCAACCATTTGTAATTTTCTTTACCTAAACCGAAAGGAATTGAACTCTTGTTTTCCATACTTATAGCTCCGTTAATGATGGCGAAGTTAATATAAATCGTCCAATCTCATGCGCAAATATTTACTCAAGGCAACATTGGTTGCAAAAAGGCAGATCAAAACGCCCAACAAAACAACCGCCCCAAGCAATTTCAACATCAACAAAAAGTCTATCATGGGAGAAATATCGAAAAGGTAGTTGTTGACCATATAAAGAATGCCAAACAACAAAGCCATGGCGAAAACAGCTGCAACAACACCCTGAACAATAGCCATCGTCAAAAATGGTTTGCGAATAAAACTACTTGTGGCGCCAACCAATTGCTGCGTTTTGATAATAAATCGCTGCGAATACAAAGCCAAGCGTATCGTATTGTTGATAAGCGCAAAAGTGATAATCAGTAATAAAACAGCGATTAACAAAATCAAATAAATCAACTTGTCAAAGCCCAAGTTGACATCATTAAGCATTTCACGGTTGAAATTAAATTCTTCCAACTGCGGATAACGATGACGCAAATCGCGCTCCAAAAGCTCAAGTTTTTCAAGAGACGCATAGTCCTCTGTTGGACTCAAATTGACGCTAGGTGGAATAGGAATCACATCATCGATTAGGCTCAAATCAACACGAGAAGTGGAATCTTCAGAATCTTCAGATATTTTCTGAAACTCTTCCCAAGCGCGCTCGGGCGAAACAAACTCAGCCCGATTCACCCCTTCTATGGCGCGCACATCTTCGGCAATTTGTTTGATATCGTCGGCGTTCAATGTGGCATCAAAAAACAAGTCAATTTGAATTTGCTCTTTCACTTTTGTTTTCAAGCCATCTACACCCAAAATAATGGTAATTACCAAGCCAAGCAAGGTTAGCATGAGCGCAACAGTTACAATAATTGACACAAAACTGGTTTGCATGCCGCGGTTGTTATTTTTTCGTTTCAACTTTGCCATTACATCATTTTTTGGTCGTCGAAGGGATTGAAACTGCCCAAAGCATTCAATTCTTCTACTTGATTATTTTCAACCTTCAAAACACGTCCATTGAAGTGTTCGAAAAGCGTAAAATCGTGCGTTGCCATCACTACCGCCGTTCCTTCCATGGCAATTGCCATCAACAGTCGCATGATTTCTTTAGATGTTTCGGGGTCTAGGTTACCTGTAGGCTCATCCGCTAAAATAAGTTCAGGATTATTCAGTAAGGCGCGCGCGATAACCACACGCTGCTGCTCTCCGCCAGACAATTGATGCGGCATTTTATAAGCACTATCTTTCAAACCAACCAATTCCAATACCTCCAATCCGCGAGAAACCATGTCGCGCTTTTTCTTCCATCCCGTAGCTCGCAACACAAAAAGCAGGTTTTCCATCACCGAACGGTCCATCAACAATTGAAAATCTTGAAAAACAATGCCAATTTTTCTACGCAGATAAGGCACTTGTCGCGACTTCAATTTATTCAAATCAAAGCCAACAACCTCTGCCGAGCCATCTTCTGGCGACAATTCACCATAAAGCATTTTCAATAAACTACTTTTCCCAGATCCCGTTTTCCCGATAAGAAAAACGAATTGTCCGGCATCAACAGCAAAATTCACATCAAAAAGAACGGTTTGCTCTCCTTGAGAAATTCTGGCATGTTCAACGGCGATAATGGTTTTAGAATTTTCCACGATACGAAAGTAAAACGCATCATCAAGCAAATGAGCGCCAAAAAGAAATTATCTCAACATTTTGCAGTTCAAAACTTGTTTACCCATCATTAGGCTATGCTTGTATCTTTGTAACTAATTTTTTTACCAAAGTTATAGCTTCATGAGAGTTAAACTAATCCTGATGTTGCTCTTTCCGCTTGTCGTTTTCGGACAAAACAGCGAGAAATACGAGCATACGAATGCTTTGTTTTATAAAGCAGAAGATCTATTTTTAAAACAGCAATTTGGTGCTGCGCGAGAGGGCTTTGGCCGTTATTTGCGCGAACCAGGCGAAAAAACGCCGAGTTTTATCGTGAAAGCTCGGTATTATGAAGCTGTTTCTGCCTTGGAATTGCAACACGACGATGCGATGCGTTTGCTGATGCTCTTCTTGGAAGATTATCCAGAATCGAAATACCGATGGGATATTTACTTCCGAATAGCGCGTCAACACTTCAACCGCAATCAGTTTAAAGATGTAATTGAATGGCTTGAAAAAATTCCACCAACAGAGATAACTAAAGTAGATCTAGATGAATACCGCTTCAAACTGGGCTATGCTTATTTCCGTGAAGATGAATTTGTGAAAGCCAAAAAGCACTTCTTCGATGTAAAAGATTCAGATTCACAATATGCGCCGCCAGCGACCTATTACTACGCTCATATTTGTTATCAGGAAAAACAATATGATGCAGCATTGGATCATTTCAAAAAAATCAAAGACACACCAGGTTTTGACAAATTGGTGCCTTATTATATCGCTCAAATTCATCATGCCCGTGGTGAATACGATAAAGTAATTGAAATAGCTCCTAGTTTATTGGAGCGAAATGCAGATAAAAACCAATCTGAGTTGAACCAAATCATCGGTGACTCTTATTACCGCTTGGGCGATTACGAAAAAGCCGTGCCTTATCTTATGGCCTATAACAAGGGCGCCAACACAACACGACAAGATGATTATCAACTGGGTTTTGCCTTAATGAAAACAGGAGATTGTTCTCAAGCTGTGAAATACTTCGAGAAAGTAGGCCGCCAAAGCGACGAATTAGGCCAGGCTGGTCTCTACCACACTGGCGGTTGCTATTTGGGTATGAATAATTTGCTGAGTGCTCGAGCTGCTTTTGAACAAGCTTCGAAAATGAACTTCGATGAAAAAATTGAAGAAGATGCCTTGTTTCAAACGGCTCTTTTATCCTACGAATTGAACTTGAATCCATTTGATGAAGCCATCAAGTATTTCGAATTATACATCGAAAAGTACCCTACCTCTTACCGTAGACGTGTGGTTTTCGAATATTTGGTGAATGTGTACATGTCCACCAAAAACTACGACAAAGCCATTCAATCCATTGAAAAATTGGATCCGCCGAGCACGCGTATGAAAACGGCCTATCAATTTTTGGCATACAACAAAGGCATTGAATCTTATACCAACGGACAATACAACGAAGCCATAGAGGCCTTTCAATTGGTAGCCAAATATCCCATGGACAATGATATGGTAGCCAAGTCTAGATATTGGATTGCAGATGCCCGTTTTCAGCTGAAGCAATATGCAAGTGCCATTTCTGCTTATCAGTTTTTCTTGAGCAACAGCAATAACAGCAGCAATAGAGCCCTGCGCGCTGAAGCCAACTACAACATAGGATATGGACATTTTCATCTTGAACAATATGCTCAGGCCATACCCGCATTCAAAGCATATATTGAACTTGCTCCCCTCGACGCCAAACGCAAAGTTTCTGATGCCAATTTGCGCATTGCAGACTGCTATTACAAAACATCGGTAAATAACCAAAGTGCTAGTTTAGAAGCTGTTGCCTATTACCAAAGAGTGATTGACGCCAGACAAGGTATGGAAGACCGAGCTTTGTATTATCAGGCAAGATGTTATGGTTTCGTAACGCAGCGCGATAAACAAGTGGCTTCTCTTAACACGCTGATGAATGAATACCCAAAGTCTTCATATGTTGCACAATCGCTTTTTGAAGCTGGCATTGTAAGAAGAAATCAAGGCAATTATGCGCAATCCAACAATTTCTTTGAGCGAATTTTGAATGAGTTCCCAAACAACGTACTTGTAAAAGATGCCTTATTGGAATTGGGAACGAACTACTTTAGAATGAATAACCTATCAAAAGCCGAGGAATATTACAACAGGCTATTGAGGGATTATGGAAAAGACGATAAAGTATGTAGAAACGCAGCTTCACAGTTGATTGAAGTGTATAAAAAAGCCAATACCACGGATAAAATAGCGCAACTTCAAGCCAAATATCCTTGTGCAGGAATTACTTCAGGCTTGCAGGATTCCGTAATTTTTGATGCTGCATACGACACATATATCGACAGTAATTTTACTCAGGCCATCTCCAAATTCCAAGAATATCTCACGGCGTATCCCAATGGTTTACAGAAAGACCGCGCCAATTATTTGATTGCTGAATCGTATCTGTCGCTCAAGCAAATGTCCAATGCATATCCATACTATGTGAAAGTTATTAACGGCAATACCATTGGTTATCATGAGGTTGCGCTTTTAAGAGCCGCAAATTTCGAATACGAAAACCAACAATATGCAGATGCCATTCAAAATTATGGCAAATTGGTCGAAATAGCCTCAAATCCTTATCGCATCTATGGTGCGCAATTGGGCTTGATGCGTTGTCATTATCTTTTGGAAAATTGGTCAGCATCATTGCAAGCTGCCAACTTTGTAAACAACAGCAATTTGGCTCAGACCAGCGAAAAAATGGAAGCCCGTTTCTGCAAAGGAATTGGCTTAAAAATGACGGGGCAATACAACGATGCCATCCCAGAATTGGATTATGTAGCCAAAAATGCCAAAAACCAAATGGCTGTGCAGGCGCGATTCAATATTGCGGAAATTTACTTCTTGCAAAACGACAACAAGCGCTCGGAAGAACAAATTCGTGAGTTGCTGAAAATGCGCCCATCCTATGATTATTGGACAGCCAAAGCCATTTTGTTGCAAGCCAAAAACTTCATGAAAACGGGCGATTTGTTCCAAGCGGAAAGCGCGTTGAACTCGGTAACGAACAATTATATGAATCAATCAGATGGCGTCTTGAACGAGGCTGCACAAATCAGAGCCGAATTGGAAACTTTGAAAAATGCACCGAAAGACGTTCAAGACAACACACGTTTCATTGAAATTAACGACTAAAACATCATGAACATGTTGAAATATATAGCAGTTATTTTTGTGCTTGTGAATCTAGCTCAAGTGCAAGCACAAGTGGAATATATCTTTGAGTTTGAAGCCAATAGAGATATAGATCCTGCAAGTAGAATTGCGCTGAAACCGAGCATTATTGACACCGTTTTTGCCAAGCCCGAGGCCAATGCAGATCTGCTTCCTATTAGAAAGGAAGTGAACATCGAAACGGCTCCTATTCAAGCATCCAATATTAAAGTTTCAACAGCTTTGAATAAACTATATCCAGGCTATGCGGTGTTGGGTATAGGCAATTACTTGATGCCTTTGGGTGAGGTGTATTACAATGAAACTCGCTCCAAACAATACCACTGGGGCGTGGAAGCCAAACATCACAGTGCTTGGGCAGGCAAAATACAAGACTTCGCGCCGCCAAGATTCGACAGAACTCAAGTTGACTTGTACGGAAAAATCATCAAAAAAACATACACAGCCACAGGTCGTTTCAATTACTTGAATCACGGCTTGAACCTGTTTGGCACGCGCGATACCCTAATTACACAAGACAGTATTCGCCAACGCTTTCAAAACTATGGGGTTTATGCTGAATTTGCGAGCCACATGCGCGATAGTGCACACTTGGGATGGAAAGTAGGTCTGGAATACAACAACTACCGAGATAAACCCAGACCGGGCTTAGAAAAAGATTGGCGCGCAAGAGAAAGTTTTGTAGGCATCTACTCCTCCTTCCGTTACAAATTGGGTCAAGAACGCTACGGATTGGATTTTAATATCCGCTACAACAACTATAAATTTGGACAACGTGACGTGATACTGAGTCCGGGAATAACAGGCTTCGAACAAGGCAACGTGATGATCAACTTCAATCCACACATCACGCACATCAGTCAGGGCGATAAACTATTGGCCAAAGTTGGATTCAATTTGGTATTCGACGCCATCGACCAAACACAAGTATTGATTTCGCCTCAAGCCTTGGTGCAATATGCCTTATTCAATAACCACTTGTTGCCTTATGTGGCGCTCAATGGATTCGGTGTTCAACAAAACACATTCCGCTCAGCAAGCCAGATGAACAACTTTGTGCGTTCCGATTTAGAACTGCGCAACGAAAGAAACGCGCTTAATTTCCAAGGCGGATTGCGCGGTTCGATTACAGAACATGTGTCCTTCGACGCCAATTTTTCCTACGGTCGCTTTGTGGACAAAATGTTGTTTGTGATTGATACAACACTGCCCCGTTTGAACCAATTCAAAGCCGTTTACGACGACATGAATATCTCGCGCCTCGAACTGGTTTTAACATTCCAAATCAGTGAGAAATTCAAATTTGATGCTGTAGGTCAATTGTTTAGCTACCAAACCGATGTTTTCCCATATGCTTGGAATTTACCCAATTATGTGGTTACATTCCGCGGTCACTACAACTTATACGACAAATTCATCACCAAACTCGACCTCAGTTTGCTCGGCGGTCGACGCATGCAAGAGTTTGGTCCAGGCGATGGCATTGGCTTCAACAATTTGGCCTACCACAGCGACATGGGCCTATTGGCCGATGTTAATTTATCTTTTGAATACCGTTACAATCCGCGCATTTCGGCCTTTATTCAATTTAACAATTTAGCCGCACAACAATATCTGCGTTGGATGAATTCACCTGTTTATCGCTTCCAAGCATTAGGCGGGGTGACGGTTAGGTTTTAGGAAGGGGTCTGGCTGTTGGCTAAACGTCTAATACGAAATATCGCGTCGTGTTTCCAATGAAAATAATCGCTTTTAATCAAAAAAAGGTTCGCATCAGACGCTGCGAACCTTTAAATTTATAAAAGCTTTGGACTACTTAACGCGTTCTACATAAATACCTGTGCGTGTATCCACTTTAATTTTCTCACCTGTTCCGATGAACAAAGGAACACGGATTTCAGCGCCTGTATCAATAGTAGCTGGCTTCATTGTATTGGTTGCAGTATCTCCTTTGATGCCTGGCTCTGTGTAAGTTACTTCCGCTTCGATTGTATTTGGCAAATCAACTACCAATGGCATTTCCTCTTCAGCGTGGAAAGTAATTTCGCATATCATACCTTCTTTCAAGAACAAAGGCTTATCAATCATTTTAGCAGGTATTTCTACTTGCTCATAGTTTTCGTTGTTCATGAAAATGAATTTATCACCCTCTTGATACAAATACTGATGCTCACGTCTTTCAATGCGCACTACATCAATTTTGTGTCCAGCGGAAAAAGTATTGTCTAAAACCTTACCCGATTCAATCTGACGCATTTTAGTGCGCACAAATGCAGGACCTTTACCCGGCTTCACGTGTTGAAATTCTATAATTTGAAACAATTTATCGTTGTGTCTGATACACAAGCCGTTTCTGATATCTGATGTATTTGCCATGATGTTCTTAAAAATTTTTGCGCAAAGATAAGATTCCCAAGGGAAAAGACAAAAAACGCGCATAAAAGAGTTGGATTGGCTTAAAGTCTTGAACGAATCTCTAGCTCCATGCCAGCCACAAATAGCTCATGGTCGTTGCATGAAGGCACCAATTGCACTTTTTCACCACCATGTTCTTCAAAGATTTCTTGGTATTCGCCACCAATTTCGATCAGCGTTTCCAAACAATCGGCCACAAAAGCGGGGCTAAAAACCAACAACTTTTTATCACCCATTTTGGCGCGCTCTTCAACTACCTCATCTGAGAAAGGACGCAGCCATTTTTTATCCAAACGCGATTGAAAACAAACCGTGTATTGCGATTCATTTAAACCCAATTTTTCAGCAATAAGGCGTGTTGTGGCATAGCACGTGGCTTTGTAGCAAAATTTATTTCTGTCGTTGATTTCCGTTTCGCAGGGTTCATTTCCGCACAAATCAGTTGGCTCATGATAGACCTTATCTACCTGACGTTCAGGCAGTCCGTGGTATGAAAACAAAATGTGGTCGTAATTCTCAATGCCCAATTCTTTGGCCATTAATGCTTGTGTTTCAATGTAACCCTCGTTGTCATAAAACTGACTGATGATTTTGATTTCAGGAATCACCCACCATTTTCTCACGATATTCATGCACTCCTCCATAGCCGAACCCGTTGACGCACTGGCATATTGAGGAAACAAAGGTAAAAAAATGATTTGGTCGAAATTCTTCAATTTGATTTCATCCAAAACCGTTTGAAGCGATGGATTTTGATAGCGCATCCCCATAAAAAACTCAACATTATCATCTGAGAATCGCTGTTCCAATTTTTTTTGCAAATTTTTGGTATGAGTCATCAAAGGCGAGATACCATTACTCATGTCCCACAATTCTTTATAAATCTTGGCCGATTTTGGTGCGCGAAAAGGTACAATAATCAGATTGACCAACATTTTTCTGAGCAACCATGGAATATCGATTACGCGGGGGTCGTTCAAAAACTCACTTAAATAACGACGAACATCAGATACTTTTGGGCTATCCGGTGTGCCCAATTGAACCAAAACAACAGCAGTTTTCTTCATAATCCAGAAACGCTTTGAAAGCGATATTGTTTGCTTATTTCTTCTTTTTGGCATCGAGAATAAACTTCTCAATAGCCGCAGTCATGGAAGGCGTTTCGGGCTGAGGCGCGTGCACATCCAAACGCAGATTATTGTCTACAACCGCTTTGGCAGTAGTGGCACCAAAGGCAGCGATGCGCGTATCGTTTTGCTTAAATCCAGGGAAATTCTTCTTAAGAGATTCAATTCCAGAAGGACTAAAAAACACCAGCATATCGTATTTCACATCGTCCAAATCAGATAAATCAGCAGCCACAGTGCGGTACATATTTGCACGCGTAAAAGGCACTTTCATCTTTTCTAAATCCACTGGAATTTGTTCACGAAGAATATCAGAAGATGGCAACAAATACTTTTCACCTTTGTGTTTTTTAAACAAATCGGCTAAATCTTGAACCGTTTGTTTACCAAAGAAAATTTTGCGTTTTCTATATTGCACATATTTCTGCAAATAATAAGCAATTGCTTCAGAAACACAGAAATACTTCATGGTATCAGGCACCGTGAAGCGCGTTTCATCGGCCATTCTGAAATAATGGTCAACAGCTGTTTTACTGGTAAGAATTACTGCTGAGAAATCGGATAACTGGAGACGCTGCAAGCGAAATTCCTGAGCATTCAATCCTTCTACTTGAATAAAAGGTCTGAAGTCAATTTTCAGTTTATACTTTTCCGCCAAATCAAAATATGGAGATTTATCTCCCTCAGGTTTTGGTTGTGAAACCAGAATCGTCTTGATGCTCAATTTATTCGGGTATTAACTGTTCAACAATTTTTGGTTTAAAGCCTTGAAATCCAAACCCAAATTGTAAACAGGGGCAATATTTCAAGGGTGCAAAAGTACATAAAAATGTAATAGATAGGAATTTGCTCCAGAATTAAGTCTTGCGCGACACGAATGTGAATCCAAACAAACAGCATTATCACAATACCCAAAACCATAAAATTCAATGTTTGCCCGAAGTCAACATTGATATAAAACAACAAACCAAAAGGTATGAAAACAACTCCAATCAAAAATAGCACTGGCAGTTGGCGCTTGAGAATTTTGGAAACGGTTTTATTATGTCCAGAAACCAGGGCTGTAATTCGCAGCGGAAGCACCAAAAAAGCCAATAAGATTAGGGGTAAAAAATAAATTATAGGGCCAGAAAGCGTTTGCCAATTGAATCCGCTCAACATGTAATGTAAACACAAAGCTCCACCCGTGAGATATATGCCAAAAAACAACAATTTATCAATAGAATCGATGGCTGCTGATGCGAAATACAGTTTTTTGTTGGTTTCTCGGAAAGAGCGGGAAAGCATTGAAGGTATTGCACTCGGATTGCGAAATTGTAAAAGCATCAATAAAATTAGTCCACCTACAAGCAGCGACAAACCCAACACATCCACACGATCAGTACGCGGCAAGGTCTCGAAAGGTGGCGTTTGTAGTAGATATTGGAAGGGCTGCTTCATGGCGCAAAAATAATGTTATTTCGTGTGCTCTCGAATGTGCAAAACAAAAAGGCAAATAATACTGTTTATGCGTCGAGTTCTATTAGATTTATACCTTTGCAAAAAATTATTTCATGAAGACTGATTTATACGTACATCCAGACTACTATTTGATGGATGAAATGCTTACAGAAGAACAAAAATTGGTGCGTGACGCAGCCCGCGCTTGGGTGAAAAAAGAAATGTCGCCGATTATTGATGAGCACTATGAAAAAGCAACTTTCCCAATGCACATATTGAAAGGCTTGGGCGAAATTGGTGCTTTTGGGCCTTATATTCCAGAAGAATACGGCGGACCGGGCTTGGATCAAATCTCTTACGGTTTGATTATGCAAGAGTTGGAACGATGCGATTCTGGTTTGCGTTCAACGGCATCTGTGCAAAGCTCTTTGGTGATGTATCCTATTTGGAAATACGGCAACGAAGAACAAAAAATGAAATATCTTCCAAAATTGGCTTCAGGTGAAATGATTGGCTGTTTTGGTTTGACGGAACCCGACTTTGGCTCTAATCCGAGTGGTATGCTTACCAACTTCAAAGATGCTGGTGACCACGTTATATTAAATGGAGCGAAAATGTGGATTTCCAATGCTCCATTTGCGCAAATTGCAGTGGTTTGGGCCAAAGATGAAACTGGGCGCATCCATGGATTGGTGGTTGAGCGCGGCATGGAAGGCTTTTCGACGCCAGAAATGCATGGCAAATTATCGTTACGTGCTTCGGCAACTGGCGAATTGATTTTTGAAAACGTGAAAGTGCCAAAAGCCAATATTCTACCTGGTCGCACAGGACTTGGCGCTCCATTGAGCTGTTTGGATTCAGCGCGCTATGGTATCGCCTGGGGTGCTTTGGGTGCTGCCATGGATTGCTACGACCAAGCTCTGCGCTATTCAAAAGAAAGAACACAATTCAACGTGCCGATTGGTGCTTTTCAGTTGATTCAAAAAAAATTGGCTGAAATGATTACCGAAATTACCAAAGCACAATTGTTGACTTTGCGTTTAGGTCAGTTGAGAAATGAAGGTCGCGCAACATCGGCTCAAATTTCAATGGCGAAGAGAAACAACGTAGAAATTGCCTTGAACATCGCCCGAGAAGCACGTCAAATTCACGGTGCTATGGGTATCACTTCCGAATATTCGATGATGCGCCACATGGCCAACTTGGAATCGGTAATTACTTATGAAGGAACACATGACATTCATTTGTTGATTACGGGAATGGATGTGACTGGGATTCCAGCATTTACTAGAGAAATGCCGTAATAACTTTGATTAAAACTTCCATATACTTCGTTGTTTTCGATTTTGACTCAGTCATTTACTAATTGTAAACTCCTGATTCAAAAGTCTCAAATGCCTCGTCTCTGAAAGTTTTTCATCAAAGTTAACAGCACCAATAAATGACGCCTTTTATAACTCAAAATCCCTCACTTCAATTGTTGAATTGAGGGATTTTTTTTGAGTAACAGAACTTTACTAATCTTTCGCAGAAATTACGAAACAAATCAGAAAAGTTTCGCAAATTTTACGAAACTTTCAAATATAAATTCGTGATGAAAAAACTCTTCTATCTCAGTACTTGCTCCACTTGCAAACGCTTAATGTCAGGCTGGAATTTACCCTCCGATGTGCAATTAATCGACATCAAAAAAGACATGTACACCGCCAACGATCTTGCAGAAATGTTTCGATTGACTGGTTCCTACGAAGCATTGTTTTCCAAGCGTTCGCAGAATTTTGTCGCGCAAGGATTGAAAGAAACCATCAAATCTGATGAAGATTACGGGAAATTATTGCCTCAAGATTACACGTTTTTGAAGCGACCCGTGTTTGTGTATGATGAGCAGATTTTTGTGGGAAATGATAAGAAATCGGATGAGGGGGTGAGAAAGCTTCTGGCTGCTAGCCGCTAGCTACTAGCAACCAGTCGCCAGAAGCCAGCCGCCAGTCGCTATAAAAATGACCAATTTCCTCAAAGCACATATCGCACTGATTGCTGTAAATTTGATTTACGGATTGAACTATGTTGTGGCCAAAGACATCATGCCGGAATTTATTCTGCCCAACGCCTTGATTTGGATTCGCGTTTCGGGAGCAACCGTGTTATTTTGGGCAGTGTACTTATTTTACAGAGAACGCGTAGCTTGGCGCGATTTATTGTACATGGCTTTGTGTGCCGTGTTTGGGGTGACCTTAAACCAACTCTTCTTTTTTAATGGTTTGAATTTGACTTCGCCCATTAATGCAGCAATCATCATGACATCCAATCCCATTTTGGCAACCATAATAGCAGCGATTTTATTAAAAGAACGCTTGGCATTTCTGCGCATTTTTGGGGTTTTTCTCGGTGCAGCTGCCGCGATTTTTATGATTAGCTCAGGTTCAGAGGCTCAATTTGGAGCGAGTTCCATGCGCGGCGATGTCTTTGTTTTAATCAATTCTGCTACTTATGCCCTCTATCTAGTTATGGCCAAACCACTGATGCAGAAATACAAACCCATCACGGTGATTACAATGGTTTTCACTTTTGGTTTGATTGTCATTTCCTCCTGGCCGCCTGTTTGGTCGGAAATGCAACTCATTGAATGGTCAACAATCCCTATTAAAATCTACGCAGAAATCGGCTTCGTCATTTTCGGCGTCACTTTTCTCACCTACCTTTTCAATATTTTCGCATTGAAATATGTGAGTCCGACGGTTTCCAGTACTTATATCTATTCTCAACCAGTTTTTGCGGCGTTTTTCGCTTGGTTATTGCTTTCGTTTTTGGGCAAAGATTATGTGCAAGACATCACTTGGGTGAAAGTCG
Source organism: Crocinitomicaceae bacterium (assembly GCA_044233745.1). Lineage (GTDB taxonomy): Bacteria > Bacteroidota > Bacteroidia > Flavobacteriales_D > Crocinitomicaceae > UBA6165. Next base: position 17,883 of record JBIIJN010000049.1, read on the forward strand.
TTTGCGCTGGCGTGATTGCTTTTAGTGTTTGGTTGGTGGGGAGAAAACGCGCAATTACTATCGGTCCTAATTCAGAAAATAATAATGACTAACTTCGCGAAAACAAATTGATTATTATGAGATTTCTCCTAAAAATCTTGGTGCTTTTATTTTTATCAAGCCCAATAATTGCTCAAGTAAGTTTTGAAAAAAGACTGGAAATTGACCTGAAAGATGATGACTATGACAACCATCAAATCTTCGAATTTGGTGAATACGGATTTATAATAAGGGCTGAAGGAAAAAAATCTATACAAGGTCAAGACATACGTTATAGCTTATACAATAACGATATTCAAAACACCCGAGAGTTTAACGAGTTGCTCTTCATAAAAAAAAGCAGTCGTCATATTCAGTTGAATAACAACACCAAAATCATCGAGTGCGTGTATGAAATGAATGGAAAGCTACAGATAATTATGGTTAGCAGCACCGGCTCGGAAATTCAAAAACTTCAACTAAACGCCCCCAAGGGTATAAGATCAATGCGTGGCGTTTGTAAAGAGAATTATGCCGTATTGATATTTGGGTCCTCAAAATCTCTGGAGCTCATAAACATCAATCTGCAAACGAGTGAAGTATCAAAAAAAGAACTCAAAATTAAAGATTTTAAAGCCACACAAATACGACTCAATACGATATCAGTAACCAACAACCAAGACGATATTATCGTTTCATATGAAATAAAAACGACAACGAAGCAACGTAGCGAAAATCCCAATATTTTTCACGACTATCTACTGAGTTATAATTGTAAGGAAAATGAGTACGACCTTATTCCTTTTTATCATAAAAACGCAAAAAACATACTCGAACTAAATGCTGCGAAAATCGGAGAATCTTCATACGCCATTTCAGGTAGTTACAACACACGTACAGGGGCGGCAGTGGGAAATTCGTTGGGAGAAGGAGTTTTCTTCGCTTTGATTAACAATAATAAGGTGAGCAACTATACTGAAAAATCATATGCTCAACTCGAAGAATTTCTGAAGCACCTGCCGCAGCGTACTCAAGATAAAATCGAAAGAAAGAAAAAGCGTAAAGAAAACAGAGGAAAAGAAATGAAATTTACCTCTTGGTGCGTTTTTCACGGTTTGGTGGTTTCCGAATCGGGTTATTACTCCCTGAGCGAACATTACCATCCAACCTATGTGACCTACACCACAACAGATGCCAATGGAAGGACATCAACAAGGCAAGTGTTTGACGGTTATCAATACACCCACGCCACCTTGATTAAATTCGATAAAAATGGCGAATTCTTGTGGGATCGCTCTTTTACTATGTATCCTTTTCGAAAACCATATTACATAAAAAGGTTTATTTCGGCTAAACATTTAGACAATGAGTTCAGAATGCTTTTTTCCGATGGTGATCGAATTTCATTCAAATCATTCGACGAAGATGGAAAAGTTGTAAATGAAAACTACTCAGAAGTTATTCCTACAACTTTCGATGGGGATAAAACAAAATTGGTCAATTCTGATATAAAATACTGGTACGACAACTACTTTCTAGCATACGGAATCTCCGTTATCAAAAATAAAGACGGCGATAAAACCAAACGCAAAAGAAAGGTGTTTTTCGTGTCAAAAGTGAAATTTGAATGATGTTTTTAAATCAACCTGTTCCTTATTTGAAGCTGGGTGACCTCATCCGCATCATTGCTCCCGCAAAAGCCATCGAAGCGGAGTTTGTGGCATTTGCCCAAGAATTCTTGGAGAAAAACGGATTTCGGGTTCTTGTTGGCGCGCACACTTTGGGTCGATGGAATTACCTTTCGGGAACAGATGCTGAGCGTATGTCCGATATGCAAGAAGCTTTGGACGACCCGGAATGCAAGGCAATTCTCTGTGCAAGAGGCGGTTATGGCTCGGTTCGGATTTTAGAAAAATTGAACTGGGCGGGCTTTCTTCGTGAACCCAAATGGTTGGTCGGTTTTTCCGACATCACCTTTTTTCACAACCACATTCAATCGTGTGATTTGCCAAGTATCCATGCCACGATGCCCTTGAATTTCAAGGAAAATACAGAAGAATCCTTGAATTCTTTGGTAGATGTTTTAACTGGCAAACCACGTGTTTATCAATATCAAGCGGAAGATGGCTATTTCAAACCAGGACAAGCAGAAGGAACTTTGGTTGGCGGAAATTTGGCCGTACTTCATGCCTTGATGGGAACTCCCAAACAACCCGAATTTAGAGGCGCCATTTTGTTCATCGAAGACATCGGGGAATATCTCTACGCCATCGACCGCATGTTGCATTCTTTGGAACTAGCTGGTGTTTTCGACAAAATCTCAGGACTTATCATAGGCGGCATGACGAATATTTCGGACACCAATCCCCCACTTGGTTTCACATTGGAAGAAAT
>JBIIJN010000050.1:0-20226 GCA_044233745.1 Crocinitomicaceae bacterium
CACTCATTTTTGATGTTCCGTAGAGTCTATCAACAAATGTAATGGGCACTTCTTTAATTTTAAATCCATGTTTTTTGGCTGCATATTTCATACAAATTTGAAAAGCATAACCCTTGAAATGGATGTTTTCAAATTTAATTTTTTGAAGCACATTGCGTCTGTAACATTTGAATCCAGCAGTGGTGTCAGCAATACCAATAAACAAAATCATACGCACATAAACTGAGGCAAAATAGGACATCAAAATTCTTCCAAGCGGCCAGTTTTTCACTTTTCCTCCCCTACAATACCTGGATCCTATTGCTAAATCTGCTCCTTGATTGTGACAAGCTTCATAAAGTCGCTCCAAATCATCGGGATTGTGAGAAAAATCGCAATCCATTTCGAAGGTGTATTCATAATTTCGCGCCAAACTCCATTTGAATCCATGGATATAAGCCGTACCTAAACCTAATTTGCCACTCCTTTCCTCGATGTACAATTGATTCGGAAATTCCAACATCAGTTCTTTTACTTTCTGAGCGGTGCCATCTGGAGAGTTATCGTCGATAATCAATAAATCAAATTGTTTTTCATAAGAAAACACACGACGAATCATGGTTTCAATGTTTTCGATTTCATTGTATGTTGGTATGATTACGACGCTATCAGACATGTGCAAATTTTCAAACCGCTAAGATAGTTCAATTTTGATTTTCACTTGGCGCAACTACTAAATTTGTGACTTTTTTGATTGAACGGAGGGTTGTGTTAAGTAACTGGTAAATGGGGGCGTGTTTTGTTTGATTTTCCAGAAAACCTATTTTCTTCGTATCTCATGTTTTCTATTGTTCCTTTTTTCGTGAGTCGGTACAAGTTGTGGTTCACTTTTCTCATGTTTTCTCATGTTTTCTTTTGTTTCTTATCTTCCTTTTGTGGTTCAGTTCTTCTCATGTTTTCTTTTGTTACTTGTGTGGCTCACTTCTCTGTTAATCTTTGCTAACTTCAGTCAATCATACGAAATTTTGTTTTCACCGCTTCTGTGAACCCGAATTTAGCTCCATCCAAGATAAAACTTATCTTTGCCTAAAATTTGGTTTATGTCCACATATTTCAAGCAAGAAAAAAGAGTTACTACCCACGTTTTATCAGAAATGAAAGCCCGCGGAGAGAAAATCTCAATGCTCACATCCTATGATTTTTCAATGGCGAGAATCGTTGACGAGGCAGGAATTGATGTGATTTTGGTAGGCGACTCGGCATCCAATGTGATGGCGGGACATGAAACCACTTTACCCATCACACTCGACCAGATGATTTACCACGCTTCGTCGGTTGTGCGTGCTGTAACCCGAGCCTTGGTGGTTGTGGATATGCCATTTGGCTCCTATCAAGGCAATTCAAAAGAAGCACTCTCCAATGCCATCCGTATCATGAAAGAATCTGGTGGACATTCGGTGAAATTGGAAGGCGGTCGCGAAATCAAAGAATCAATCGAACGGATTATTTCTGCTGGAATTCCCGTAATGGGTCACTTGGGTTTAACACCACAATCAATCTACAAATTTGGCACATACACCGTGCGCGCTAAAGAAGAAGATGAAGCTCAACGTTTGATTGAAGATGCCAAAACACTTGAAAATGCTGGGTGTTTCGCTATAGTTTTAGAGAAAATTCCAGCGAAATTGGCCAAACAAGTTGCAGAAAGTGTTACCATACCAATCATCGGCATTGGTGCGGGTAATGGCGTTGACGGACAGGTCTTGGTTATACACGATATGTTGGGCATCAACAATGAGTTTAATCCGCGTTTTTTGAGAAAATATGCGAATCTATATGACACGATGATTCAAGCATTTGATAGCTACAACAGAGACGTGAAAAGTGGCGATTTCCCGAACGAAAAAGAACAATATTGATGGTAGAAATTCTTTACGAGGACAACCACATTATCATCATCAACAAGCGCTCGGGAGATATTACCCAAGGCGATAAAACCGGCGACGACCCCGTGGGTGAAGAGGTGAAAACCTACATCAAAAAGAAATACAACAAGCCTGGAAATGTGTTTTTGGGCGTGGCGCATCGACTTGATCGTCCTGTTTCTGGAATTTTAGTTTTCGCCCGAACATCTAAAGCTTTAGAACGCTTGGGTGCGATGTTTCGCGAAAAAGAACTTCAAAAAACTTATTGGGCCATTGTGGAACGAGCACCAGAAATAGAGCAGGGAACACTCACGAACTACATCGCCAAAAACCAAGAAAAAAACAAATCGCGCGTAGTAGATGCCAAACATAAAGAAGCCAAATTGGCCAGTTTGAGCTATCGCACTTTGGCGAAATCTGATAAATACACCCTCTTAGAAGTTGATTTGCACACCGGTCGCCACCATCAAATACGCGTTCAGTTGTCAAATATGGGCTGCATCATCAAAGGCGACTTGAAATATGGTGCCAAACGGAGCAACAATGATGGCTCTATTTCTTTGCATTCTCGAAAAATCAAATTTGAGCATCCTGTTTCCAAAGAGCACATTGAAGTAACTGCACCTTGCCAAAAAAATGATGCGCTTTGGTCGTTTTTTGAGACAGAAATGGAAAAATAAAAATGCGAAACATCCTCAAAAATATCGACTTTCTCTTACCAGGTTTGATATCGATGATTTTGCTCGCTTGGTTGTTTCCTTTTCAAGATTCGTATGAACAATTCATTCCTTTCAATGCCATTAAATTCTGGGGAGTTGTTGCAGTTTTCTTGCTCTATGGCATGAAACTTTCACCTTCAGAAATGCGCAAAGATTTGTTCAACTGGCGCCTACATTTACTTGCACAAGGCAGCACATATCTGCTGATACCCATTCTTGTTTTGTTGTTTTATCCGGTTTTTGGTCAAGGTGAATACGCGAAATTTTGGCAGGCGGTTTTTTTTCTATCCGTGCTGCCTTCTACCGTCACAATGTCGGTTATTTTTGTTGCGAAAACCAATGGTAATCTGGGTGGTGCCATATTCAACTCGAGTATTTCCGGTTTTCTAGGAATTTTAATTACCCCGCTTTGGCTCAGTTTTTTCCTCAATACCCAAGGAGAAGCTTTTGACGCGTCGGACTTAATGATTCGCTTGGTGGAGCAGATCGTGCTGCCCATTATTTTGGGTATGATTTTGCGGCTTTTTTTCGAGCATCCAGTAAAATTGGTAATCAGCAAGCTTCTGCATTTCGATAAAGTAGTAGTGATGATGATTGTGTATGGCAGTTTCTCCAATGCCTTTAATCAAAACATGTTCGAACTGATTCCCACCGCCCAACTCATCGTTTTGATGGCTTTGGTGATATCCTTGCATCTAACCGTTTTCGAGTTGCTCGGCTTCATCGGACGTTTGGTCAAATTGCCTCTTCGCGACCGAATGACCCTGACCTTTTGCGGCTCGCAGAAATCACTGGTGCATGGCTCCGTTTTCGCAATGCTCGTTTTCGAAAGTCCTGAAATGCAAGTTTTCGCCCTACTGCCCGTAATGATTTACCATGCTTTTCAACTGCTTTTTGCCAGTTATAAATCGATTTATTGGGGAAGAAATACGAAAGAGGTGACAGAATAGTACATTATTAAACACTTATATTTGTTCTAACACCTCGTCCTCGCCAAAAACTTGTTTGCAAACCTTCTGTTTTCTTATGTTCCTTATGTTCCTTATGTGGTAGTTTTCCATTCCTCAGATGTCATCTCAACAGTTTATTAACCAAAACCATACCTCAGAAAACTTGTTTCCAAAACTTCTGTTTTCTTATCACATCCGACTTCCTTTTCTATACATTTCATCTTGGTTTTGCCAAATTTTCTTACGTTTGTTCACTAAATTTTATCCATGCAAAGGACCAAAAGCTTCCCATCCTCCCAACCAGTCTCAACCATCACTCAAGTTATCGCAGAGTTAGAGGGTATCATCGACTGGAGTATCGAAAACAACAGCCGCATTGGTTATTTCGCTGTGCTCTATCATCGGGTAACCTGTCGCATCAAAGATGGAATCGCCAACAACGAATTTCAAGATGGACCGCGCATGGAAAAATTAGACGTATTATTTGCTTTGCGTTACATCGATGCTTGGAAAGCCTGGATATCTGGCCAGCCTTTAACGCAAAGCTGGCAAGTGGCTTTCGATGCCAGTAAAAACGGTGGTACTGTTATTTTGCAACAAATGCTCTTGGGTATCAATGCTCACATCAACTTAGATTTGGGGATTGCCACAAGCGAAACTGTTGGTAGTCAAGGTAGCATTGAAAACATCCTACACGATTTCGATACCATAAACGCGATTTTAGCCTCTTTGGTAGATGAAGTGCAAAACGACCTCAGTCAAGTGTCACCCCTCATCCGTTTGGTAGATAAATTTGGCAAAGGTCGTCAAGACAAACTAGCTACTTTTAGCATTGATATTGCCCGAACAGGAGCTTGGTATTTTTCATGTTTGGTGCATACTTGTTCAACTACTGATTTGCCAGAACTCATTGCAGAACGCGATGCTTCTATTGCAAAATTAGCATCGAGCTTAGCCAAACCCAAGTCGTGGCTGCTGCGTAGCTTTGTGAGAATAGCCAGTTGGTTCGAATGGCGCCAACCCAAAGTTATTATCGAGAAATTGAGATTTGTTGTGCAGCAGCAATCGGGACAAACTTTCGTGAAGCGTTACTTTTCCAAGCTCATTTCGCGTTGATTTTCTGTGATTTACGAAATTTTTAATAGGTCTTTGTGTTTAGTCAAATTTGACTACTTTTACCACAACCAAAAGCTAAATCAATAAGCTATTTTTATGACAAAATCACACTTTTTTTCTATCCCGGCTGCTCTTATTCTCGCTGCTTTTTCACATCAAGCATCTGCCCAAATCACCGTGATAGCTTCAGATTTCCCCGGCAAAGGAGACACCGTTCGATATTCTGTGACCAACAATATTTTCAATAATTACACCGAAACAGGCGCTAATTTCAATTGGGATTTTTCCAACCTCACGCCGCAATCACAAACATTGATGAAACATTTCAGTGTAGATGATGCTGATATCATTACTCAATCTCTTTTCGGAAGCACGGTAATTCCCAAATACCGCGCAACCTATTACCTCCCGGCACGTGAATTGCCTCTAGCAACGTTGAGTGGGCTTTTGGATTTGCCAATCGATGAAATTTATCGTTTTTATCGCAAAACCAATGATGAAATGACTGTTATTGGTCTTTCCATTTCTGCCATGGGCTTTGGAATTGGAAAAAGAGCTGATTCTTTAGAAATTGCGTATAAATTTCCTATGGTTTTTGGTCAGTCCTTCAACTCAGAAGGTTCTGTGGATTTGGATTTGTCAGCAGTAGCTCCGTTCCGCCTCAAACAATTCCGAACAAGAGAAAGCGAAGTTGATGGATGGGGAACCATTACAACACCTTACGGCACATTCGAATGTTTGCGCATACACCACGTCATCAACGAATTTGACTCGGTGCTTATCGATTTAGGCGACGGTCCCACTTGGATAGCAATTCCAATACCAACCATCCACGAGTATGAATGGTGGACAAACAATCAAAAAGGCCCGATTTTAAAAGCCAAAGCCAATGAAATTTTCGGTTTTCAGTTGTTTAATGAAGTGATGTATCGCGATATTTTCAGAGATGACTTGAATGTGTCTGTTGCCGATTTCGCTCAGAACCAAATTCGCGTTTATCCTAATCCAGCAAGCACACACTTGTTTATCGAATTGAACGAAAATGTCCTTGCTCCAAAACAAATTGTCGTCTATAATCCCAGTGGGAAATGGGTGCATACTTTTGGCCCGGAGGCTATCACTATTGAACCAGGCAGAATAAAGCTAGACGTGAAAAATTTAAGTAAAGGAATCTATTTCTTGAATCTTGTAAACAATCTTGAGGTTTTGAAAATATCAATCGACTAAAATTGGGCGATACCATACAGTTTTGGTAAATCACAACATCAGGCATATGGCACAAATGGAACGCGTTTTGAAAATAGCAGTCCAAAAATAAGCGCTTCTTGCTCAGGAAATTGTTTGAAATCAAGAGCTTAATTTGTGAATTTTTGAACTTTATTTTTTATTTCTTTTAAGAATATCAAAAATGTGTAAAACTGAACAAAATCATTTCTGAATTTGGAGGTGCGTGTGCGCTAATGTTTACTTTTACGAGGTAATTTAAACCATGTGGGTTACGTTTTGTTACTCGTGTAAACATTCAATTATGGCGCAGAAAAAAGCAATGATTATTGGTTCAGGCTTGGTCGGTTCACTTTGGTCGGTATATCTCAATCAATCAGGATTCGATGTAGAGGTTTATGAACGCAGAAAAGACATGCGTTTGACACAAATTTCGGCAGGAAAATCAATCAATTTGGCTATGTCTTATCGAGGTTGGAAAGCCTTGGATGCTGTTGGTGTGGGAGATGAAATTCGTGAAATTGCCATCCCGATGTGGGGCCGAACCATGCATCATGTTGATGGTTCAACCAGCTATCAGCCTTACGGTCGAGAAGACCAATGTATATATTCTGTTTCTCGTGGTGATATCAATGCCAAACTCATGACCATCGCCGAAGATAAAGGCGACGCCAAAATTCATTTCAACATGGAATGCGTGGATGTGGACATGAACGCCGGTAAAGCGACTTTTCAAAATACCGTGACAGGTGAATTGGTTCACGCCGAAGCCGATTTGATTTTCGCGGCAGATGGCTCTTTTTCGGCAGCACGTTACAAAGGTATGCAACGCACGGATCGTTTCAATTTCTCGCAAAACTACATCCCCGATGGCTATAAGGAAATTCTCCTTCCCGCCAATCCTGATGGCTCTTATAAACTTGAAAAAGAAACGCTGCACATTTGGCCGCGCGAACGTTTTATGATGATTGCATTACCCAATTTTGATGGCTCATATACCTGCACCTTGTTCATGCCTTTTGATGACCACGAATTTTGCTTCGAAAATCTGAAAACAGACGCCGATGTGACACACTTTTTCAAAACTGTGTTCCCAGATTTTTATGAATTGATGCCCAATGTAGCCGAAGTTTGGCACGATCATCCTTTGTCTTCTCTGGCGATTATTCGCTGCTATCCTTGGACCAAAGACAAACTCGTTCTGATGGGTGATGCTGCTCATGCCACAGTGCCATTCTACGGACAAGGGATGAACTGCGGTTTTGAAGACTGCTTTGAGCTCGATGCCTGCATGAAACAGCATCCGAATGATTACAAAGCCGCTTTTGATGCCTACCAAAAAAGTCGTAAACCCAACGGTGATGCCATGCAAGATTTAAGTTTGGAAAATTACATCGTGATGCGCGACTTGGTGGCCGATCCCGATTTCTTATTGCTCAAAAAAGTGGAGTCTCGAATAAATGCGCTTTATCCTGAACAATATTTCCCGAAATATTCTATGGTTTCTTTTTCTGATATTCCTTATCACACAGCGCTAACCAAAGGCACTGAGCAAGAGAATATGATTAAGGCATTAATTGAAGAAAAATGCATCACCGCAGAAACAAGCATTGAAAATATCGATGCCTTGGTTTCCGCTTATATGACTAGATAACAAGTAGATACGATAATTTATGGAGCATTACGACGACTTACTCAAACGCTTAGAGCAAAAATTCAGTGCCATCGACCAAAAAACAGAGGTGCATTTGGAAGGACTTGTTCATGCCAAGCCAATTACCTATTGGGATTATATTATGCCCGAAGCTTTGTTGGGACTCCAAATTCAAAGAACAACTTTACCTGATGAAATGGTATTTATTATCTACCATCAAATCAATGAGTTGTTGTTCAAAATGATATTATGGGAAATTGACCAAGTGTGCGAAAAAGAAGAAGTTAGCGCCGATTTTTTCGCAGAGAAATTGCGCCGCATCAGTCGTTATTTTGATATGCTTTCCACCTCATTCGATATCATGGGCGATGGCATGGAAGTGGAGCAATACATGAAATTCAGAAACACGCTAACACCAGCAAGCGGATTTCAAAGCGCGCAATATCGCTTAATTGAATTTTCATCCACCGACACCATCAACCTCATTGATTTCCGATTCCGAGCCACAATCGATAGAAACACGCCCATCGAACATGCCTACGAACATTTGTATTGGCACGCTGCCGGTAAAGACCACACAACGGGTAAAAAGAATACGCTCATTACCAATTTCGAAAACAAATACAAACCGTTTTTCTTGGAGAAAATGGAGCATTACAACACCAAAAATCTCTATCAAAAATTCAAAACACTACCAGATGCTGTGAAGAACGACCCGAAATTGGTTGAAGCCATGCGTCACTATGATTTCACGGTGAATGTTTCGTGGGTAATGGCCCACTACAACGCCGCCATGAAATACATCGGTGGTGGTGAAGCCACAGGAGGCAGCGATTGGCGCAAATACATGCATCCCAAGTACCAACGCCGTATTTTCTTCCCAAGTTTATGGAGTGAAGAAGAATTGAAAAATTGGGGGGAGGGATTGTAGTTCCTACCCAAACAAATACCCCAATCCCGCGCCGGCAACTATCATCAGGAGTTTCAATAGATTGAATTTATGACTTTCTGTAGATTCAAAGATAATGGTAGTGGAAATATGTAAGAACATACCAACCACAACGGCCAACACAATTTGCGCAACGGTTTCACTAATCAAATTAGGATTGAAATGTCCGATAGCAATTCCGATAGGTGTCATCAAAGAAAAAAGCACCAAAACCAAGAAAGTTTTTCTGCGTTTCCACCCGTTGTTCAAGAGTAGGGTAGTCAAGGCAATTGAAACAGGAATGTTGTGCAGAATTACACCCCACATCAAAGATTGTCCACCACCTGGGCCATGATTGTGTCCATGATGATGCGCATGTGCGTCGTGGGCATGATTGAGTGCATTGTGAAATTCCAAATCCATCGGAATGCCTTCAATAATAGAATGAATGCTCAAACTTATGAACAAGGCAATCGGGATGTTTCCTTTAAAACTATGGGTGTGACCGTGTTCAATGCCGCCCGAAAAATATTCCAATATTAATTGCACCAAAAAGCCCATCATGATCCAAAGTCCCATGTTGACACCCGTATCGGCGTGGTCATGATACAATTCAGGAATGAAATGTAAAAAGGCAATAGACACCAAAAATCCGCCAGATAAAGCCAGCATGTTCTTGATGAGTTTTTTACCGTTTTTCTCTTCCAAGAGGTACACGATTGCTCCTGAAACCCAAACGGTTGTAATCAAAAGGGTGATGCCCCAAAATTCTGATATCATTGTTTTTGTGCTATTAGTATGAGTCGGTCCGATTTTTTAGAATCAAATGGATTCAGATGGAAATCACCGAAACTGTTTGTAATTCTAAAACCGATTTGCGTGAGTAAAGTATCAAAATCTTCAATTTTTAGCAATTGAACGCGCTCCATGTAACTTTCAGAAAAATCTCCATCTGTAACGTGTATGTACTTGTAAACATGGCTTTCATCAGCTTTGCGATTAATATCAAATTGGATGTTGTTGATTGTTTTGTTTTCCGATTGCACCAAGTTTTTCACCGTTTTATGGGCATTCAAATAGTCGATAACTAAAATGCCGTTTTCAGTAGTCATGCTTTGTATGGCTTGCATTACTTTTTGATTTTCCTCAATTGAATCGAAATAACCAAAACTGGTGAAAAGATTAAAAATATGACTGAATTTTTCAGACAAAGGTGCGCGCATATCCTGCACCTGAAAGCGAAGTTTATCATTTTCAAATTGTTTGGCGTGGGCAATACTCTGAGCAGATAAATCAACCCCCATGGTGTTGAAGCCTAACTTATTCATGTAAATGCTATGCCTTCCTTTTCCGCAAGCCAAATCCAGTAATGAGGCCTTTGTTTTGTCAACTTCCAAAAAGCGCAGAAGATTGGAAATAAACAACTCAGCTTCTTGGTCATCGCGATGTGCATACAACACATGGTAATAGTGCGTATCGAACCATGTTGCAAACCATTCTTTTTTTGTTGTTGTCATGATTATTTAAAAGAAAAGAGGCTTTCATGGTTAGATAGCCTCTTTAAAATTTGTCGCGGTTCTTTCAAAAGTTTTGGAGTGTTTCTCTTTATCCTTTTTCAAAACCAGATTCTCATTAGTGCAAGCTGAGAGTCGCTAAAATGGTTAAACAATAATTATTTCGGATTCAAAAATAGTATTATTTCCGTTTGAATCTTCAACTCGAATGCGGAAAAATATTTTTTCATTTTCATCTGCAGGAATTGTTACCGAAATATTTCCATTGGCAAACGGATTCCACGTTGTGGGCGCCCCAGATAAATTGTAGGTTTGATTCAATAAATTATCGCCTGTTTTACTCGATCGAATTCTAATTTGCACCACAGAAAGATGCACATCAGCTCCAACTGCTGATAGTAAGCCATCAATGTTTAATACAGAACCGGCTGATATTGTCGCAGCTAAATTCATCGCAATGGTGGGTTGTTCAGGTCGCACCACATTGAAATAGAATACCTCAGGTAGCGAAACATTTCCCTCTGCATCCAAGGATTGAATTGTGCCATGGTAAATACCTGAAGCTGTTGTATCTGGAATAATAAAAATTTCCTCTAAATTGTAGCTCAAACCACTGATATTTTTGATGCGGATTTCGGAATAACGGGTCATGGTACTCTTATGACTATGGCCGTCAAAATCGTGGTGAATATCGATTTTGAATTGCCCCAAATCTTTGTTCTCCTCAATCAAAGCAAGAACGGTAATGGTATCACCTGGAACAAAATTTAAAATTTCATTTTGACTGGTGTTATTAACAGTGACATTTGACAATGTTGGCGGAACAAGGTCAGATTTTCGACAAGCAACCAAAGCGAGCATCAAAAGTGCGGTAAGAAATCTATACATGATTGATAAATTTTGTGCAAATATACAAATAATTGCAACTAAGTTGCAAAAGAATTTTTGTTATAACACAAATCCATTGTTATTTTTACCTTAAGCATCGGTGTATAAAAATTGTGTATGTATTTAATTAACATTTTTTATGATTTTCATTTTGAAGTATTATTTGCTATTAATCAACTTAAAATCAAGTATTTGAACTTTTTTTTGAACTTCGAGACGCAATTTTGAAAACAATGAGAATTTTAGAAAAAAAGTTCGCCAAAATTTAAATGTAAATTAGCCCAAGATATAATGAGATAGATGAAAGAGAAGAGTACATGGTCCAGTGATTTGATAGCTGGATTTGTTGTTTTTTTAGTCGCTTTACCCCTGTGTTTGGGTATTGCCATGGCATCAACCGGTAAACCTGAATTGTTGTTTTCGGGAATTATTGCTGGTGTAATTGGTGGCGTTGTTGTTGGTTTTCTCAGTAATTCGGCTTTGGGCGTTTCTGGTCCAGCAGCTGGATTGGCCACAATTATTTTCGCGGCACTTGAAGATGTTGCATTCGACACTTTTTTATTGGCAGTGATGATTGCTGGCTTGGTGCAAATTCTTGCTGGTTTTCTGAAAGCTGGGATTATCGGTTATTATTTTCCATCTTCCGTCATAAAAGGAATGTTAGCCGCTATTGGTATCACACTTATCCTCAAGGAAATACCACACATTTTGGGCTACGATAAAGACTTCACAGGCGATATGTCGTTTCTCCAAAAAGATGGTCACAACACCTTTTCAGAAATTTATTACGCCATAAAATACCACAGTGTTGGTGCTATAATCATTTCGATTATTTCTTTGGCAATTATAATGTTATTTGAACGTCCTTTTTTGAAGAAAATTGGATGGATGCGTTTTATTCCTAGCGCTCTAATAATTGTGATTCTTGGAATTTTAACTAACAATCTTTTTGAGGTTTATTTTCCGCATTGGGTTTTGGATAATGAACACTTAGTTACACTTCCCGTTGCACAAGGAATTGATGATTTTGTAGGGTTTTTCACTTTCCCGGATTTCACACAATTTGGAAATCCTCAGGTTTATATTATCGCTGGAACGCTAGCCCTGGTTGCAAGTTTGGAGACCTTATTGAGCGTTGAGGCCACTGATAAAATTGACCCCTTGAAACGTACTACAAAAACCAATCGCGAATTGAAAGCACAAGGCATAGGGAATATTGTTTCTGGTTTGATTGGAGGTTTGCCGATCACCCAAGTAGTAGTGCGCAGTTCAGCCAATATAGATGCCGGTGGAAAATCCAAAAAAGCAACAATTATTCACGCTGCCTTTTTATTTTTAGCAGTGTTACTCATTGCACCGATTTTAAACCAAATCCCCATGTCGGCACTCGGTGTGGTTTTGCTAGTAGTGGGCTATAAACTGTCTAAAATTGGGCTCTACACAAATATGTATAAACTAGGCTGGACGCAGTTCATTCCATTCTTAGTTACAGTGGCGGCAATTTTATTCACAGATTTGTTGGTGGGCATTGGCATTGGTATGGTTGTGGCCATTTATTTCATTCTGAAAAACAATTACAAATTTGCCTACAAACTCAAGAAAGACATAGTTGATGGCAAAACGGTAGTTCGACTCAGTTTGTCTGAAGAAGTTACTTTCTTAAATAAAGGAAGTATTCAGCTCACACTAGATGGCGTTGAACCCAATTCGCATGTAATAATTGATGGAAGTAATTCTGGCGTAATTGACTATGATGTTTTAGAAATTATTCACAACTTCAAGACATTTAAAGCGCCCAGTGAAAACATCAGTGTAGAAACCATCAATGTGCCTGCTTATTTAGCAGCTGGCGGACATTAATCAATAGGGAATGAATTAAGCATTTGTAACGCTAAGCAACATCAATTCAGTTTGCCGTAGAAATACATGTCAAAACGTGGAATTTCGACTTCGAATGTATCACCATTAACCAAGTTTAAAAAGGTGTAGTGGCCAGTCATGAATCCAATTTCTGAAAATAAATCGCAGCCGGAGGTGTAAGAAAATGTGCTGCCCGACTCTAAAATGGGTGTTAGACCAACCACTCCCTCACCATCAACAATTCTTGGCGCGTGTAGACTGTCGAATATTTCCCAATGCCTGCTCAATAATTGAACAACAAAAACATTTGAGTTTTCGATTGTGATGTGGTAATTGAAAAAGAATCGAGACTGTTCAACGATAGAAATATCCTCATTCAATTTAACTTGAACACTGATTTTTATTCCAGATGATATTTTATGATGTGTCGTCATTTTTTTCTAACGTCGTGTGTGCAAATATATTGCAAATATATTGTTTGTTTTCGAGAAAAAGAAGAAATATTTGAGGTTTAATTTAGAATGAGTTTAAATTAACATTTATTAAACATCTTACTTTTTTGTCTGTTTTACAATCCAAACTAATGTATAAATTTGCGCCCGAATTTTAATACATAATTCACATGTCTAAGACAATATCTTTGAAAAGAGGACTGGATATCAGACTTGTTGGTGAAGCCGAAAAAATCACTTTAGATGCCCCGCGCTCGAAGTTTTATGCGGTTCGCCCAACTGACTTCCATGGATTGACTCCAAAAATGCTTGTGAAAGTTGGCGATGCGGTTAAAGCTGGATCCTCAATTTTTCAAGATAAATACAATGAGTCTATTGAATATGCTTCACCTGTATCTGGAAAAATCCATGATATTGTGAGGGGAGATAAACGCCGTATCTTGTCTGTAGTTATCGAAGCTGCGGCATCTGATGAGTATGAAATGAAAAACGTTGCACATCCATCTTCTGCCAGCGCAGAGGAAGTGAAGCAGTGTCTTTTGGCTTCTGGATTTTGGCCTCTCATCAAGCAACGTCCGTTTGATATTGTTGCCGACCCAGCGCAAACGCCTAAAGCAATTTATGTTTCTTTATTCGATTCAGCACCTTTAGCACCGGATTACGATTACGTCCTTCATGGCATGCAGGCTGAATTCCAAATGGGTATCGACGTTTTGAAAAAGTTAACTGCTGGCGCGGTTCATTTGGGCATGAACGGAAAATCGAAACAAGATGAGGTTTTTGTGAATGCTCAAAACGTAACCAAAACAGCCTTTTCAGGAAAGCACCCGGCAGGCAATGTTGGCGTTCAAATACACCACACCAATCCTATTAATAAAGGAGAATATGTGTGGGTTGTAAACGTTCAAGACGTAGCGCTTATCGGTCGCTATTTTAAGACCGGTAAATACGACTTAACAAAATTGGTTGCGCTCACTGGTTCTGAAGTGAAAGCGCCGAAATATTATCGCGCTTTGCCTTGTGCTCAAATGAGTACATTCGTAGATGGAAATACCAAAAATGAAGCTGATGAACGTATCATTTCGGGTAACGCACTTTGCGGTTCGCAAGAATCTATAGATACTTATCTGGGCTTCTACGACAATCAAATTACCGTGCTTCCTGAAGGCAACCAAATGAAATTCTTATTAACGGACGGATGGTTGTCACCTGGATTGAATAAATTCTCTAATTCTAGATTGTATCCGACCTTCTTATTTCCTGGAAAAAAATACCGTTTGGACACCAATTTAAATGGTGAAGACCGCGGATTTGTGGTTACAGGCGAGTTGGAAAAAGTTTTCCCATTTGATATTTATCCAATGCATTTGGTGAAGGCTGCCATGACAGAGGACATCGATTCAATGGAGAGCCT
The DNA here is from genome assembly GCA_044233745.1 of Crocinitomicaceae bacterium. GTDB lineage: Bacteria > Bacteroidota > Bacteroidia > Flavobacteriales_D > Crocinitomicaceae > UBA6165. Next base: position 14,624 of record JBIIJN010000050.1, read on the forward strand.
TGGTATATATGAGGTAGCGCCTGAAGATTTTGCCTTATGCGAATTTGTTTGCACTTCAAAAATAAACATCCAAGATGAAATTCGCGCCGGTCTCGATTTGATCAAAAAGGAGTGTTTTTAATTACTGACTAAATAAATCCAAATACAGTGAAATTTTTAGAAAAACAACTCAAGAAATTAGAACCCACGTTTGCCAAAGGAGGTAAACTGGAAAAATTGCATTATGTATATGATGCCTTGGCTACTTTCGCTTTTACACCTGCCACCACAACATCTCGTGGGGCCCACATTCGCGATGGTGTTGACTTGAAAAGAACTATGTTCATCGTAGTTATGGCTCTTATTCCCGCTTTGATTTTTGGTATGTACAACACAGGTCATTGGCATTTTGTCGCGGAATCTGGCAATTGGAACTTACCGTATTGGGAACAAATGCTAGACAAGTTCTTGTACGGCGCTATCAAGGTTTTGCCCATGATCGTAGTTTCCTACGGTGTAGGTTTGGGCGTAGAATTTATCTTTTGCAACATCAAAGGTCACCCTATACACGAAGGATTCTTGGTTTCTGGTATGTTGATTCCATTGGTTATGCCTGTTGAAGTGCCGCTTTGGATGGTTGGGGTTGCCACTGGTTTTGCCGTATTAATCGGTAAAGAAGTTTTTGGTGGAACAGGAATGAACATTGTAAATGTGGCGCTAACTGCTCGTGCTTTCTTGTTCTTTGCATATCCAACCAAAATGTCAGGTGACACGGTGTGGATGGGCGGAAAAGAAGCAGATGGTTTCTCTGGTGCTACTTTCTTGGGAGATGCGCAATCTTTGATTTCGGATTCTCCAACCGTAGAAGGCGTGTCTGGAATTATGGATAAGTATTCATTTATGGACTCCTTCCTCGGTATGATTCCAGGCTCCATTGGTGAAACATCAGCTCTGGCTTGTTTGATTGGTGCTGTTTTGTTGATTGCTACAGGTGTTGGTAGCTTGAGAATCATGCTGTCTTTTGCCATTGGTGGTTTGGCTACAGGTTACCTGTTTAATGCCATCGGCGCAAATGCCTACATGGATATTCCAGCTTACATGCACCTTGTTGTGGGTGGATTTGCTTTTGGTGCTATTTTTATGGCAACAGATCCTGTTACCGCCGCTCAAACAGCGAATGGAAAAATTTGGTACGGATTCTTTGGTGGTATGTTGGCCGTTTTGATTCGCGTACTCAATCCAGCTTATCCAGAAGGTGTGATGCTCGCAATTTTGTTCATGAACATTATGGCTCCATTGATAGACCATTATGTTGTTCAAGCCAATATTAACCGTCGTTTGAAACGTCTTAAAGTTGCATAATTATGAAGATTAATAAAGATAATACAGGTTATATCTTCCTCTTCACCTTTATATTGATAGGTGTTGTGGCAGTAATTCTATCTATTTTGGCTACCTCTTTGGCGCCTCAGATTGCTAAAAATAATGAGACCAAAAAGCAAATGGACTTGTTGGCGTCTATCGGTGTAGAAAGCACCCGTGCCAATGCCAAGGATATGTATCAAAAATACATCGGTTCCAACCCGAGCTATGTGATCAACAACAAAGGTGAAGTTCTTGAAGGTAATGCCTTTGATATTGATATTAAGGCCCAACACAGAGATAAAAATATTTCTGAGGATGAAAAGAAGTTTCCACTGTTTATAGCCAAGAAAGATGGACAAACGCTGTATATCGTTCCTGTAATTGGGAAAGGCTTATGGGGGCCAATTTGGGGCTATCTATCCTTGAAGGATGATAAAAGAACGATTAGCGGAGTATCTTACGGACACCAAGGAGAAACTCCAGGTTTGGGTGCTGAGATAAGCCAAAAATTCTTTACCGATCGATACGTATCGGAAGTGGTAGCTGATGAAAGCTTAAATTTCACACCAATCATGGTCGTTAAAGATGGTTCTGGAAACGCACCATCCAAAGTTGATGGAATCACGGGAGGAACAATTACATCTAAAGGCGTTGAAGAAATGGTGAACCGTACAATGCAAATCTATTTAAATTACCTTAAAACAATATAATATGAGTGAGGTTGCAGAAAAAGTAAAAGCACCGGTAGAACCGTTGTTTTCCAAAAAAAACAGAAAGTTAGTGACCGACCCCTTATCGGACAATAATCCGATAACCGTCCAAGTACTTGGGGTTTGTTCCGCATTGGCCATAACCGTTCAAGTAGAGCAGGCAGTTGTAATGTCAGCGGCTGTGATTTTCGTAGTAGCGTTGGGCAATGTCGTTATATCACTACTCAGAAATTTAATACCTGGAAGGATTAGAATTATTGTGCAGTTGGTAACAGCAGCATCGTTAGTAATCATAGTGAATCAAATACTTATGGCCTATGTTCCAGATGTAAGCGCCAAACTGTCTGTATTCGTTGGATTAATTATTACCAATTGCATCATCATGGGACGCTTTGAGGCTTTCGCAATGGGAAATAAACCTTGGCCTTCCTTTTTAGATGGTCTTGGAAACGCTACTGGTTATGCCATTATACTTCTTATCGTATCCATCTTTCGAGAATTGCTGGGTTCAGGCTCATTGTACGGTATTCCGATTTTAGGTAGTCCAATACCTATTGAAGGTTACCCGAATGGCACAGGTTTGTTCAATCTAGGATACATGAACAACAACCTCATGGTTCTACCTCCAATGGCACTTATCATACTAGGTGTTCTTATTTGGATACAGCGCAGCAGAAATAAAAATTTAATTGAGTCACATTAATACTAAAGAAGATGCAAGAAACACTTAGTATATTCATAAAAGGAATTTTTTCAGAAAATATGATATTTGCCTACTTCCTAGGCATGTGTTCCTATTTGGCCGTTTCAAAAACAGTTAAAACAGCTGTTGGACTCGGAGCTGCTGTGATATTCGTTCTCGGTATAACCGTTCCTCTAAACTACTTACTTGAAAATTACGTTTTAAAAGAAGGCGCTTTATCTTGGCTTGGCGAAGGCTATGAAAGCTTAGACTTGTCTTTTTTGTCTTTTATTATGTTCATCGCGGTAGTTGCATCAACAGTGCAGTTGGTTGAGATGTTGGTGGAAAAATTTGCGCCTGCACTTTACGGTGCTTTAGGAATTTTCCTGCCATTGATAGCTGTAAATTGCGCGATTTTAGGAGGTGCATTGTTTATGCAAGACCGTCAATATTCATCAGTTGGTGATGCTACTGCATTCGCTGTTGGTTCGGGTATTGGTTGGTTTTTGGCCATTGTTGCGATTGCAGCCATCCGCGAAAAAATCAAGTATTCTCATGTTCCTGCGCCGCTTAGAGGTTTGGGTATCACTTTCATCATTACAGGTTTGATGGGTATGGCGTTTATGAGTTTTATGGGTATTGAATATTAATCGATTAATTGATTTAAAATGATATTATCAACAAGTTTAACAGTTACGACCACACTGATTGTCTTTTTGGCGGTTGTGTTGTTTTTGGTAAGCATTCTACTTTTTGCGAAAGCGAAACTTGCTCCATCAGGTAAAATTAAAATAACGATCAACCACGATACTGTACTTGAAGTTGACGGTGGAGGAACTTTACTTGGCACTTTGGGTAGTCATGGAATTTTCTTGCCTTCTGCCTGCGGTGGAGGAGGAACATGCGTGCAATGTACTTGTCAGGTTCTTTCTGGTGGTGGAAACATCTTACCAACGGAGGAGCCTCACTTTTCAAGAAAGCAGATTGCCGACCATTTCCGTTTGGGTTGCCAAGTGAAGGTGAAAGAGGATATGGAAATCCATATTCATGAAGAAATTTTGGGGATTAAGGAATGGGAAGCAGAAGTTGTTTCTAATTACAGCGTGGCTTCTTTTATCAAAGAATTTATCGTTCAGATTCCAGAAGACATGGATTATAAAGCGGGTGGTTACATCCAAATACGTATTCCAAAATGTGAGATTCCTTATTCTTCAATTGACATCACAGCACACCCAGAAGAGCATCCAGGTGAACCAGACAAGTTCAAAAAAGAATGGGACACCTTCAATTTGTGGCCTTTGGTTATGAAAAATGAGGAGGATGTAGTTCGCGCATACTCTATGGCTTCTTATCCTGCTGAAGGACGTAGAATTATGTTGAATGTACGTATTGCTACGCCACCTTGGGATAGAGCTAGAAATGGCTGGATGAATGTGAACCCTGGTATTGCATCATCATACATCTTTGCTTTGAAACCGGGCGATAAAGCTATGATTTCCGGACCTTACGGTGAATTCTTCATCAATCCTTCTGATGCCGAAATGTTATACATCGGTGGTGGTGCAGGTATGGCGCCTATGCGTTCACACTTGTATGAATTGTTTCGCACCTTGAAAACTGGTCGTAAAGTAACGTATTGGTATGGTGGTCGTTCGAAACGAGAATTGTTCTACATCGAGCATTTCCGTGCCTTGGAGCGTGATTTCCCAAATTTCAAATTCTACATCGCACTTTCTGAGCCGATGCCAGAAGATAATTGGCAGGTGAAAGCAGATCTTGATGCTCCTGGAGATGGTTTTGTTGGTTTCATTCACCAAGTGGTGATTGACCAATATTTGACCAAGCATGAGGCGCCAGAAGATATTGAAGTGTATTTCTGTGGCCCTCCAATGATGAACAATGCGGTTACTAAAATGTGTTCCGACTGGGGTGTTCCAGATGAAAACGTAAGATTTGACGACTTTGGTGGATAAATCTATTATCAAACTGAATCGTTTTTAAATACTAAAAAAGCTTCTCGAAAGGGAGGCTTTTTTTGTGCTTAAGTTTGTGACATAAGCCAAGCGCGCCTATCTCGATACATTTCGACATACGCATTGCATCGCACACTTTCTCCTCGCGCACTTCTACCTCTTCGGCAGACAGGCGATAGGCTAAACGCCAAGAGCCAATAGCTAATCGCTAATCGCCAACCTTGTTAATGACTTGTTAAAGAAATTCTTCCATAGGAATACCGTTCTATTTTTGCTTCGAAATAAAACTAAACTCCATGACTAAGAACACGATTTTTTCATTGATTTTTACGCTTGCAACCGCTTTCGGCTTTGCTCAAGAGATTGCAGTAAACAAAGAATTTCACGATTACGGTATGGTTGAATATGCTGGAAATGGAATTTGTGAGTTTATCGTAACCAATACTGGAACAGAGCCTTTGGTTATCACGAGCGCCAAAGCATCTTGTGGTTGCACAGTGCCAAGCTACCCGAAAGAGCCGATTGCTCCAGGTGCTTCAGCTGTAATCACTGTTAAATACGATACCAAAAGACCCGGCAGCATCAATAAAAGCATTAAGATTACTTCAAACGCGGTGAATGCCTCTGAAAAAGTGATTTACATCAAAGGACAAGTGCAACAACAACCTGTTGACCCGAATCAAACAGGTAGCAATGGCACGCCAAACAACGGTGGTCAGCCAACTACACCTGCTGCTTCAGCTACAGGCGCTGCATTGCCAGGACGAGGTTAAGAATTTTACCCAGAAATATTGCTTAGGCTGTCTGATTCAGGCAGCCTTTTTTTGTACCTTAGTTTGACTGTAAGTTTCTGCGTTAAAACTCGTCTTATTCCTCAAACATATCTTCTTCATT
>JBIIJN010000119.1:0-5364 GCA_044233745.1 Crocinitomicaceae bacterium
TTTTCTCCAATTTTGTGCTCATTGACGAGATTAACCGTTCGCCTGCCAAAACACAAGCCGCCTTGTTTGAGGTAATGGAGGAACGACAAATCACTGTGGATGGCGTGCGCTATAAGATGCAAGAACCCTTTGTAGTAATCGCCACTCAAAATCCAATCGAACATGAAGGAACTTACCGTTTGCCAGAGGCGCAACTTGATAGATTTTTGTTTAAAATCAAAGTGGGCTATCCAACTAAATCACAAGAGGTTGAAATTATCAGACGCGAACATGCCATCATCAATGAAAACAAGATAGACGCCGTTCAGAAAGTGCTTTCAACGGCAGATTTGCTTAAATATCAGTCGATTGTGCGACAAGTAGCTGTAAAAGAAGATCTTTTGACCTATATCGCTGAAATTGTTTGCAAAACACGCGAACATCATTTGATTTATTTGGGGGCTTCTCCGCGCGCATCCATCGCCATGTTATTGGCCTCAAAAGGATATGCCGCTTTGGCAGGTCGAGATTTTGCTACGCCAGACGATATAAAGGCTGCGGCAGCAAGTATTTTGAATCACCGTATTGTGGTTTCGCCCGAACGTGAAATGGAAGGTCTGAGCGCAGAGAATGTAATTGAACAAATCATTGAATCCATCGAAATACCGAGATAAGCACCTATGATTATTAAGCAATTCTTCGAACAGTTGTTTCTCACCAAACGTTTCTTTTTCCTCCTTTTGGGGGTCGCCGCTCTGTTTGCTTTTGCTTATGTTATGGAAGCGCTTTATGATTTGGCTTGGTATGCTTTTTATTTAACGCTGTTTTTCACAGTTATTGAGCTTGTTATGCTGTTTTTTACCAAGCGAAAAGTTGTAGTAACGCGAATTTTGCCAGATAAGCTTTCCAATGGCGACGATAATCATGTCTTTTTGCATCTCGAAAATGAATTCAAATGGAAACTATACACGCGTATTATTGATGAATTGCCTATACAGTTTCAAAGCCGAGATTTTGGACATGAAATGAGTTTGAACCCAGGCTCCAACAATCGTTTTCATTACATTGTGCGTCCTTTTGTGCGCGGCGTGTATGAATTTGGCATGGTGCATGTTTTTGCCAGTACGATGCTCGGTTTGGTACAGAGAAGATTCAGCAGCGGTAACAAACAATCAACGAAATGTTATCCTGCGTTTTTGGCTTTGCGGAATATGGATATCAGAGCTATCGCCAACGAACAAGTGATTATGGGATCACGCAAACTCCGTCGCATTGGCAGCACCATGGAATTTGAACAAATCAAGGAATATGTACTCGGCGACGACATTCGCACCATCAATTGGAAATCTTCTGCCAGGCGCGGACAGTTGATGGTGAACCAATATCAAGACGAAAAATCACAGGACATTTATGTTGCTATCGACACCGGTAGAACGATGGAAATGCCTTTCAACGGCTTGTCTTTGTTGGATTATTCTGTAAACGCTTCTTTGATGATGCTTTCACTGACCTTAGCCAAATACGACCGTGCCGGCATGTTCACTTTTGGCAAAAAAATAGACAATCTCGTCATTGCTGAAAAGCGTCCTATGCAACTTCAAAAAATCATGGAAGGACTCTATAATATTGAAACAAATTTTGAAGAATCTAGTTTTTCAACCTTATACGCCCAATTGAAACGCCGCATTGCGCACAGGTCCTTGTTGGTTTTATTTACCAATTTTGAATCGATGGATGGCTTGAAAAGAAACTTGCCATTTTTGGTGGGGCTCAATAAGCAGCATCTTTTGTTGGTGGTGTTTTTCAAAAATGAAGAAATTGAGGAATTGGCCTCACAAAAAGCCAGTTCCACAGATGAATTTGTAGAAAAAATACTTGCTGGTAAAATGGAATACGACAAACGTTTGATGGCACGTGAACTAGCACAACACGGCATACTTTCTCTCCTCACCAGTCCTGAACAACTCAGCATAAACGTAATGAATAAATATTTGGAAGTGAAAGCGAGTGGGATGATTTAGCTTGGCAAGCTGCTGGCTTCTAGTTGCTGGCTTCTGGCTACTGGCTTTTAACAAAGTACCGCTAGCCAATCGCTAACCGCTAAAAGCCATCAGCCAACAGCTAGAAAACAATCCAGCACCTAAAATTGTTATCTTCCAAAAAATAGTCGTAATTTTGCACGCTTAAATAAATTTAGATGAACAGTACACAAGAAAAATTGTCCTACAAGGTGAAAGACATTGCTCTCGCCGATTTTGGAAGAAAAGAAATTAGATTGGCGGAAGCCGAAATGCCAGGTTTGATGGCGCTCCGTGAAGAATACGGTGCATCAAAGCCTTTGGCAGGTGCGCGCATCGCAGGATGTTTGCACATGACCATTCAAACTGCGGTTTTGATTGAAACATTGATTGAATTGGGCGCCGAGGTTACTTGGTCGTCTTGTAATATTTTCTCAACGCAAGACCATGCTGCTGCTGCAATTGCTGCCGCTGGAATTCCAGTTTACGCTTGGAAAGGCATGAACGAAGAAGAGTTTGACTGGTGTATCGAGCAAACCATTTTCGCTTTTGAAGGCGGAAAGCCATTGAATATGATTTTGGATGATGGTGGCGATTTGACCAATATGGTTTTTGACCGTTATCCTGAATTAACAAAAGACATCAAAGGTTTGTCGGAAGAGACAACTACTGGTGTTCACCGTTTGTATGAGCGTGTGAAAAACGGCACTTTGGTGATGCCAGCAATCAACGTAAATGACTCTGTTACAAAATCTAAATTCGATAACAAATACGGTTGTAAAGAGTCTTTGGTAGATTCTATCCGCAGAGCTACTGACACCATGATGGCTGGAAAAGTAGCTGTTGTTTGTGGTTACGGCGACGTGGGTAAAGGTTCTGCTGCTTCATTGCGCGGTGCTGGTGCTCGTGTAATCGTTACAGAAATTGACCCGATTTGTGCTTTACAAGCGGCGATGGATGGTTTTGAAGTGAAGCGTTTGGATTCTGTGGTTCACAATGTGGACATCGTGGTTACCACAACAGGAAACAAAGACATCGTTCAGGATCGTCATTTCAAATTGATGAAAGACAAAGCGATTGTATGTAACATCGGTCACTTCGACAACGAAATCGACGTGGCTTGGTTGAACAAAAACGCTCAGAATAAAACTGAAATCAAACCACAAGTTGACTTGTATGAGTTGGGTGGCAAAGAAATCATTTTGTTGGCAGAAGGTCGTTTGGTAAACTTAGGTTGCGCAACGGGTCACCCATCATTCGTGATGTCGAATTCATTTACCAACCAAACTTTGGCGCAAATCGAATTGTGGAACAACAGCGACAAATACGATAACGACGTTTATATGCTTCCAAAACATTTGGACGAAAAAGTAGCGCGTTTGCACTTGGCTAAAATCGGTGTAGAATTGGAAACACTTCGCCCAGACCAAGCGGAATACATCGGTGTAGCCGTTGAAGGTCCGTTCAAGCCAGAACACTATCGTTATTAAGATACACTCGAAAAAATAAAGGAAAAGCTGCTTCGAAAGAGGTGGCTTTTTTTGTTATAAATTCGAGATTGAAGGATTTGAAATTCGAGATTAATTAATTTGAAATTCGAGATTTGACATTCTATCAGAACACAATCTCGAATTTCAAATCTCGAATTTTTCAATCTCAAATTTTTCAATACCTCACCCATTTCAAAGTTTGGCTTTCTCCTGCTGCATTTGTGATTTGAATGAAATAAACCCCGCTAGGAGCATCGATGTTGATTCCTGTTTGACCCGACTCGCCAACTTGAACAGTTTTCGTGTAAATTTCTCTACCCGACGCGTCAACAACACTAATGCTAAGTGGCTGTTGAATAGCGCTTTCTATTGTTAAAGTGGTGCTTTCTGTTGATGGATTTGGCGCTATACTATACTTGTATTGGTTTAAAACATGTTGTTCTATTCCAACGAGATTCGGAACAATTGCGCAAAACTCTGCTTTGCATCCACTAGCGTCGGTAACTTCAACGCAATATTCTGCACCGCAAAGAGCACTTAAAGTGGCAGATGGTTCAAAAAATCCACTCCAATTGTAAGTATAGGGTGGATTTCCGCCTTGGGCTGCTATCGTCATACTTCCATTACAGTTGCCAACATTGGGGTTGATTGTGAATGTTCCAGTAATGGCGCTTGGTTCATCGATGGTATAATTAAAAGAGTTTTGACAGGCATTGGCATCAGTAACAATAACACTATAGGTTCCAGCAGGCACCTGCAAAGGATTGACACCGTTCCAATTTGTGGAATAGGGTGGAACACCTCCAGTTATATCAAGCGATACACTTCCAGTTTGTCCATTACACAAAGCATTGGTAATGTTTTCTGTTACAAATAAAGCGCTCGGAGCAGTAATCGTAATGTTGGAAGTGGATTGTGAACCAAGTGCATCTGTAACTGTTACTGAATAATTTCCTGCACATAAAATATTCACTGTGGCGGTACTTGCGTTGTTGGCATTCGCACTCCACGCGTATGAATAAGGACTTGCTCCACCGCTCGGCACAACTGTGGCGCTACCATTGCAAAAGCCAGAACAGTTGTTGTTTACACCCGAAATGGTGCTTGTAATTGGCGTAGGTGGTGCTGCTGGACAACAATTTCCTCCGGCACTGATGTTTTGTGTCCCTGTCCAACAACCATATTGTATGGTGTGTGAATAAAGTGCATTCACATTAAAAATTTGGTAAAAATATGCCACAACTTGATCTACAGTATTGCATCCACCTTGATTGGAACTGGCATTGCATGAATAGGCACAGATGATTGAACCATAGCCATTTGGGTCGCTAACAGGTGCTGGTGGTGCAAAGGTGATTGAACTTACCGCACCTAGAGGAAGTCCGGAAAAAGAAGTAGCAAAAATCGATTGACCACAGTTGTTGTTGGAACTGTTGAATCCTGCATAGCGAACTTCGGTAATGTTATTTACAAAGGGTCCGCTAAAATTAATTTGTACGGCTTCATAACTGACAATGCCAATTTTCAAGTTCGGAATATTTACATCTACATTGATATTGAGTATACCGCCATCATAATTGGTGAACAAAACAACATTTGAACCCGGTGTACAGATTTGGGCGCTCAAATAAAAAGGCAGTATAGCTAAAATAGAAAATATTTTTTTCATGACAGTTACTTAAATTTTGGTGCAATTTACAATAAAAAAATTGTTTTTGTTTAATGACGAATGGCTTTCTTGTTATAGAACCACATTCATCCGAAACTTTTTGAAAAACAGGAAAATTATACACTAATCCCTTTAATTTACTGGGGATAGAATTTATTTTCTTGGAAAAAAAGTCGATTTTTCAGAACAAAGTTGTTTGTTTTATAGT
>JBIIJN010000004.1:0-64527 GCA_044233745.1 Crocinitomicaceae bacterium
TTGTGCATTTGCCATAACAGATTTAATTTCGTCTATATCGTGCCCATTCATTTCAAGCACCTGCCATCCGAAGGCTATCCATTTTTGTGCCAAGTTGCCCAAAGACAAAACATCTTCAACATCTCCATCAATTTGTCGACCATTATAATCTACAACGGCAATCAAGTTATCTACCTTTTTAGCAGCAGCGAACATGGCCGCTTCCCAAATCTGACCTTCTTGCAATTCGCCATCGCCGTGCAGTACATAAACTGTGTGCGGATCGCTGTTTAACTTTTTCGTCAATGCAGCTCCTATTGCACAAGAAAGTCCTTGTCCTAGCGAACCGCTTGCCATTCTAACTCCAGGCAACTTTTTATCGACACTTGGGTGCCCTTGAAGTCTGCTGCTTATCTTTCTAAATGTAGCCAATTCGCTTACTTCAAAATAACCTCGGCGCGACAATACGCTATAAAATACAGGCGAAATATGTCCATTTGAAAGAAAAAACACATCCTCTCCTAGTCCATCCATTGAAAATCCTTCTGGATTTACTTGCATGATGTCAAAGTAAAGCGTGGTTAAGAAGTCTGTGCAACCCAACGAACCACCAGGATGACCTGAATTTACTGCGGCAACCATTCTAACGATATCACGACGGACTTGAGATGCTATTGAAGCTAATTCTGCTGAATGCATAAAGTTTTTATTTTGGTGGCAAAGGTAGCAATGCATTTAGTTTCTTAGAGCACACATGCAACCTTATAATTAACAAAATCGTCATATTTATGAACGTAAAATGAGCAACATATTTTAAATGTGTTACATTTGCTGCAAACTAAACTAAAACTTAATATATGCAACTAATTTTAAAAACATTGTTTTTCGGATTGGCTCTGGTCATATCAAACGAGGCTTGCGCACAAACCTACGATACTCGACTTGAGCCCTATTATGCCAAAGAAGACATTCAAAAAATGATTCGGGAGGATGTAGCCACCTACAAGTTTCTCGTTAACTGTTTGAACAAAGCTATATTCATTGCAGACATTCCAGCTGAAAAAGCTGAAAGCATCAAGTTTAACGGCACTTTAGCCATAGACCCAGAAAAGAAACATACTTTTCTTTCTTTGGGATTGACCATTACAGACGAATATCAGTACTATAAAATCGAAGGAACCAATAAAATGGTAGTGGTTTATCCGCGTATTTTTATGCAATCCAAATAACAGCATCATCTATGAAACTCACTAAAGCCCTCGCAACAGCGTCATTGGCCTGCACTTTATTTGCTGCATGGTCTCAAAACATTCTGATTAACTCTCCTGGATTTGGTACTGCAAACCCAATCAATTGTAGCAACTACAATGATGGTTCTGTAACGAACTTCTTTGATACTGGTGGAGCTGGCGGAAATTATGGTGCCAATGAAAACAATACCATAACAATATGTCCAAATTTACCTGATGGACCTAAAATAATTGCCTCTTTTGGAATAAATGCCGGTTTCTCTTGGAATGTAGCCGCAGACGATTTCTTGACTGTTTATGATGGTCCCACTGTGGCGGCACCAGTATTGGGTGTTTATAACAGCACCTCTCATCCTAATGGCTTTTCTGTAGCCGCAAGTTTTGAAAATAATCCATCTGGGTGTTTGACCTTTGTTTTTACATCCAATGCTACCACTCAAGGAACAGGATGGGCGGCCAATATATCTTGTGGAAATCCACCTCAGCCATTTTTTCCTCATATTCAAGCTTTTGTAAACGGAACAGGCAGCAATGCGTTGAATCCAGCCGATACAGGGTATGTAGATGTTTGTTTCGGTGATTCTATTTTGTTCGTTTCAAATCCAGACTTTCCTTATTCTTTTGAAACGAACGGATTTGGTTATTCGCAGAGCAATGCCTCTGTAGATTTTGAATGGACAGCAAGTAATGGGGAAACTGGAGTAAGTAACCAATTTTGGTTTACGCCTCCAACACGGGATGGTTTTTTAATCACTTTAGTAGTATCTGACTTATTTCCGCAAACAATACCTATGGTTTGTAAAGTTCGTGTAAGTCAACTTCCTGATTTCAGTGGATCTGGACCATTAAAAGATACGATTTGTGTTAATGAGTCTTTACCACTTTTAGGAGGTGCAAATCCCGCAGATACAGTAGGTGTAGGTTTTCCTCCAGGTTCATTTGTAATAGGTGGAACTTTTGGAGGTTTGCTACCTTTGCCTGATGGTTCCGGTGTTGCCTATAATACAGATATCAATATGTCTGGTTTCGACAATAATGCCACTGTAACGAGTGCTGATGATTTGGCTTCGGTTTGCGTAAATATCGAACACTCCTACCTTGGCGACCTTGAAATGTGGTTAGAATGCCCAAGCGGACAAACGGTAATTTTGTTTAACTCATTTGCTGGCGCAGGTCCTTTTGCAGGAGGATTTGGTGGTGGCGGCACGTTTTTAGGTGACGCCAACGATACCGGAAACGGAACACCAGGGATTGGTTTTACGTACTGTTTTTCATCAACAGACAATACTTGGGGCACAATGGCTCAAGAGTTGGCGAATGGCAATACCGTTCCCGTCAACTCATTTGCTCCTCCAGCTGGAAACGCCATGAATCCGGACGGTGTTTATTTACCCGAACAAAGTTTTGACAACCTCATAGGATGCCCGTTGAACGGAGAATGGACACTTCACATTCAAGACAACTTGAGTATAGACGACGGTTATGTTTTCAATTGGTCGCTCAATTTCAACTCAGATTTATTCCCCGATACCGAGACATACCAAAACTATTTGGTAAACGATTATTGGGAAACAGACCCAACAATCATTTCCTTGCAAGACACGATGATTGTTATCTCTACAAATACGCCAGGTTCATACGATTATACATTCGTGGTTGAAGATAATTTTGGGTGTATTTACGACACTACTTTTACTGTTTTTGTAAAAGACCCGATAGTATTGAATTTACCTCCTCAAATTTGCCACGACACTTTGTATATGACAGAAAACACTGGATTTAGCGATGGTGTTTGGTCTGTGTACAATTCTCCTGGACAACCTACTTTTGTTACACCAAACGACATCAATGCTATGGTAGTATTTCCAGAAGCTGGTGTATATAATTTGATTTATCAAGATTTGACCTGTCCCAATGGTGATACTGCAACGGTTGAGTTAATTGCCTTCCCTTATACGCAAGTCGGTGACGACACCATGTGCATTGGAGAGAATTATGTTTTACAAGCGGTTCAATTTGGATCAAACCAATACACTTGGAATACAGGTGCCACTGGTCCAAGTATTACCATTACTGAAGGTGGAAACTACACGGTTACTGTGAGCAATTTCTGTGGCAACTATTCGGAGACGGCAACAATAACTGCCATACTTTGTGATTTTGAGGTGCCGAATGTATTTAGCCCGAATGGTGATAGCGCAAATGATAACTTCCAATTGGTTTTTTCTGATGGCTTACAAGAATTCAATATTGTGATATTAAATCGTTGGGGGCAAATCATACGCGAATATGATGATCCTGCTTTCCAATGGGATGGAAAAGATGCCGCTGGCAACGATGTTGTTGAAGGTGTTTATTTTTACAAAGCCATTGGTACAATCTTTGGTGGAGAAGAGCTTGTTAAACAAGGGTTTGTTCAACTCGTTCGTCAATAAAAAGTATAATCAATTAAACTCATAAATTATGAATCAATTCAAGTTTTTATTTTCTGCTGCTTCTATCATGTTTGCAGCTTTGGTTTTCGGGCAAACCACAACTGCAACGTTTTCATCGGATGCTGCCATTTGGCAAAAAACTGATGCTGGCAATGTATCAACATTTACGGTAAATGCCTCGTTGACTGATTTGGCGGTAATCAAAGAACGTTATGACGGCTTAGGCAATAGTGTCAAGTATTCTATTGAATCGGTTGATGAAAACACGCACGTCATCACAATGACTTTTGACAAAGAAATTGGCAGTTCTTATTTGTATAAAATGCTAATGTATATTGGTTGTCAGACTGTTGTTGTAGGTGATAAATCATACGACATCAATGAATTCAATATGTCATTTTTGAATTAATTTTGTATTTTTTAACCTTAAAACAAATAAATAATGAAAATTGCTAGACTGAGTGTTTTAATTCTATTGGCTGGAACTGTAAGTTTAAGTTCGTGTAAGAAAAAAGGATGTACAGATGAAGCCGCTGTAAACTATAATGCCAGTGCCAAAAAAGATGACGGCACCTGTAATTTCAAGCCTGTAATTACGATTGTTGGAGCAAATCCTGTAAATGTTAGTGTAGGCTCTACATACACAGATGCAGGTGCAACCGCATTCGTGAAGAACGAGGGTGCTGTTGATGTAACAACCGATTTATCGCAGGTAAACACGGCTGCAGCAGGAGAATTTACTGTTACTTACACCGCGTCAAACACACATGGCACAACTACCGCAACAAGATTGGTAAAAGTGGTTTTGGGGCAATCTACATACATGGGTAACTATACCTTAGAAAACACATGTAATGCTGTCGATTTCCCTCATGTTGCTGCACCACAAATTGTGGCGGGTGCAAACAGCGATCAAGTACTCATCAACGATGCGTTTACTGCTATTGGCGGAACGATTGTAATGAACATCAATGGTGCCGATGTAACTGTTCCAGGAACAAGTATTCCAATTGAAGTTTTAGGTCAAACAGTGGGTACATTAGATTTTTCAGGAACTGGAACAATGAACGCAGCTGGCACTCAGATTGTGATGAATTACGATTGGACACGCACAGGACTTATCGAAGGCAATGGTGTTTGTACAATCACTTATAACAAGTAAAAATGTCAAAAACTTCGGTAGCTCTCTTTTTATTATTTGGTCTTTGGGCTTGTGGCAATAAATCTCAAGTTCAAAACCCAGACAACAACAATTCAGATGTAACAGAGAATTGTGTGGAAAAAATAAAAGAAGATTGTATGTGCACTTTAGAGTACAATCCCGTTTGTGGATGCAATGGCAAAACTTATGGCAACGCATGTTCGGCTGAGTGTCACGGAATAACCAAGTACACGATAGGCGAATGTAAATAAAGTACTACCAAACATTTGAAAAACGCTCACAGCTTTTGTTGTGAGCGTTTTTTTGTGATTCAGGCATGACGCGTTCCACACAAGGAATTATTTCTATTTTTGCAACAAATATGAATATCATGAAAATACAATTATTCTCTTTGACAACCCTACTCGCTTTGAGTTTGAATATTGCATTAGCACAAACCACAAATCCTAGTGAAACTGCTGCCAATAAAAAGGTTCATGCGGGACTTTCATTGAGCAGTGGCATGTTGTTCACCAATTTTGAAACAAACACCTTACAACGTTCAGGATTAGGTGGGTTCTTTGGATTAGGCTTTGGATTCAATTACGCATTCACTAAGAATATTGGATTTTCTAGTGGATTGGAATTCCATTTTGAACGATTCGCTTTTCAAACTACAGGCACTACCGTTTTTCAATACGATTATTTCGATAGAGAAATTAAACAAAATAGAGATGGTATTGATGCTGAGAATTTCACCATGACTTTGGACAACAGAAAACAAAACACAGTTGCGGCGAATATTCCAATTATGCTTTTGTTTAGAACCAATATGATTGGTTATTTCAGATACTTCGGAAAGTTTGGTTTGAGAAATAGCATACTTTTGAGACAAAGGGTAAACGATGCCGGAGTTTCAACTGAAAACCTTGGACAACAAGTGAAACTTGAAGGCATGAGGGCTGCAAACGACTTGTTCTTTTTGAGAACATCTGCGGGTATTGCAGCGGGTACTGAATGGAATTTTGCGGCTACAACAAGTTTGTCTATTGAAGCAGGTTTTTATTATGGATTTACACCCATTTTTAATGGCAATGGAAAAGAAAACAGAAACGGCAGCACCCTTTATGAAGTGAAAAATGGAGAACGGGTTTACAGAAGTTTCAAAGCCAACCAAAGTGTTTTTGAAATCAAAGCCATTTTGTTATTCTAAAACCTAAATTTTGAATTACGCCGCTGTTTCAAGCCACATTGTAGATTGGTTAAAATCTTATGCTGAGCATGCCAGAATGAAGGGATTCGTAATTGGCATTTCAGGAGGAATTGATTCCGCGCTTACATCATCACTTTGTGCACTAACTGGTATGGATGTGCTATGCCTAAACATGCCCATACACCAAAGAGCAGAAGAATATGATTTGGGCAATGCACACATCAAAAGTTTAAAAAATAAATTTCCGAATGTCCGCGCACAAGAAGTCAATTTGACGGATACTTTTGAGTCTTTTCGTTTGGCGATACCTACCGACACTGCCAATCACGCCCTGAGCATGGCCAATACCAGGTCTAGAATGCGTATGCTTACATTGTACGCGCTTGGGCAACAAAACAGTCTATTGGTTGCAGGAACAGGCAACAAAGTTGAGGATTTTGGTATAGGCTTTTACACCAAATACGGTGACGGGGGTGTTGACCTCTCACCCATTGCGGATTTGAATAAAACTCAAGTTTTTGCATTAGCAAAACATTTGGGCGTCATTGAGCCTATCCTTTTGGCCAAACCGACCGATGGACTTTGGGGAGATGGGCGAACAGATGAAGACCAAATTGGTGCTACCTATCCGGAATTAGAATGGGCGATGGATTTTTCAGGAGATGAATCCCTGCATAGCGAAAGACAGCAGGAAGTATTAAAAATTTACCGCAGATTCAATAGCATCAATCAGCATAAAATGTTGCCCATACCCGTTTGTGTTATTCCGATGGCACTAAGATAGGTACATTTTCCTCTATGTTTAAACAGCATGCAATACGATTTACACGAGATATAATATCTTGGCTTTTGCTCGGCACGGTTATCGGTGTGCCGATTGGATTGGCCTCAGCGCTATTTCTATATAGTCTTGATTTTGTGAGTCATTGGCGAGAATCGAACTTGTGGATCATCGTTTTTCTGCCACTTGTTGGTTTGCTTATTGGTTATATTTATTCCAATCTCGGCAAATCGAGTGAGAGCGGTACCAATTTAATACTACAAGAATATTTCATTCCAAGCAAAACACTACCCAAACTGATGGCGCCACTAATTTTGGTGAGCACATTACTTACGCATTTGGTGGGAGCCTCAGCCGGACGAGAAGGAACTGCCATACAGATGGGAGCAGCCATTGCCGACCGCTTTCACTTTTTGGGAGAAAAATTTCAACAAAATCGGGCTTTGTTCTTAACGGCAGGCATAGGCGCAGGTTTCGCTTCTCTGTTTGGCACGCCTTGGGCTGGAGCCATTTTTGCGATTGAACTATTGCGCAATAAATCAATACCTTGGTCGGGAGTAATTCCAGCCTTGACCACCTCCTTTGTGGCCTATTTTACGTGTTTGCTTACCAAAGCCCCGCATACCCATTACAAAGCTGTGGAAGGTCTGCAATTTGATAGCACTACTTTGATTTACCTCTTTGCCGTTTCAGCGCTTTTTGGTATGGTTGCGCTGTTGTATGTTTATGCCCACCAATTCTTCAAGTCGCTAGGTGTGGTGTTGGTGCGCAGTAATATCTGGCGACCATTTTTTGGTGGCATTGTGATTTTTATAATTTTTGCAATCATGGGAAACACCCGCTTCATGGGATTGGGCATACCAAGTATTTTAGACAGCTTCGAAAACCATGCAGCCTACTATGATTTTTTGGTCAAGCTTTTACTTACCGCATTCACTTTGGCATTTGGCTTTAAAGGTGGAGAAGTAACACCCTTGTTTTTCATTGGAGCAACCTTGGGTAGCGCCTTGAGCATGGTTGTGCCAATTCCAATTGCTTTAATGGCAGCCGTGGGATTTTTAGCTGTTTTCGCTGGAGCAACCAAAACATTTCTGGCCTGTAGTATTATGGGCGGCGAACTCTTCGGATGGGAAGCTTTTCCCTATTTTTTTGCAAGCTGTTTGGTAGCGCAAATTTTTTCAGGAACAAAAGGGATTTATGAAAATATCAACAAACCCATTTCATTATTCATATCTAAACCATAAATCAGCTCACCATACCTTTACACTTTCTAGTTTAAAATATTCATTAAGTCTCATTAGGTATTTTACTTGCGCCTTAATGATACCCTAGAATTTAAAAACCCATCAAAACTCAACATACAGATTATGCGCTTAGATTGAGTTTCCAGATTACATGATTTTATCAAAAAGACTTTTAAATTTTGTAATCAATATAACTATGAAAAATTCTATTATTAAAATTTGATTAAGAGCTTTTATCGTAATGATCTATGCGGGCTCATTAAATTAACAAGCCATTTCCTTGATTGGCAAGCCAGTGAATGAATATTTTACGGGCTACCTAGGAACATCTACTCTTCGTGCCAATTGAACAACCAGTGGAACAGGAACCAACGGAAATAACTTTGCGGGAACAAATCAAGCCAGTGGAACATCAGTTGGTTGGTATGGAAACAACAATATGTCTTATCTTGGTTCAGTTACTGCATCAAACGGAAACGCAACTTGGAGACTTCAAAACAACACTGGCGTTTCGACAACGAGCACCGCAGAATTCCCACAAATAGGTTTTGATGCTTGTCCAAATGGATATTCCTTAACGGGCATGACTGGTTTCTCTACATTCACAATCAATGGCTCATCGGCGCCAAATACAGCGCTTCCTGTAGAGTTTTTATTCTTCACGGCATCATTAAACAACCAAAAACAAGTAGTCTTGAATTGGGCAACTGCATCAGAATTGAATAATGATTTTTTCACTGTTGAACGCTCTGTGGATGGATTGACGTGGGAAGTGGTGGACCTAGTGAACGGCAGCGGCACAACACCTCTTCGCAACGATTACAGCACTATTGACCCACGCCCATATTCGGGCTTATCTTATTACCGTTTGAAACAAACCGATTTCGATGGTACATTTGAATACGCAGATATCGTATCCGTTTTTAATGGTAATGAGGCCGTTCAACTTATCAAAGTCATCAATATCATAGGGCAAGAAGTTGAACAAAACGCCAAAGGATTAGTAATTCTTGTGTTTAGCAACGGTGAAACATTGAAAATCGTCAACGAATAATCTTTCTAAAATCTTAACGGTGAAAGGCGGGACACATTTTTGGTTCCGCTTTTTTGATTTCCCGACATTCAAAAACAAAGTCAAGACTTCAAATTGCTGAAATGACTACTTTTGCAACAAATTATTTAAGAATGAAAAATCGATATCTTTTAATTGCACTCACATTGATGTTTGCTTCTTGCGGCAGTAAAGACGGCAAACCAGGAAATGCCTTTAACTTGTTTACAATAGAAGATGACAAAACATTTGGCGCTCAGGTGAATGCTGAAATACTTTCTAAACCTCAAGAATTCCCGATTTTAGATCCAGTTCAATACAAGGAGGTTTATGACTACATCAATGGCGTGAAAGAAACACTTTTGAACACGGGCGAAGTACGCTATGCTAAAGAATTCAATTGGGAAATCAGAATTATAAACGACACCACATTGAATGCATTTTGCACACCTGGTGGATATATTTATTTCTACACCGGCATTCTTAAGTTTTTGGATTCAGAAGACGAATTGGCTGGCGTTTTGGGTCATGAAATTGCTCACGCTGATTTGCGCCACTCCACCAGTCAGATGACGAAAATGTTTGGGGTTAGTGTAATCTCCAGCTATCTTTTAGGAAACAACGAAATGGCCAATCAAATTACCCAAGCGCTTATTGGCTTGAAATTTTCACGGACGCACGAATCTGAAGCCGACTACAACTCAGTAAAATACCTTTGTAAAACGCCATACAACGCTGCTGGCGGAGCTGGATTCTTTGAGAAAATATCAGCACTTGGAGGCGCCGGAGTACCAGAATTTTTGAGTACACACCCAAGTCCAGACAACAGAATCGAAGCTTTCCATAACCACAAAACAACATTTGGATGTCAAGGAAACGAAGATTTCAAAACAAGATACAAAACCGTAATGAGTAAATTGCCTTAGTCTTGAAAATCAAAGAAATCATACAGCACCTTGAGTCGCATGCGCCACTTTCAACCCAAGAAAGCTACGACAACTCAGGACTCATTTGCGGCGATTCGAATGGAGTAATCTCGGGAATTCTACTTGCCTTGGACTGCACTGAAGCCATTGTAAATGAAGCCATTGAGAAGAAGTGCAATATGATTATTGCCCACCACCCTATTGTTTTCAAGGGACTTAAAAGTTTTACAGGGAAAAACTATGTAGAACGCACCGTAATCAAAGCCATTAAAAACGACATTGCGATTTATGCCATCCACACCAATTTAGACAATTATCGTTTTGGTGTGAATTACAAAATTGGCACTTTGCTGGGCTTAAAAAATCTGCGCATTTTGGAGCCCAAGCGCGACAATCAAGTAAAACTGGTGATCTTTGTTCCCCAAGCACATGCCATTGCAGTTCGAGAAGCCATGTGCGAAGCCGGTGCTGGTAAAATAGGCAATTACGATTCATGTAGTTTTAGCACCTCAGGCGATGGCACCTTCCGCGCTTTAAAAGGGTCAAATCCTTTTGTTGGCGAAGCCGATCAACTGCACACAGAAAATGAAACACGTCTAGAGCTCATTTGCAGAAACGAGCAATTAAGTGCCGTGTTGAGCGCCATGCAAACCGCGCATCCATATGAAGAAGTGGCCTGCGATATTATTCCTTTGAAAAATCAAGACCCCTATCAAGGAGCAGGTATGATTGGTGAATTGGAAAAACCATTGCCCGCAAACGAATTCTTGTCGCTGCTCAAAGAAACTTTTCGTTGTGGCATCATAAAACATACGGAGCTCTGTAAAGAAAACATCGAACGTGTCGCATTTTGTGGCGGTTCAGGTAGTTTTCTATTGAACAAAGCCAAAGCTTCAAATGCAGATATTTTTATCACTAGCGATTACAAATACCATGATTTTTTTGATGCCGAAAATCGAATTATTATAGCAGATATTGGACATTACGAATCGGAACAATTTACAACAGAATTAATTGCCGACTTGTTGAAAGAAAAAAATATTACCTTTGCAGTCCGTTTTGCGGAAACAAATACAAATCCAGTTAAATATTTTTAAAATATATGGCTACCAAGACCAAAGCAGAAATCGGTGTATCAGAAAAACTAGATGCATTGTACAAATTACAAACAATTGATTCTCAAGTTGATAAACTTAGAACTGTTCGAGGCGAATTGCCTTTAGAGGTTCAAGATTTAGAAGACGAAATTGTAGGGTTAACTACGCGTGCAGAAAAGATCAAAGAAGAACTAAAAGAACTAGAAAATCTTGGTTTGGCACACAAAAACACCATTGCAGAAGCAAATGCAGCCATTAAGAAATATACTGAGCAGCAAAAAAATGTGCGCAACAACCGTGAATACGAATCGTTGAGCAAAGAAATTGAATTCCAAACATTGGAAATTCAGTTGAGCGAAAAACGAATCAAAGAAAACAAGTTCGCCATAGACAACAAAAAAGAAATTCTTGTTGAAGCTGATGCGCGTTTAGCAGGTCGTCAAGCCGATTTAGATGCAAAAAAAGGTGAGCTCGACGAAATCATTGCTGAAACTGAAAAAGACGAGAAGGAATTGATGAAAAAATCATCGGCAGCACGCGAGAACATCGACGAGCGTTTGCTTTTTGCATACGATAAACTTCGATCAAACTCTAAAAATGGTTTGGCAGTTGTTCAAATCGTGCGTAACTCATGTGGAGGTTGTTTCAACAGCATTCCACCACAGCGCCAGATGGAAATTGAAATGCGAAAGAAAATTACAATTTGCGAGCACTGTGGTCGCATCCTAGTGCCGAATCAGGACTAAATAATTGAAAAGCAGTATCGGCAGATGCTGCTTTTTTTTTTTGAAACATTATTACGATTATTGAAATGAAATCTTGGTATAGCAGAAATTTTAAATTAGGTGTTCTTGGTGGTGGTCAATTGGGGCGAATGCTGCTCCAAGAATCGCCCAACATCGATGTTCGTTTGTGCATCATGGACAAGGACCCCAATGCTCCAGCTTCGAGATTGGCTCATGAATTTTGCAATGAAGACATCTTGAATTATGAAGCCGTATTGGCATTTGGTCAAGATAAGGATGTGCTTACAGTAGAAATTGAAAATGTGAATATTGAAGCACTCGAGACCTTGGAGAAACAAGGGAAAAAAGTATTTCCTCAGCCGCGTGTTTTGAGAATCATCAAAGACAAAGGCATTCAAAAACAGTTTTATGCAGACCATGGCATACCAACAGCGCCATTTCAACTCTGCGCCAATGCTGCCGAGTTTAAAAGCAAAATATCGAAATTGCCAGTCGTTCAAAAACTCTGTGTTGGTGGCTACGATGGCAAAGGAGTTCAAATAATCAAAAATGAAAGCGACTTAGAGCATCTATTTGATGAACCCAATATGTTGGAGGAAATGGTGGATTTCGAAAAAGAAATCTCAGTGATCGTAGCACGAAACGAATCCGGTCAAATCACACATTTCCCTGTAGTGGAATGTGAATTCAACCCAAAAGCCAATTTGGTTGAGTTTCTGTTTTCGCCTGCCATCATCAGCGAAGCCATTGAAGAAGAAGCCATTTCAATTGCAAAAAAAACGATAGAAGCGTTGGACATGGTTGGCTTGTTGGCAGTAGAAATGTTTGTCACCAAGCAAGGTAAAGTTTTGGTAAACGAAGCCGCTCCTAGACCCCATAACAGCGGTCACCACACTATTGAATGCAATACTACGTCTCAATTTGGTCAACACCTGCGCGCCATTTTGAATTTGCCTTTAGGTAGCACAAAACTGATTCGCCCCGGCGTCATGATCAACCTCTTGGGTGAAGCGGGATACAGCGGATCTGTGCACTACGAAAATATTGATAAAGCCTTGGCAATACCCGGTGTTTTTGTTCACATCTATGGGAAAACTGAAACAAAACCATTCCGAAAAATGGGACATATCACTGCAGTGGGTCGAGATTTAAATGCCGCCATTAAAAAAGCAAAAGAGGTGCAAAACTTGGTGCGCGTAATCGCTAAATAAGCCTTGCTATGCGAAGCATGAATAAATCCGTTGAAAACATCTGAAGCTATCATGGACTTTCATTTGAATTTAATTTATCTTTAGCCCTGAATTTATATTAGCTTCCTCATTTGGAGGACATAAACCTGATACATTATGAAGAAAACTTTACACATGGCATGCCTTGTTTTATTAACGGGTCTTAGTCATTTATCTTTTGCCCAGCGCGACTCAAGCGTTTCAGTGGTTAATCGCAGTGCAGCACTTTTACTGATTGATGAAGGCGACAGGCTTTTTGAAGAAGGTCAAGTGCGATCGGCTATGGTGAAATACAACGATGCTGTGGATAAAAATCCTTTTTCATCAAGAGCGCATTTTGGTGTTGCCAATTGTCAGTACAAAATATTAAACTACGGTTTTGCAGAAAAATCGGCAACAACGGCTTTTGATCTTGATGCTGAATATGGTGACGCTGCTTTTCTTTTGGCTTCCGCGAAACACCGCCTAAACAAGCTAGATGAGGCCAAGCAATTTTACCAACTCGCCATGGAATTGTATAAAAAAGGGGAGGTAAAAGATTTGAACATTCCTTTTCTTTTGGAATGTGTCGCTTTGGCGCAAAAAGCAATC
Source organism: Crocinitomicaceae bacterium (assembly GCA_044233745.1). Lineage (GTDB taxonomy): Bacteria > Bacteroidota > Bacteroidia > Flavobacteriales_D > Crocinitomicaceae > UBA6165. The sequence continues at coordinate 13,684 of JBIIJN010000004.1, forward strand.
CCAGAAGGTTCTCGCTTGAAAAGAAAACCAATGCTCGGCGCCAACAGCGACTTCATGGACTACTCACCTGTGCTATTTGACGGTGGGAAAAAATTATTCTTTGTGTCTCGCCGCAACAATACGACTGGTGGTATGAGAAATCCAGCAGACCAAGTGTATTTTGAAGATATTTATTATGCCGTTTGGAACCCGAAAACCTCTGAATGGGATTCTGTGACCAATAAAATCGGCAAACTGAACTCTGCTGGTTTTGATGCAGTTTCGCATATTTCAGCAGATGGAACTTTACTTTTCGTAACGGTAAACAACACCATGGTTCCAAAAGTGAAAATGAAAAACAGAACTGGTTCATCCGATATTGCCATGGTGAAATTGGGAAAAAACGGTGTTTGGCCAGCGCCTAAAGTAATCCAAGGCGGCATCAATTCTGATTTCTTTGAAGGTTCACCTACCCTGACGGCAGACGGTAAAATCATGTATTTTGCCGCGCAACGAAGAACCAGTGATGGATCTGGCACAGAAATTATGATGAGTCAGTTAGTTGGAAAAACTTGGAGCAAAGCTGTGGCTCTTGTAGGTGAAATCAACAACAAAGGTCGCCAAACAACCCCTTCTGTTAGTGCAGATGGAAATTATCTGTTTTTTAGTTCAGATAGTCATTTGGGCATGGGTGGATACGATATTTTTGTATCGAAAAAACAAGGCAATGCATGGTCGAAACCCGTAAATCTTGGTGCTGGCATCAATTCTGTGAACGACGACACGCATTTCAAATATTATCCAGAATGGAAAATGGCTGTTTTGGCTTCTATTGAAGTTACAGACAATAAAGCTACATACAACATGTACACCATTGATATGAGCAAGTTTGATTTAGAATCACTTAAATTTGAATGGTAAAATTCCAAGCATGGCCAAAGTTAAAATTGGTAGATAAAAAAGAAGTCATTACTTTTGAATAGTGAATTGGTTAAATCGCATAATTGTTTTTTCGCTCACAGCGCTCATTCTCAGTTTAAACATTGGGGTTGATGTGTTTCGCGTGCATTGCGACATGCGCGGCAAAACGTATGTATCGCTTCTCACAGCATATGATCCTTGTGTGGAAGAACAGCAGGATGATACACACAAAAGTTGCTGTGCCGCTGCCAGTCATTGTTCAATAGAAGACGAGGAGGAGAAAAACTCTTGCTGCGGGGAAGAACAAATCACTATTACCTATGAACCTGATTTTTTCCATAAAATCGAAAGCAAAATCTTTGCCGATGCGTGGGATTACCCGCTTGTTTCCAACTTTAGCTTTTCAAGAAAAACCGCGTTAGCTGAAACCGCTACGCTACCCCAATTCCCGCTCCCCCCTCCCAAAAGTGGACGAGAAATTCTTTCCCTTCATGCTGTATTAAGAATTTGATGGCTTCGATGTTTAACTACTACATCGGAATTATTAATTTTCTTAATCAAACAATATGAAAACAGTTCAAAAACTAACTTTCCTCCTGATTTTGTTGAGCTCTTTGGAGTTGTCGGCGCAAATTACAGGAACAGTATTTGGCACAGATGAATTTGGCAAACGAGAAACCTTGGTCGGCGCACAAGTTTCGCTTATTTCATCAAAAATATTTACACAAACCAATACACAAGGTAAATTTAAATTACCCGCACCAAGTGTTTTTCCAGATACTCTCGTCATTCGATTTATTGGTCATTATTCAGATACATTAATTCTGGAAAATGATTTGCCATTGGAACTAGAAATTACGCTTTTCAACAACAATGTGCGACCTGAAGTAATCATAGAAGCCAGACAAAATGCTACGTCTATTCTAAAAATGGAACCCTTATACGTTCAAAATCTAACAGAAAACGAATTCAGAAAAGCAGCTTGTTGCAACATCAGCGAAGCCTTTGAAACGAACGCATCTGTAGATGTGAGTATGCCAGATCCTATCAGTGGTCAAAGACGTATTCAAATGCTTGGTTTAGATGGAATTTACACCCAAATCAACTTGGAAAACATTCCTTACTTCAGAGGGCTTTCTTATGCTTTTGGTATGTCGTCGATTCCCGGAACTTGGGCCAGTTCTATTCAGGTAACAAAAGGAACCGGCAGCGTTGTTCACGGCTACGAATCTATGGCAGGGATGATCAACATTGAGTTGAAATCTGCCGAAACGCATGATTTGTTGTATGTAAACGGCTATTTGAATCGCTTTGGTCGCGCAGAATTAAACGTTCAAACCGCGCGTCATTTCGGCACTGCAAAAAAATGGAGTTCAGCACTTTTTGTTCACGGTTCAGGCTTTTTTATGGAAGTGGACAACAACAAAGATGGTTTCCGCGATTTTCCAATGGGTCAAACATTCAGTGCATTGAATCGCTGGAGCTACGAGGGCAAACGCTTTGAAATGAAAACTTTAATTTCTGGTCATTTCGACAATAAAATAGGTGGACAATTGGGCTACGACCCAAGAGTTTCATCGGGATTATTTGGCTCTAAAATTGAGAACCAAGATTTTGAAGTCCTCAGCAAAATGGGCTTTTTGTTGCAAAATAGACCCAACGGAAGTATAGCATTATTGGCCAAAGGGAAAATCTACAGCAACAGCACAATGGTAGGCAACAACCAGTACCAAGGTGATGAAAAACGATTTTATTTCAACTCCATTTATAGTGATGTTTTGGGTTGTACATCAAGAAAATTCCAAACAGGCTTGAGTCTTGTTGTTGATCAATTCAACGAACGCTTGGTTAATGGAACACTCAGCCCAAAAGAATTTTCCCGATTAGAAATAATTCCAGGTGCTTATGGAGAATTCACTTGGATCAAGGAAAAATTCAACCTGATTGCTGGTTTTAGAGGTGATTACCATAATCTGTTTGGATTTATACCAGCGCCGAGATTGCATATGAAATATTCCCCCAATAAGAAAACAGATTTCAGAATTTCCGCAGGTCGTGCTTGGCGTGTCCCGAATTTTGTTGCAGATAACACCAACATGCTCAGCACCAATAGAGTTTGGGTAAACATGGTCAATTTAGAACCAGAAATTTCTTGGAATATGGGTGGTTCATTGGTGCAAAATTTCGAACTTGCCCAAACCCCTTTCACCTTCACTTTAGATTATTTCCATACCCGCTTTGAAAAACAATTGATTGTGGACATGGAAGATCAATATTTTATTTACTTCTACAATTTACAGGGTCGTTCATTTTCAAATACCGTTCAAGCAGAATTGACAACAGAACCAATGGATGGACTTGAGTTGAGATTTATCTACAAGTTCACAGACGTTCGCACCAGTTTCGGAGGCGTGTTTCAACAACGCATGATGGTTCCAAAACACAGGGGAATGTTCAACGCCGCCTACCGCACCAAAAACAAACGATGGGAATTTGATTTCACGACTTCTGTTATGGGCATGATGCGTTTGACTCATATCCACAATTTGGATGGAACCATGGAACCAGAAGAAACGAAAGTTTTTGCTATACTCAATGCTCAGGTGACCCACATGTGGAAAAACTGGGATTTTTATGTCGGTGGGGAAAACTTGACGAATCACATTCAACGCAATGCCATAGTGGGTGCAGATAATCCATTTGGCGCTACTTTCGATGCTACGCGGGTTTATGCACCTATTTCTGGAATCAATGTGTATGTTGGATTCCGCTATAAAATTGCCCGAAATCACAACGAGGAGCATTAAAGAAAATTCATTTTGCTGCCTTCGATTCACTGAAAACCGGAGGCAGTGAATTGAACAAAACCATTAGCTTTGTAACCTACTTTATCTTTGCATTTATGACCTTAAGCAACTATCTTCAAGAAAAAGGTACTTTCACCAACGACGAATTGAAACTGATAAGCGATTCATTCTCAGAGGTTTCATTTGAAAAAAAATCAATGCTACTAGAAGAAGGCAATATTTGCAGATATTTGTTCTTCATCACCTCAGGATTGGTGAAAACCTATTTCATAGACCGAAATGGGCACGAGGTCATCATTAATTTTGCATCAGAAAACTGGTGGATTACAGACATTCATAGCTTTGAAGAAAACAAAGCCAGTCGACTATACATTGAAGCCATGGAAGATACAGCATGTCTAGTGATGACCGTTCAAGACCAATATGAGCTTTTCGATAAAGTGCCCAAATTGGAACGCTTCTTTCGTATGTTGCTACAAAAACACACGGGTGCTTTGCAAGATCGACTTTTCGAACACATTGCGGCTACTGCAGAAGACAGATACGATACGTTTTTAGAACGGTATCCCAATTTGCAAAACAGATTGCCTCAACATCAAATTGCTAATTACATCGGGGTGAGTCCAGAGTTTTTGTCGAGAATAAGGAAACGTAAAGTAAAGGGCTAAATAAGAAAAAGTTCATTCACTTCTTGACCTAGTTCAACTTTTTTCCACTTAGATTGTTATACTTTTGAGCAAAATCTAAGTTATGGACAGAAAGGACTTTATCAAAAAAAGTGTGCTGGGCAGCGTAGCGGCTGTAGCTGTTGCGAAAACTGGTTTGGCACAAAAAGTTGATGACCAGGAATCGGCCAAAGATTTAGGATTCAACCATATACCAAACACAAAATCAGATATCATGAAGAATATGGTTTTACACAAAGCCAATACGCGCGGTGCTGCCGACCACGGTTGGTTGAAAGCCAAGCATACCTTTAGTTTTGCCAATTATTACAATCCCGAGCGTGTTCAATTTGGCGTTTTGCGCGTGTTAAACGACGACATCATTGCGGGTGGAATGGGTTTTGGAACGCACCCACACGACAATATGGAAATCATTACAATACCTATTGAAGGTGAGTTGAAGCACCGCGACTCGATGGGTCATGAAAAAGTTATCAAACAAGGGGAAATACAAGTGATGAGTGCCGGAACAGGTGTTCAACACTCTGAATTCAACAACATAAAAGACAAAGCCATCAATCTCTTACAAATTTGGCTTTTCCCAAATAAAAGAGGTGTTCAACCGCGCTACGATCAACAAATGCTCGACGTTAATAAAATGAAGAACACTTGGGCACAAATTTTATCTCCCGACCCTATAGACGATGGCGTTTGGATTCACCAAAATGCTTGGTTTCATATGGGAGAATTTTCAAAGAATTCGAAAAATTTATACACGATAAAGCAAAAAATTAACGGATTGTATATATTTGTAATATCTGGAAGTGTTCAAGTGAATGGCGTTCAACTTGAAACCCGAGATGGCTTGGGTGTATGGGACACCGAAAATTTCACTTTTGAAGTGAAATCCGACAAAACCAAAATCCTATTGATGGATGTTCCCATGAGATAAATTCAGGTTTCCACCTGACAAGAAAGTACGCGTTTCTGCCGCCATAGAAATGCGTACTTTTGTTTTTAATAACATACCAAAGAACATGAAAACACTAGCATTTGCAGCTTCGTCGAGCCGTGCCTCATTAAATAAACAATTGGTGGCGCATGCTTTAGACCGCATCGAAAGTGATGAAAAGCAGCTGTTGGATTTGAACGATTTCCCGCTTCCGCTCTACTCTATTGATTTGGAAAAAGAAAATGGAATACCAGCGCATGTTATAAAATTTGCCGAACACATTGAGTCTGCGGATTTAATTTTGATCTCTTTTGCAGAACACAACGGAAGCTACACTGCTGTATTCAAAAACTTGTTGGATTGGTTGAGCCGAAACAAATCCAAGTGCTTTGAAAATAAAAAGATGATTTTGTTGTCAACTTCACCAGGTCCGCGCGGTGGCAGAGGCGTGATGGATGCAGCGCTTGACCGTTTCCCGCGACATGGCGCTGATATTTTGGGGCATTTCTGTTTACCCAATTTCAATGAGAATTTTGATGCAGCCCAAGGAATTGTTCACTCAGAATTGAACGAAGCTTTTCTAGAAACCCTAAATACTAAAGCATAAAAAATCCGCTCCATCAAAAGACAAAGCGGACTCATTAAGATTTAATTTACTTTCGATTATGCATTTTGCTTAAATCGATTTCTATTGTTGTTGCCGTTTGAATTGCTTGAGTTTCCATTGCTGGATTTATTCCCATTCGATTGCGAACGACCATGCTGTTGTCTCGGTGGACGTTGTTGTCTAGGCTCTTTCACTACATCATGAATCATCAGAGGATATTCGTGACCGTCGATAACAGGAATTTCCAAACCAATCAACTTTTGAATTGACTTGAGGTATGGTTTTTCCTCAGCATCGCAAAATCCAATCGCAATACCAGAAGATCCAGCTCTACCCGTTCGGCCGATGCGGTGCACATATTGTTCAGGCACATTCGGCAATTCGTAGTTCACAACGTGCGTCAATTCATCGATGTCGATTCCACGAGCAGCAATATCTGTAGCCACGAGGATACGCGTTTTGGAATTTTTAAAATCATTCAAAGCCGTTTGACGTGCCGTTTGTGATTTATTCCCGTGAATAGCGTGCGTAGTAATTCCTTGCTTAGATAAAAACTCAGCCAAACGATTGGCGCCATGTTTTGTACGCGAAAAAACCAAAGCTCTTTCGATATTCTGTTCTTTTAAAATGTCGAGCAAAAGAAACTTCTTGTTGTTCTTGTCCACAAAATAAATCGTTTGGTTAATGGTTTTTGCTGTGGTAGCTGCTGGCGTTACTTCAACCTTGATTGGATTAACCAAAATGGTATTGGCCAATTTCACAATTTCAGGTGCCATAGTAGCCGAGAAGAACAACGATTGTCTTTTCGATGGCAAATGCGCCAATACTTTCTTCACATCATGCACAAAACCCATATCGAGCATACGATCGGCTTCATCCAAAACAAAAATTTCGAGTTGGTTCAAGTGCACATGTTTTTGATTCATCAAATCGAGCAAACGACCTGGTGTAGCGATAAGCACGTCAACTCCGCGTTGCAAAGCTTTCACTTGAGGATCTTGACCAACACCACCAAAAACAACGGTGTATTTGATTGATGTGTATTTGCCATATTCGGCAAAACTTTCACCAATTTGGATAGCCAACTCTCTGGTTGGAGTTAAAATCAAATTGCGAATTGCACGTTTATTTGTTGCCGGATTTTTATCCAACAAATGAATAATTGGACAAGCAAATGCTGCTGTTTTTCCAGTACCTGTTTGCGCACACCCAAGGATGTCGCGTTGGTTTAATACATGTGGAATTGCTTGTTCTTGAATAGGAGTGGGTTGTGTATAACCCGTTTCTGAAAGCGCTTTTAGAATAGGCGCTGCCAGTTGTAAATCAGTAAAATTCATAAAGAATATTGTATAAATGGGGTCTGCTAGGATGTTGTATGTCGAAACGGACAAATCTAAAATACGACTTAAGGGTCTACAACGTACCAAGGAAATAAGTCTGTGCAAAGATAGGTATAATAGTTGATGTTGCGAATTTTAAATGCAAATGCTATTCTCAGCACAGGTTTTTGTTGATAACCGAGCACAACTTTATGCAATTATCCATCAACAACGGCTAGAGTTTTTATATTTGCAGTCATGAACTTTTTGTTTCCCGCTTTTTTGGCTGCTTTAGGTGTAGTGTTGATTCCAATTCTGCTCCATTTATTTCATTTGCGCCGCTTCAAAACGTTCTATTTTTCTAACTTGGCTTTTATCAAAAAGCTTGAGGTGAGTTCAAAATCGGCGCGAAAACTAAAAAATCTGCTTGTGCTCATTTCGCGTGTCTTGGCCTTGATTTTTTTGGTTTTGGCTTTTGCACAACCTTTTTGGAATAAAACTGAAAATCAAAATGAGGGTGCTCAAGAAGTACGCATCATTTACATCGACAATTCATACAGCATGACATCTATTGGTGTTGAAGGTGAATTGATGTCGCAAGCCCGCACAATGGCCAAAGAACTCATTTCAAAAGACCCAGTAGGTAGTAAATTTCTGATTATCAGTAACTTTTTCAACGGTGAAGAAATGCGTTTGTTGGGTCAGGCCGATGCCATTGATTATATTGATGCATTACCGATTGCTCCTTTTCCCAAACCCGCCGAAGCAATATTTAGTCGCATTGAAGACTTAAAACAACAACTGAACATTGCGGGCGAACTGATTATATTGAGTGATGGTCAACGCAATCAATGGCAAACTACTGAAAGTATTAACATCACCTATCCTGTGAAGTTTGTGCAGTTGAAACCAGAAAATATTGTGAATTTGAGCGTCGATTCCATTTGGACCAATATCCCTGTGATGCGACCTGGAGCACCCTATGAACTCAATGTTCGGATAAAAAACAACACGCCACAAGAAATCACTTCGGCTACGCTCAACCTGCGTGTGGATCAAAACAAACAATTGGTGAATATTGATTTCAACGGCGAACGCAGCAAGATCATTACCCTCAATTACGTTTCTCCAATCAACCCTGGATTTTATGAAATCGAGGCAGAAATTGAAGACAATCAAGTGCATTTTGATGATGTGCTGTATGCTTCATTTCAGGTGCTGAAAAATATGAGTGTGGGTATTGTGCATGGTGCCGACGCAGCCAAAAACGTAGAGTTGGTCTATGGTTTAGATGCTTATTATCAAACACAAGTATGGAACCAAAACCAAATGAACTTAGATGCTTCTGGAAATGTTCAGTTGCTTGTAATCAACCAATTGACATCAATTGATGGCGGCATCAAGCAGCGCATAATCAACAATGCGAAAGACGGAAAAGCTGTTGTTTTGATTCCACATCCACAATGCGATGTAAATTCTTGGAATGCGCTTTTGGGTGAATTGCAAATGCCTCTGATTCAAAAATCTGACAGCGGCTCGATGTATATCAATAGCATTCGCATGGAAAATCAATTTTTCACCGGACTTTTTGATAATCCGAATCCAAAAATTCAAATTCCAGTGCGCAGAAAAACCAAATTGGTGAGTACCGGAAGTCGCAGTTTGCCCCTCATTACTTTCTCGGATGGCTCTCCATTTTTGGCACGCAGTTCCAATCAAGATTTTAACATTTTCTTATTCAATGCCGATTTACATAAAGGCAATGGCAATCTGTTGAGTAGTGATTTATTCAGCGCTTTGTTTTTGAGAATCGGAGAGGTTTCTGGCGACATTCAACCCATGTTTAGCTGTATTGGTGAGTCGCGTGAAATGCGCTATAAAATGAATGATTACAAAGAAGATGAGCCTATATCTATGGTCAACGAACAAATTTCATTTATACCGCGACAGCAATTTGCTAACGGTGTTTTGAAAATACTTTTTTCGGGCAAAACAGAGGAATTGATGTTGAATGCGGGTTATTACCAACTTCAATCTAAAGAAGATGTTTTGGGTATCACAGCGCTCAATTTCCCGAGATTTGAAAGTGATTTAACCTTTTTTACGCCAGAAGAATTGGAAACCAATATGAAAAATGCGGGGATTGAAAATTTCAGTGTAGATCAAGTTTCTGAAAGCTATGAAATCAACAAAGTGCCGAGCAAACTTCAATCGGGTTTATGGAGAATATTCTTACTTTTGGCCCTGTTATTTTTCTTGATTGAAATGAGCCTGATTAAGTTCTGGAGATAAACACAAAAGCTATGAGTGTACTGATCAAACAAGCCCGAATCATCGACCCAACATCGAGCCACCATTTACAGGTGCGCGATTTGTTGATTGAAGAAGGGAAAATCGTGAAAATTGCCACCGAAATCCGAGACAAAACGGACGAAGTAATTGTTGGTGAAGACCTGCATATTTCGCAAGGTTGGGTGGATTTAAAAGCTGATTTTTGTGAGCCAGGAAACGAACATAAAGAAACATTAGAGTCGGGCGCACAAGCTGCCGAACGAGGCGGATTTACGCACGTTTGTTTGGTACCTTCGACCACTCCAGCCGTTGACAACAAAGCACAAGTAGAATTTATTCAAGGGAAAAATCAGTTTTCGCCTACCCGCATAATGCCGATGGGCTGTATCAGCGCGCATCATGAAGGCAAAGAGCTCGCAGAAATGTATGACATGCATCTCAGTGGCGCAGTGATGTTTACCGATGATAATCTGCATGTATCAACAGGTCTTTTGTACCGCGCGTTGATGTATATCAAAAACTTTGGTGGCAAGATTATGATAACGGCAAACGACACCAGTCTTTCCAGTAACGGGATGGTCAACGAGGGTCGAGCCAGCACCGAAACTGGATTAAAAGCGATACCAGCAATTGCAGAAATCATTGATATTGAACGCAATTTAAGCTTGGTTGCATACACCCAATCCGCAATGCATATATCTGGAATTAGCACTACACAAGGATTGGAATTGATTCAACAAGCAAAAAAATCTGGTTTACCTGTTACAGCTGATGTGCATGTGAATCAACTGTTGTTCAACGAAAGCACTGTTTTGGGCTTCGACAGCAACTATAAAGTTATGCCACCCTACCGCTCAGAAGAGGATCGTATGGCGCTCTGGCAAGGAATAATCGACGGCACCATTGACGCCATTGTTTCAGACCACCGCCCTGCCCATTCTGACGACAAAGAAGTAGAATTTGATTACGCTGCGTTTGGCAACATCACTCTCGAAACACTTTTCCCTGCCTTGGTGAGTTGTGCGGAATTTGATTTGCAGGCTGTTGTGCATTGTTTGAACCAAGGCCCACGCAGAATCTTGGGTCTTCATGCGGCTACGATAGAAGAAGATGCCAAGGCCGATTTGACCATTTTCAGCTTGAAAGAGACCACATCTGTAGAAAAAGGCACCCTTTTTTCTTTAAGTAAAAACACGCCTTTTGTGGGGAAAGAACTTCAAGGTCGCGTTGTAGGTGTTGTGAATCAAGGGAGATATTCAATTGTTTTAGCTACCGAGGAAAATGCCTGATTCGAAAAGAAAATTTTGGAAACAATTTTTGAAATCGCGCCGTGAAATTGGCTCGGTAACACCCAGTTCACGCTACCTCACACGCGGCATTGTTGATAAAATAGATTTTGAAAATGCCCAAGTGATTGTGGAACTCGGTCCAGGAACGGGCGTTTTTACGCGAACTATATTGAACAGGATGTCGGCTACTTGTAAACTTGTAGTGATTGAATTGAACTCGGAAATGTTTCAACTTTTGACAAATAACTTTGACGACCCAAGGATGATTTTGGTTGAAGCATCGGCAACAGAAATGAAAAACATTTTAATGCAGCATGGCTTAGAAAAAGTGGACTTCATTATATCTAGTTTGCCGCTAACCGTGATGCCTGAACCCGTTTCAAATGCTATTTTAACTGAAAGTAAGGCCCTTTTGTCGGCGCATGGCAAATACCTTCAATTTATGTATTCTTTGGTGTTGAAAGCGAAATTAGAGCGCTACTTCAAAAAAGTTAACCAATCATTTGTGTTGTTTAATTTTCCACCAGCATTTGTCTTCGAATGCAGCAATAACCTTGAAAATGAATGATTTGACAGAAAAACTTTGTCCGAATTGTAAAACATGGAGCCGCTATCACAACGATAATAAAAACTGCGTGCATTGTGGTTCATTACTCGACAAAAACGAAATCATCTACGAAGATAAAAAACGAAAAGGTTTAATTCCACCCTTTCCTCAACCCAAACCATTTTTAGAAATCAAGGACAGCTACCCTTGGATATTGCGGGCATTTCTCCATATTATTCGTCCGATATACTTTGTTTTCATGTTTGTCATTTCCGCCATTTTATGGTTCGTGGTATGGGCTGCCGCGTAAAAAATCGAGCCTTTTTGAATCCAATACTCTTTGCTGCATTTGCACTTATTTTTGTTGCCAATTATATCCTACAACACTTTGAGATTTCAAGCAATTTCAGCAGAAACTACCTCGATGATTTATTGGCGATGCCCGTCATTTTATACTTGGCCCAATTACTGATGCGTTGGATTTACCGCAGACCCGAACTCGTCTTAGACAATTTGATGTTGCTCGACGGATTTCTGATGGTATCATTGTCCTTCGAATGGATTTTGCCAAAATACTACATGCATTTAACCGCCGATTTTTGGGATGTGATCTGTTATGCAATTGGTACTTTGGCTTTTTTTATACTCAATCGAACAAAACACAAAGAATCCAAATAGGAATCCAAGAATATTTTTGTATTGATACCCCACTGTAGCTTTCAAAACACTAATTTTGTTGCACTTGAAATCAAATTCTATATGTCCAAATTATTTTTTCCGATTTTACTCCTATTCTCCTGCCTCTTTTATCAAAATCTTAACGCCCAAAACCATGTGAAATGGGAAGCGCGATTTGATGAAAACACCTCAGAAATTGTGATTACTGCAACCATAGATAAGCACTGGCATTTGTATTCAATCAACAATCCAGTAGACTTAGGTCCAGTGCCAACTTATATTTCTTTTGAAAAGACGCGCGGATTGCGACTTATTGGAAAAACAATTGAGCAGGAACCCATCAACGCATTCGACCCCAACTTCGGTACCCATGTCGCTTATCATGAAAACAAAGTTGAATTTCGTCAAAAAGTGAAATTGAAAATTAGAAAAATCAAAAAACTGAACCTTACCGTATCGTATATGGTTTGCGACGACTCTCAATGTCTTCCTCCGATAGATGTAAATATCATTATGCATTTTGCTAAATAATCAACCTTCAAAACAAACACAATGAACAAAATCAAATCTTTTTGGATTCTCCTACTGACCATTATTTCCTGCACCTCGCAAAAAGAAAACGTATTACATGCACAACCGGGTGGTTCATGGCAAGATCATTTAAAATTGGAGGCTTCCGTGAAAATGGAAGAGAATTGCGAGGCAACGCTTCAAATTACCGCTACTTTACAACCAGATTGGCATATTTTTTCCATCAAGCACGACCCCGACAAAGCGGATGGCATTGGTTCACCGAGTGTATTGAGTTTAGGGAAAAACAAATTCTTTTCTTTGCTTGGAAAAAATACAGAATCCAAAGCACCGAAAAAATTAACGGATGATTTAGGCACACAGCTCTATCACGAAAAGAGTGTTGTGTTTTCTCAGAAAATAAAGATTTTAAGCCAAGAACCCTTTGATATTACTGGTGATTTTGAATTTCAGATATGCAACGAAGAGGGCTGTATTTTTCCACCAGCGCAAGAGTTTGTTTTTAAGATAAAACCAACTGGGGATTGTAGCGCTTCGAATGTGCCAGTTGAATCTGTTGACACGAATCAATCAGTTTTGGCTCAATCAAACGAAGAACCCAAAGTTGATGACTTAAAAGATGTGACTTTTGACGCCAATGAAAAAGATGACAAGAAAAAGAATCTGCTCATGCTCTTTGTTTTTGGATTTATTTCTGGTTTGGCAGCCCTGCTCACGCCTTGTGTATTCCCACTTATTCCGATGACCGTTTCGTTCTTCACCAAGCAGAGCAAAAGTCGGATGGCCGGTGTTTTTAAAGCGTTGATGTATGGTTTTGCGATTGTTTTTATCTATGTTCTTTTGGGAGGAATTCTCTCTCAGTTTATGAGTGCATTTGGTCTCAACGAACTCTCTTCGAATATCTGGATGAATCTCATATTCTTTGCCATTTTTATTCTTTTTGCCTTCTCGTTTCTTGGTGCTTTTGAGATTAGAATGCCCAGTAAACTTGTCAACTCAGCCGACAGACAAGCTGATAAAGGTGGTTTAATTGGCGTGTTTTTCATGGCATTTACCTTGGTTTTGGTTTCGTTCTCTTGCACAGGCCCTATAGTTGGTTCCTTACTCGTTGAATCTGTGAGTACAGGAAATATGGCAAGTCCAATTATGGGGATGTTTGGTTTTGGTTTGGCACTAGCTCTTCCTTTTACGCTCTTCGCCATTTTCCCAAGTTGGTTGAGTTCTCTACCTCAATCGGGTGGGTGGTTAAATTCTGTGAAGGTAGTTTTGGGCTTACTCGAATTGGCAATTGCCATGAAGTTCTTATCTCGTGTTGATATGGCATATGAATGGAATATCCTGACACGAGAAATTTTCATTGCTGTTTGGGTAGTTGTTTTTGCCATAATCGGTTTCTATTTGTTAGGGAAAATCAGATTTGCTCATGACGATAAAATTGAAAAACTATCGGTTACTCGATTCATGTTTGCTTTGACTTCTTTGGTGTTTACGGTTTATTTGATTCCAGGTATGTGGGGTGCACCAGTTTTCATGGTAGAAGGTATTGCTCCACCACGCCACCATTCTGAAGATGGTTTTGAATTTGTGCGAGGCAGTTCAGAAAGCAACCATGATGGTCCTGATGCTGAAATTCTAAAAGATTACACCTCTTATATCCATCACATTCAAGATGGAAGCATCTACGTTTTCATGGACAGGGAGAAAGGATATGAATTTGCCAACAAAGTAAACAAACCGGTATTATTAGATTTCACGGGCTACACTTGCGAAAATTGTCGTAAAACCGAAGCGCGTATATGGTTGAACAAAACAATAAAACCCATATTAAAAGACCAGTTTGTGATTGTTTCTATGTATGTAGATGATAAAACTCCTCTACCAGAAAGTGAACATTATTATTCAGAAGAATCTCAAGGCAAGATTAAAACTGTTGGCAACCGCTGGGCCGATTATCAAATTAAAAAGTACAAACAAATTTCACAACCGCTATACATTGTAGTTGATCCAAAAGACGATACAGACCTCACTGCGCCACGTGGTTATGACCCAAGTGTGGAAGGATATGAAGCATTCTTGATGAAAGGACTGAACCGCTATCACGAACGTAGAAAATAGCACTTGTTAAGACATGAAAAAGGAGGCTCCGATTGAAGCCTCCTTTTTTAATATGCCTGCGTATGCTTATTTAATCAGCACCAATTTCTGATGCAATACTCGGCTCATCGTGGCTGCCTCAATATGATAGGTGCCCGCATTTAAGTCTTCGGTATTTATAAGAATTTCGCTTTCAGAGGAATTGATTTCCATCACCAAAACACCACTATTGTTGTATACTCTGATTGAAGAAATATGCGCGTTGTTATTACCCAATTTGACCCAAACAAAGTTGTTGGCTGGATTTGGAAATAAAACAAATTGATGCTCTTCCATTTGGGTTAAACTCGCCGGTGAGGATAGGGAAACATACAAGGCCTCACATTTGGCATCCCACTCATTATTGCAACAAAATTCATCCGCCGCTATAACTTGTTCCCAAATTGGGTCACTTGGTCCGTATGGAGAATAGGCATTGCACCCATAAACCACATGTTCATAGTGCAGTTGGCATTGCGCATCCCATTCATTTGAACAGCAAAAATCGTCGAGCAAAACCACAGTAATGTAATTTACTTCAGTTGAATCATAAGGAGATTCCGCATCACAACCATTCAAAAAATACTGATACTGATTATCACAGATATCATCCCATTCTGATTCACAACAAAACGGATCAAACGCTATTGTTTGAAGATAAGCTGGGTCATCATTGGCATAAGGGGAAGGCACGCAGTCTCCCCTATTCGTGGATTCGCTTGAGGAAACAATGAAATTTCTTTTTCGGATTTGCTCAGTTGAAAATGTGCGCTGCGCGTAAGAAGCACTTATAGAAAATAGCATAAAACCAAAAATCAAAGTAACTTTCTTTTGCATAATAATTGTTCTTAAGATTTATGCAAAAGTACAGAAATTCAAGTATTTACAAAATCGAGCTATTTTCGCGCCGTATAACCAATCGGAATAAAAAGTTCATCTGCATCGTACATGTTGATATAGAGGGTAAGCGTATCCGGCGAACCAGCATGCCAAACGCTGAAAACATCCAGTAAACCATAATCACCAATAAAGGCATTATTTGTTTTAAATGAGCAGCAATTCCCCGTTCTCATATATTCAACTTTTTCTCCTTTTGGCCCGAGCAAGGCGTTTAGAAATCGTTTTTCGTTTTTGGGTCCTGAACTATTCATGGCTCCTCCCACTTTCACTGGATTTGGGTAAGAGAACGCACATGTAGCATCTTTAGAAATCTTAGTCAACAAATACGTTTGGTCGTTCAAAAGTTGGGTTGTGTTTTGAGCTGCATTTGTTGTAGATGCAGGTTGACTATTGTTTTTCACCTTGCACGAAAAGAGCAACAAAATGGATGAAAACACAATCCATGTCCTCATAAGCGCAAACTATTTTGTAATCACCAATTTTTGAATCAAACGTGTATCTCTATCAAAAACTACGAGATGATACACGCCAGCGCTAAGATGATTTAAATCCAAATCAGTTTTGTTGTCCAATAGGCTTAATTCACTTGCATAAACGAGCACACCGCTTGCACCATAGATTTTAATCTGTCTCATAAGAATTTGGTCATCTACCACCACTGAGACAAAACCGCTAGAAGGATTGGGATACAAGGCAAAAGACGCAGCATTGAAATCTGGCAAACTTAAACCGATAGCGAGATTGTAAGCATTCTGACAAGTTTCATTCCAAGCCACATCACAACATGCAGGATTTGCAGTAATCACAGAAATATAATATGGATCATCTTCAGCATAAGGTGAAGGCACACAGGCCGGAGGTCCTGTTAGCAGTTCGTAAGCCAATTGGCAGTTGTTGCTCCACTGCACAAAGCAACAAAGCGGATCTGCTGCAATCACTTGTAAGTAATAAGGATCATTGGTTGGATATGGCGACGGGACACAATTACTCGGGTCTGGACCTGCGAGTTCATCATATTGTTCCTGACAAAGACCATCCCATGCCACATCGCAACAGTAAGGGTCTTGCGCTATAACTTGCAAATAAACAGGATTATCTGGAGCGTAGGGAGATGGGACACAAGGTGTTGGACCCGAATTAAGCGCATTGTAAGCATCTTGACAAACGCCATCCCATTCCACATCACAGCAACTTGGTGTGGCAGCGATCACTTGTTGGTAAATGGGGTCTGACTCATCGTAGGGAGATGGAACGCAAGCACCTGGACCAGAATTTAGCGCGTCATATGCATCTTGGCAAATGCCATCCCACTGTGTGTCACAGCAAAATGGGTCTAGAGCAATTACTTGTTGATAGATAGGGTCTGTTTCATCATAAGGTGATGGAACACAACTTCCTCTGTCGTTAAAATTAGCTCCGTTAATGACTACCTGAACATAATCACGTCCAACAGGAGCCACTCGCAATTTTGATTCAACTGCAGGGCGAATCGTTTGCCCAAAAACAAATTGAACAAAGAAAATCAAGCCCGTTGAAAATAAAATTCTAAGCATATTGTCTATTTTTCAACAAATTAAATCAATATTTCAATACCCATTGGTTGATGTTCGAAAATAATGATTCATACAAATATGCGGACAACGCGAAACATAACAAAACATTAAATGTTACTTTTGCAACCAAACAAAAAAAGATGAAAAAAGTAGCGCTTCACGATATTCACGTTGGTCTAGGTGCCAAAATTGTTCCGTTTGCAGGTTATGAAATGCCTGTTCAGTATGAAGGAGTAAATGTAGAACACGAAACCGTTCGCAATGGTGTTGGTGTTTTTGATGTGTCGCACATGGGCGAGTTTTTATTGACGGGTCCAAAAGCCATCGATTTGATTCAAAAAATCAGCTCCAACGATGCTTCAACGCTGTTTCCAGGTCGCGCGCAATATTCTTGCATGCCCAACAACGATGGAGGAATTGTGGACGACTTGATTATCTATCAAATCAAAGAAGAACAATATCTATTGGTAGTGAATGCTTCTAACATTGAAAAAGATTGGAATTGGATTTCTGCCCACAACGATTTAGGTGTAGAAATGCGCAATTTGTCGGATGATTATTCATTGTTAGCCATTCAAGGACCAAAAGCAGTTGAGGCGATGCAGTCTTTAACTTCCGTTGATTTGTCGGCTATCAAATATTATCATTTCGAAGTTGCAGATTTTGCTGGTATTGAACATGTGATTATTTCTGCAACAGGTTACACAGGTTCAGGTGGATTTGAAATTTACTGCAAAAACAGTGAAGTGCAACAAGTTTGGGACAAAGTATTTGAAGCGGGTGCATCCTTTGGAATTAAACCGATTGGTTTGGCTGCGCGCGATACTTTGCGATTGGAAATGGGCTTTTGTTTATATGGCAACGACATCGACGACACCACTTCTCCACTCGAAGCCGGCTTGGGTTGGATTACTAAATTCACCAAAGACTTCGTGAATTCCGACAACTTGAAAGCGCAAAAAGAAGCGGGTGTATCGCGCAAATTGGTCGCTTTTGAAATGATTGACAAAGGCATTCCGCGCCATGATTATGAAATCGCTGATGCTCAAGGAACTATCATCGGAAAAGTAAGCTCTGGCACTATGTCGCCGTCTATGAAAAAAGCCATCGGATTGGGTTATGTAACGGTTGAAAATGCCGCTTTGGGCACGGAAATTTTCGTAGTCATTCGCGACAAACACATCAAGGCTCAAGTTGTGAAATTGCCGTTTTATAAGGCTCAATAATCTCCTGATGAAAAAAACAAGCGACTTTATTCATCTGGTGCTAGGTGCACTTTTGGGAGGATTTTTTGTGTATAAAGGTATCAACAAGCATTTTCTATCAGAATGTAAGGTTTTTGAACCCGATTCCACAATTCCAATGGCCTATCAACAAGTGATTACAGCCTTTTGCAAATCTGGGTTTTTCAAAGTTGTTGGCGCCATTCAAGCTTTTGCGGGATTCTTGTTGATTATTCCTAGAACCCGTTTGTTGGGTGCTGTTCTGCTTTTACCTGTGGTAATCAATATGTTTTTGATTCACTTTTTCTTAGACAATCGCCCAGAAGAACTTTGGGAAACAGGTATTCCATTGGCAATGAACGTGTTGATTGTTTTGTTGCACTGGGATCGCGTGAAAAAGATTTTTGGGTAAAAATCGTCCTCGATTATCGCATCAAGTACATTTTCCCGAATTCTTGTTTGAAAAATTCATCGGCTCCGGTTTCGCGGTGTTTGATTTTTTCTCCATCCAGACTGGTCATTACCCGATAAAGATAAACGCCATTGGCCAACAAATCGCCAAATTCGTCGCGACCATCCCAGGCATATTCTGTTACGTTTCGTCCTATATTAATGGGACCTAACTCGGCCAAGGTGATTTCACGGACTACTTTCCCTGAAACAGTCATGATTTGAATGGTCATGTGGTCTGGGATGCGCTCGCCAGTGAGTGTAAACACAAAACGGGTGCTTGTACTAAATGGATTGGGGTAATTCATCAAGTAGCTTATCGTAGTCTCATTGATTACCTCAAAGTCGATTCGGTAGTCTAAATCTCCTGAAATATTCCCAGAAATATCTTGCCCTTGCACCAAAAGTTGGTAAGTGCCATCCATGGGGAAATTGCCGCGATAAATGATTTTAAACTTGTTTGTGTTTCCCGATGCAGGAATCCACTCCATATTGATTTGCCCTGTTCCATCAATAAAATAAACGCGTCTTTGGACACCCAATGGATCGCGCAAATACACAGCGAATAAAGTGGTGTCGGCATCCGAATTCATAATTAAAAATGGGTTTTCATCTTTCAAAGTAATGACTATTTCGCTTTTGGGACTTACAATATCGCCATTCAAAATATGAATACCGTCGAAGGTGACATCCAATATCGGGTTGATTTCGTCCTTATTTACAACAAATTGAATCTGCGCGATATTGTTGAAATGGAATTGCTCAGGCTGGTCTTTGATGATGTTACTGCCGTTTATATACGGATTCACTTCAATCCAGAAGCTCCTTAATCCGCTCATACCTTCGGTAGAAAAAGCGATTGTGTCGCGCAAGGTTTCGCCCACAAGTAAAGAATCTTGTCGGGGATACGCAATAAATTGTTTGTTCAAATTCACATCCTGCACCCAATACTTCACCAGAAGAGAATCCATCGGTTTGTCGCTGATATTCTTAATATCTACTGCGAAAAAAATCGTATCACCTTCCTGTACGGTGTTGTTTTCAACCGACCAATAATAACCATTGGAAGCATCTATTGCAGCTTCTGGCAATTCTTCATACAACACATGCCAACGGTCAATCTGGGAAGGCGTTTGGTTTGGCGCATCCCAATGAGAGGCATTCAATTGCAAATAAGGATATTGATTGGCGCTAATTTGGTTGTTCACATTGAGTAATGAATCATTCGGTGTGAACTGAAGATTCAGCTCGGTGAGTGGTGTACCCGACCAATTTAAACCAGAAATTCGGAGCATCGTTGAGTCTGTATTGGAAAGTTCCAGCGCATCTTGTTTCCAATAAACAGTTTCCCAAGCAGCCGCAGGACCAATTTGCACCGAGCGTTCCATACCAAAAGCATTCACGCCGGGAATATTCTGATTCATCGTAATCAATTCGCCAGCAAATTGCGCTACTTCTTCTTTGTGGAAGAGCGTATTGCCTTTTTGTCCGAAGAAAATAAAAGATCGATTGGGTTTTCCAGGATAAATACTGTCAGATTGAAGCATGGTAAATACGTCAAACATTTCAGGTTCCCATAAATCGTATCTTGTTTCTATAGGCGTGTAAATCAAAACATAATAACCATCAGGTATACTATTTTCAATCATATTCCTGAATGCCAATCGTTGTTCGGGAGTTGTTTGACGAAAGATAAAATAGCCATCTGGGCGGACTCTACAGGGTGGTGAATTGCTCAAGTCATTTGCATTCCCAAAATTATTTCCGCTGTTTACTTCCACACCATTCACCAAACCTCTAGAATACCACGGCTGAAGTGTAACGGGGTCAATAACAGCTACATGAATGGATCGCGTCAATTGGCATAAATCGTATTCAATTTCCGTATTGTTCAAATACCAATTGGTTCCTGCCCAAGTGGGAATGCTATTAGCATTGTCATACACATTGCACTGCACAGTAGTTTCAAAATCAAAATACTCGCGCAATCTCAAGTCGCGATTGTAATCCAAAAAGGTAAAATTGTTTTTCTTGAATTGATAAAAATGGTCTTGTCCCCATCCGCTTTTGCCATTGATATATTGAAAGCTCTGTTCAATCCAAAGGACTTCAGCGCCAGTCACTTCTGACACACGCCAAAAATAGACGGCACTGTCTGGAGTTACCAAAGGTAAGTTGGCATTATTGGCTACACTCAACCATTGATTGGCTTGTACGGCTACAACCCCGCCCAAAGAAGACACTTCGAAATAACGGTGCTGTGGCGAATTGAATAAATCTGTGGTATCCAACTCAAAGCGATAGGTTCTCAACTGTGCAAATGGGTTGATCGTGGAAGCTAAAATGATGGGATTAGGATCAGGTATTACAGCAAAATCATAAGGATAAACGGGCAAAATTCCACCCACGTCAATCAGGTAGTTCAACAAAAGTGTGTTGTTGTCAAATTCGTCGTATTGTTCTTCAATTTGAGAAGGAATATCCACCAAAATTTCAAATTGATTCAAGCCCATAGCGATGTCGGGTTGCACTGGCATCGTAAACACCACACTGTCTTGATAATGCAAAACGGGTAGATATTGCGTATAGACAGAATCTATGTTTTGTACGGGAAAGTTGCGGCGTACTTCAATAGCAAAAGTATCCATGATGGAACGTCCCAAGTTTTTGATGTGTAAAGTTAGGGCAATTTCTTGTGTGCTCAAGTCAATTTGTGCAGGAGAAAAAATCACGCTCTGTGGTGTGATTTCAATTTCAGGTTGGTTGTGGTGATTGACGCGCAACATCGGGTCGCCGTGCAAATTCATCTGCATGGCCACTGATTCCATAAGCAGATTGGTGGAATAGGTGGTATATAAGAATACCGCAGTATTACTCAACTGTTCACCCAATGTTAATCCGTAGGAATTGAAGCAAAACTCATTGTAGAACTGATTAGAATGTTGAAAAAGCGATGTGATTATGCCCTGCTTTACGGTTGAAATAAAAGCAATTGCACCTTTATCTTCCACCAAAACAAAGCGCTCGGCTGGTGTAATGGCGGTTTGCATATACATATCGCCGGTGTAACAAGAATTGCCAATCACAACGGGATAGCGACCAAAATTTTGCCAAGTCTCAGGTTGGTCAATATTGATTTCAAAACCACCACCAGAAGCATGACTGAAAAAAGTCATCACAGATACCCCCTCGTTGATGCGATTGGTTACTTGACTCAATACGGATGGATTAAATGGATTTGAATCTTGCTTGATGTAAGTGTGCGTTGAGCCACCAAAGCGATTGTTTTCTACTTTATTGCCCAACACATTCAAATAACCCGCCAATTGACTGATTTCCTGAGGTGTAGTACCTCCTCCAAAGTGCATCACATGCTTTTGCCAATCTTTATTGGCTGAATTATAAATGCTGTTGGGGTCTTGATTTTGTTCGAATAATTTAACTTTATCCAAATACAGCAACACTTCCTCGTTGTCTTTAGCGGCTAGGCGACCCGTTGGGATTGCTGGTGCCCAAGAATTGTTGATCATGCGGGCTGTGAAACCCATATCAGAGGAAGGATAACCGAATGAAGGAACCAAATTAGTACTGTAGGAAAGTGCGCTTTTTCTTGTTCCTGGTTGTGCTCCACCCAATTCATCTGCCTCTCTTACACCTTTTCCAATCAGAAACAAGCCCACAGGTTTGATGGTTGCTGCAGTATAAACCTGCTCAGAAAAACGGCGAACCGCCAAAGCATGCCCATGAACACCGCCACCATATTGCATATACAATTCCTGAACATCTGCAAGAACAACATTATAATTACCCCCTTGGGCACTTTCACGGTATTCTCGATACAACTCCACCCCTGCGGACAAAGTGTCGTGATACACAAAAATCAAAGCTGCTTCTAAATTTTGCGCGGCATAATTTGTAAAAAAGCCTGTGCCATTAACTGGACTGAGTTCTGCAATTTGAAGAATAGCTGCACTCGAAAAAATGTAAATCTCCTGTTGTTCAGCTTCTTCAGCATTTGGAACTACAACAAATCTATTTGACCCTTGAATGGTAACGGGCAGTCTCTTAGGAACACCACCGCCCCAAACATAACATGCTGGTAAAGTGCCTGATAATCCTGTGAATTGATACGTTGCTTTTGGTGAATTGGCATTGTTGAGGGTTCGAAAAAGCGCATTATTGGCACCAACATTCAGGTTTTTGGCAAAATCCAACTGACCGTAAGTGAAACCTTGCATATCTGTCAAGGCACCCAAATCATTTGGAATAGAAAGATTTAAAACAGCCGTGTTTGCCGTAAAAATGCTTGGTGGAAAAAAAGTCGTTCGCCTGAGTTGTTGATAGCCGTTGTAAACCGTGTCTAAAAACATATTGCCATTCAAGCTCAACACCGTGTGGTGGTTATTCGGACTCGAAGACGCCGCATTTGAATTGGAACTCAATTTGGTATGCAAACGAACTTGGGGCGCATCAGGACCATTGTAATAACCCGTAACCGTCATGTTCAAATTAAGACTTGGTGTGGTAATTCCGTTGACTTGAGTCCTACCCCAACCCTCGCCATCTTTGTAAAATGAGGAACTTCCTCCTACTACTCTATTTCCTTCATAATATTGGGTGTTGAGATTAATCAAAACCCGATGCATCACAAAAGGCGCATAGGGATAAGTGGTGTAGGCCACATCGGTTTCTTCCTGAAAGCGCAAGCCGTTGTTGTCGTTGCTCCATGTTAGGAAATACATCAAAGTATCGCTGAATAAACTGAAAGCGGGATTGGCTATACCCTCTTCATTTTCATACAAAAGTGAATCCAACCAGCCTGTGTTTCGCTCAGCATAAAATTCAATAAAATCAAGAGAGTCGATAAATCCATTTTGATCAGCATCGCTTATCCACAAAGGGATTTCACGCTCTTTTCCGTAGATGCGGTATTGACCCGTGGTGAGCACATCAACAGGAATTCCCGCCTGAGTAAGCACGTCAAAAGAAATGCGATACGGTCTGTTTTGTGCAACCTTAAAAGAGAAATATTGTTGGTTGAAATTGATCCATTCATTGCCATAGGTCTGTGCTTGGGCTAGACCTAAATTCAAGAAAAGAAAAGCGAGGAGTAGGTGTTTTCTCATAAGCTTAACTGTTGGGTTGGGTGTTTCTAGACATTTGATTCAGATGTATTTTCAGAGAAATAACATGCGAATAAAGTGCAGCCGACAAGCCTCCAATGTTGGTGTATGCATAGTCGATGTGCACAGCAGAAATTCTAAAACCGATACCTATGTTGGGTTGGATATTCAATTCTTTGCTTTCATCGAAATTGGTGACACGCTGCATATTACCAACGCCCATGCGCACAGCAACGATGTCTTTGTAGCCAAATTGAAGTCCCATATAAGGTTCAATACTGAAGGGTTTGGCTGAAATCAAAACATTTCTACGGCCGTCTGTGGTGATGGCTGCATTGATTTCTGGCGCAATACTGAATCCTTTTTCTCCCAATTCAAATTTTCGGTGGGCACCCAAAATCAAGCGCGGCAAGGTCAATTCGAGACCATTTTGTGGAATTTCATTGCCAGTGGCCAAAAACACTTCCTTGGTCTGTTCATCTAAATTGAAGACCCAAGCATTGAAAGTGGAAACAGCATCGCGCATGACAGCACCAAACTGCCATTTTTTGTATTTGTATTGCATCCCGAAATCCAAACCAAAGCCATA
The DNA here is from genome assembly GCA_044233745.1 of Crocinitomicaceae bacterium. Lineage (GTDB taxonomy): Bacteria > Bacteroidota > Bacteroidia > Flavobacteriales_D > Crocinitomicaceae > UBA6165. The sequence goes on from JBIIJN010000004.1 coordinate 38,242, forward strand.
AGCACTAGCAAAATCGCCAACTTTGCGGTAAATCACTTTGGCATTGGCACCAAAAGTTAAACCTTCAACAGGCAATTGGCGGGCATAAGAAAAAAGAAAACCGTAGTCTGCGGCAGTGAATCTGGTGATTTTATCATAATCGATATTGCCATTGTTATCAATGAGTTGCGTGGTGTTTGGGATGTCATCTACACCAAAACGAATGGCCGTGAAACCCACTGCACTTTTATCATCGATTTTATAAGAAACGCCCAAATAATCGTACTTGGCGATGCCTGCGAAGTATTCAGAGTGCATCAAAGCCCCTTGAAACTTGGAACTCATACGCGTTAAACCCGCTGGATTCCAATAACTTGACGAAACATCATCTACACTTGCCACAACAGCATTTGACAAGCCCATCGCTTTACCACCGATACCGATTTGTAAAAATTCATTGGAATATTTGGGAGCAAGGGTACCACCGTCTTGCGCAAAGATGTGTTGGAAACCAATAAAACTGAGTAAAACAAAGAGAAATGTGTGCTTCAACATAGAATAGAGAGTTTTGGGGAAATAACTCATTTCGCGGGCTTAAATTGTATGAAACTGTAAAAATAAACCAATTATTGAGCGCATGCACGCATGGAGCAGAATTTTTATCAACTTTGCGTCATGTTTTCAATACCCAACATACTCACAGCGTCCAATCTACTTTGCGGATTCATGTCCATAGTTTTTGCACTACAAGGTCGTTTAGATCTTTCGGCAATCATGCTTTTTGTGGCCATGCTCTTGGATTTTCTGGATGGTTTTGCTGCGCGTTTGCTCAACAAGCAAGGCGACATGGGCAAGCAACTCGACTCATTGGCTGATATGGTGAGCTTTGGCGCTGCGCCAGGAATAATTGCCTTTGTGCTTTTCATTATTTCAGCTGCTGTAAGTTTAAACGGTTCACTTGCCGCTGTTTTGCTTAGCGACTCAATGGGCTCGAGTATCAAACTGCTTATAGATCAATATTTTGATGCCTTATTGAACGGAACAAACGAAATGCATGTGGCACCTTTTCACGGTTGGACTTTGGTCTTGCCTTTTGTAGCTTTGTTCATCCCGTTTTTCTCTTTGTTTCGATTGGCGAAATTCAACTTAGACACGCGTCAATCAGAACATTTTATAGGCTTACCAACACCTGCCAACACGCTGTTTTTTGTAGCCATTGCGCTCACCTTGTGGTTTGGATTTGGCACTGAAGGATTCTCGGCTTTGCTTGCTGAAATTTTACTCCGAGAAGGCATTTTATCCACACTTGTGGTTATCTTCTCTGTGCTTTTGGTGTCAGAAGTGCCACTTATCGCTTTGAAATTCAAAGACTTTTCGATTAAAAACAACCTCGACAAATATGTGCTGATCCTGTTGTCAATAACTTTGGTGCTCCTGTTTGGCGTGTTCGCATTACCATTTATTGTACTTTTGTACCTGGCAATTTCGCTCATCCGATTCTTTGTCATAAAATCTTAGAAAAATGAAGTTTAAAGCAGAAATCGACATCATGCCGCAAGAGGCGCTATTAGATCCACAAGGTAAAGCCGTTAGTAACAGTATGCCCAATATCGGACTTCCTGAAATTTCAGGTGTGCGCATTGGTCGTCATGTGCGTTTGTTTATCGACGCCAGCAACCAAGCCGATGCAGAAGCCAAAGTGGACGATGCTTGCAAAAAACTCCTCGCTAACTTGATTATGGAGACGTATAGTTTCCAAGTTGAGGCGGTTTAATCACGCCAAACGTATTTTGTCTTGGTGGCCTTTTCTCGTTTCGGGAAGGGTTGTCTGAAATCCACTCAATTTGCCTGTTATGATCTGCAACTGTGCGGAATCAGTGACGGTTATCCAAAAATTCATTATCTTTGTTTCATTGGATGCACTGTTCAAACTGTAGGCATTTAACCACTAAAAATGAATAAAATCTTGTTTTATGAAAGTTTTGTTAGATATCAATGACAATATGGCGCTACACTTATTGCAAGTCCTTAAAAGTTTGCCATACGTGAAAACCAAAACTATTTCTGACGAAAAAGCTCGAATTATCTCAGAAATCAAAGATGCTGTAGAAGAGCTGAAGTTGATTAAACAGGGAAAACTAAAAGGAATTCCTGCCAAAGATTTGCTTGATGAGTTATAATATCATTGCTGTTCCAAGTTTCAGGAAAGAATTAAAGAAATTATCCAAAAAATATGCGTCGTTAAAAACAGATTTATCTGAATTGTTTGACAGTTTAGAAAAAAATCCAAGCCAAGGAACTTCATTAGGAAGAAATTGTTTCAAAATACGACTAGCCATCTCCTCAAAAGGCAAAGGCAAAAGGGGTGGAGCACGGGTTATTACCCATATAGTCGTTCTTGAAAACACCCTATATTTACTTTCCATTTATGATAAATCGGATAAAGATAATCTGAGCGATAAAGAGATTGAAGAACTATTAAATCAAATTATTGATGAATGATGTATAAGAGTTCGATTCATGTAATCTGCCAGATAACAATTTGGAGTTTTCAATTTTTCTGTACTTGACTGATTAAAACCACTACTTGCCAACTTGATTTTGGAATTATGGAGAACAACAGTTTCCAAGTTGAGGCGGTTTAACATTTCCACTATTTCTTGTATTTTTTGAGTTCTTTTTTAAGGACGCTGTGTTCGTATGCTCCATCCCAATTTGGTCAATTGCTGAGAAGTTCATATAAACAACCCCGTTTAATACTGTTTTTGTAGAAAAACAAACACGCCTCGATAACTTTTCGCTGTTTTAGAGACGCATCCAACGCGTAGGACAAATTTTATCAATCAAGATCTCTATACTAGCTGCGAAGCATAACTAGTGCGATTCAGGGGGAATCCTTGTCGATTGTCCAGATATTAGATTGATTAAGTGAAATTCACAAATTTTCATTTGTGCGAAAAACTATTTTATGTCACAAATAAATTTGATAAATACTGAACTTCGATATTTTTTATTCAAATTCGCGCTCCATGTAAAAAACAAAAAATTACAAGTTGTTCTGTCGGTTGCGTGATAACGAATAAAAATTATTTTATGACATCTCAAGAATTAATTAGCTCGATACCAGAATACAGAAAAAAACTTCTTTATTTTTCAAACTTAGACTCGAGATTCTATGATTTTATCAGATACACGATTTTCGAGTGTGAAAAAAGCTCAGTTGAATTCACTATTATTAAGGAGGAAAATGGATGGAGTTCTTCACATAGACTTAAAAATAGAAATGATAAAATTGAATCAGTATACAATGAGTATCTTAACGTTTCAGACAATGCAATCGTATTACATCAACTTGATGAGAAGAAACCTGAGTTTAATGCAATTCCCGAAAGCAAACTTCTTTTAATCGAGCTTGAATCACATACAATTTTCACATATTTCGACGTTGAATTTACATCCGATATAATAAATTTACCGACTGATGAGTATTTAATAAATTCCCGATTATATTATAGCTTATTGCCCCCAAAATTCAGATATAAGTACCTTCAATGGCTCAATGATACTACTTGTCCTATTGAGAGGAAATATATAATTATGTACCTATCAGGTCTCGAAAGGAGAGCTATTGAAAAGCAATATAAAGAAGCTATTTCAGAAATAGTCATCTTACTAAATTCTCATGAGGATACAATAGTACAAAAACGATGTCGCATAGCAATAAATAATATTTTCTATGTAAAAAATGACCTTTCAGGTTTACACTCATTGTATAAATCGAACAGCTTAATGCTAATAAGTGACCATTTACTTGAATTTTACATTTCTCAGAATCTTAATTTGAATTCCAAAGATGTGTATAATGTATTTATTCACTTTAAATTTAAACTCGGTATCATGAAGAATCATGAGGACATCTATCTTAAATCAATTGAAAACGTTCTAATGACAAAATATTCGGCTAATGAAATGCCATTTGGTTCGGAATATTTTCTTGAAGATATTCCAAAAAGCTCTCATTATTTCACAAACCATCATTTATTCGAATCAATTGGAGATATATCGATTTGTTCTTTTAAACAACTTAATTCTTTTTACAACGATATCAAGTCAGTTTACGATGAAAGTTATGTTTTGTTCAAGACATATCAAAAGCAGATTAAGAAAAAATAAAACAAACCCCGCTTCGCTGGATTTGCAATCCTGCGACACTATAAATCCAACTGTACCCACATTCAAAAATTTTCATCACACCAAAAGTAATTATCTTGTAGGAACTATTCAAATTCTATGTTGCATTTTATTTTTTACCAAAAAAAAAGAGTCACATTACTGTGACTCTCTTAACCCGTGACCTCGCCAGGATTCAAACCTGGAACCTCTAGAGCCGTAATCTAGTACTCTATTCAGTTGAGCTACGAGGCCATTCACTTTAAAACCTAGTAACTCTATTCTTCCGATGATTATCGGAATGAGCTACGAGGCCTTACGACTGACTTCTTTCGAAATCGGGTGCAAAGATAGTTGTTTTTTCTACTTTGCAAACATTTTAGTGAATTTCTGCTGTAATTCCTCTGTCCAATAAGGCAGTGCACATGGGTTCAAGGGCTGACCATTCGCCATGTTTTACATCATATTTTCCTCTAAAGTGAATCAAATGAGCACATTGCTCGGCTTGAATACGTTCGTGTTTACACACTTTTATCAGGGAATCAATCACAAAATCGAATGTGTTGACGTGATCGTTAAAAACAACCAAAGACTTCTCAGAAACTAAAATATCGAGGGTGTCTGTGGCTACTTGTTCTTGTGTTTTTGCCATGGCGAATAAATATGGTGCAAAATTAGACATTCATAATCAATTGAAAAAATAAAACTTGTCAGCGAAATGTTAAAATATAGGAAAGCAAACATAGATGCTGCGTCCTCATTAAAATTCTACTTCAGGATTTTTTGTGAGCACCTCCCAAGTGTGGTCTGCCAGTAGTTTCACCGTGGCCACAAAGGTAAGTTTTGCTCCCGACCTACCCCATTGTTCTGGCGCCACCATGGAGAGCAAATATGTACCTTGTTCGCGACAATACAAATGATATACGTGAGCAATTAGGGGTTCAAAACGCATTTCAGCCATATATATGCGCTCAGAAATGGCTTTTCTCTCCTGAATTTTACTGGCTTGCTGGGCCAAAAGCTGCATTTGCTCATAAATCTGTCCCAATTGTTGGTCGGTTTGCTGATCCATAGCCGATAAAGCTCTGCCTTTCAGCTTACCTTGATCTTCGGGCTTCACCAAAGCACTGCCAACGTGATGCGGATACAACAAAGTATTCGGCGTTTCAGTAATTTTATCCGAATCAATGGGATTGATGAATTCTTTCTCTTTTTGCTCTGACATGATGTATTTATTTCGCGCCCACCAAAACGTTTACATGACCACGCGTTGTTATTTCGGTGTCTTGTCCATCTCGGATGCGCAATACATAAACATAAGTGCCTTCCATAATGTTTTGAGAAACGCTGTGTTTTCCATCCCATCCTTCATTCGGATTGTTGGCGCGAAACATCACTTGACCCCAACGGTCTAGAATGGTAAGTTCATAGCTGTTGAAATCATAAAAATTCAAAACAGGCAAAAACACATTATTTATCCCATTGATAATGATAGTGTTGGGAATGTAAATTAAAGGCTCGAGTAAGGCACAAGACAAATTGGATTTACTGGTCTCATCAAAACTATACATGTTGAAGCCCTCAACAGCTTCCACGTAGTAGCAATATTCGCCAGTGGTGTGACCAAATTCCTCTAAATTATCCAGATACGTCCGGGTATTGGGTGGCACAACAGCAATCGGATTGTAGTCCATGATGCCATTTACACTGCGAAAAATGCGATAAGCCACAATTGGTGCGGAAAACTGCTCATAAGGGGACCATTGTAGTGTAACACTCAATCGGGCTTGATCGGCTTGGGTTGTGAGGAAAATTGTTTTGCCGATATTGGTTGGAAAAGTTGGGTTGTTGCACGAGTCAATAGCCATAAATCGATAGCGCTCGCTGCGTTCATCGGCTTTGTGATTGGCATCAATAAAAGTTTCGAAAAGATTGACAACCACGCGCTCTTCTAAATCTTCAAAACTCTGTTGCACCGGATTCCATTTTTGGAAAATCACTTTACCTTGTCCTGGCAAAAAGCTAGAATAATACAAAACCTGTACTTCAGAACCTTCAACACTTGCAGTGGCTAAGTAATGAATGTCTGGCGCTCCAGGAAGTTGATAGCTGATAAACAAACTTTGCGAAAAAGAAGTAAAACCACTTTCCGATACAGCCTCTACTGCAATTTGATAATTTACATCTGGCAGTATGGAGATTTGGGTGGAATTAACGGTTGAAGTACCAGCCAAAATCCAATTTCCACCATCTGGGCGAATAAAAACGCGATACAATTGCACGCCTTGTGGCCAACCCAAATAAGGCGTCCAATTCAAATCAATGGTCTGCTCACAGATATTCACAACACCCGTCAGATACATCGTTGTATGAATGTCGGCCTTACCAGAAGTTTGATAGGTAGGCGGAAATTGATCGGTAAAACATGAATCGAAAGCAGCCACGGTGAAAGACAAAGCCGAACTCAAATCCAAACCAGCAATGGCGTGTGAATTGTTGAAGCGCCCCCAAATCGTGTCTAAATCGACATAAAAACCGCCACCATCTTGGTCATAAACGATATATCCATAAGTATCTGGAGAAGGACTCACATTCCAAGTTATGATTAAATCGCCCGTTACGGTATCAACCGAAACAGATTCAATGACCGGGATTGGCGGTGGTATTTGGTCTTCAAAATTATCGCCATCAATATTGGAATGACTGGTGCATGAAGCGTTCTCTAAAACAATTCTGAAATTCAAAAAAGCTTCGCAAATCGTAATTTCATAGTTTAACTGTGAAAGACCGATGGGCACAGAGTCTATTACAGTCCAAACACCAGCGGGGTATTCCATTTCAATGTAGGCGTATGAACCCCAAAGGTTGGGATTGCTCACATTGGGCCAATCTAGGAATGCATAACCCGTCCCCGGATTATTGACTTCCAAAAAGACTGTTGAAATGGTATCTGAACCGTTGGAAAACAGGCCACCACATCCTCCTGTAGCCAAGATATAGTAAGACAGCGAACTCAAATCAGCACCAGCTCCAACGTGGGTATAAGTGCTCGTGTTGATATTGGGAATAGACGCAATCAAGCCATTTTGAAGGGTTCTGATTTCGTATTGTACAAATCCTCCAGAAGGGTCAACAGATGGTGTCCAGTTGAGGGTAACATCGCCGTTGGGTAAAACATCAATACAGGTCAATTCGGGCACAGAAGGCAAGGCAGAGTTCACAACATTAATAACAACCGTAACATATTGAACTGCTGGTATTTGACACAAATCATCTTGCACGCGAAACACAAAATTGTAGGGCACACTGTTTTGCACTTGACCTGTGGCTCCAACTAAGTGATTACACGCCGTTTGCCAAGAAAAATCTACCGCTGCGCTTGGACTACCTGAGGCGGGCACGTTGGTATTCAAAGTGGCGCATGGCGGATTTGCGCAACCCGAACCAGCATTCGTTATTACTTGAGCAAATTGAGCTCCAGAAGCGTAAATAAATGTGCTTTGAGGCGCACCATTGTGCAAAACACCCAAATCTTGTGCAATGAGATTAAAATTCACCAAATCACCAGCCATAACGGTGGTTTCAAAGCTCGTGTTGCCATTAAATGGTGGTGTAACAACAGGCGGATTATTGGCAACCAGACAATTTTCTACGGCAACTTGAAATTCGAGTTGATTTTCAGAAATGAGAACGCCACTGCGATAAGCACGCACATTGAGCATAATCACGTAATTGCCGGCCATGGTAGAGTTAAAAGTGAGTGTTCCATTGGAAGCATTCAACACCGCTGGTACACTTCCTGGACTAATGAACGCTGATGGTGTTGGTGAATCTACCGAAAAACCGCTCACAAAATTAATGTTCACTGGGTCGCTTGGCGGATTGTAGCTTGTAATGATTTGATCCAAGGGTTCGCCTAAGGCAAAGACCAATGAATCTAAATCGGGGTCGTACACATTAGGATTAAACGAATACGGTACTCCCGCACAAGCAACCACATAAGGCGGTTCATAAAAACGGGGCGATGAATCGTTGCACGTGCCATTGGCGCCCGAATTGAACATTTTGGCGACTATTGTGATTCCTGTGGTACCTGGATTTTGGAGGTTGGTGATGTTTGCCGAACGGAAAAAACTGGTAAAAGTAAAAACCCAGCCCGCAGCACCAGGATTTCCGGGCAACACAATAGGATTGGAGCGATACAAAACCCGTTCTACCGCACCTGTTCCGTTGCCACCATTACTACCCGATCCACATGCGAAAGGAACAGGACTGCCTGCCACCTGCTCACAATAAGGAGACATATCTACACGAGAAATAAAATTCACAGGAATTTGAGTGACGCTTGGATGGTTCCAAACACTTATATTTTCTGAGCCAATTGTAACATCAAATCCGTTGCAATCGCGGTATAAAATGAGGTCAAAAATGTAAGCACCATTGCCTTGACATGTCCATGAAAGCTCACCTCCAAGGATATGCGTTGCGAAAGATTGACTGGGTCTCAAGATGGAGAACAGAATCAAAATTCCAGCACCGATGAAAGGCTTCAATAAAACAAATGGATTTTGCATACTTAAAGGAAACGTAAAAAGCAGCTTTATGTTGCTTGTAACGCTGTATTTTTTTCTCGAGAAGACTTTGAAATTAAGAGCAGTCCGAGAAAGCACAGCACACCGTTGATACCGAGCATTTCATATCCGAATTCATAGCCATTGAACCAGGCTTTATCGTGCATTTTCACATAGTATAAAGCTGTAGGAACGAGCACACAAACGAGCCACGACCAATTGTCTAGAATTTGCCTTTTGGTCAATATCCCAAAGAAAAACAAGCCAAGCAAGGGACCGTAGGTAAAACTGGCAACCAAAAACACTGTTGATATTACGTTTTGTTCTTTTATCAAATTGGCAATAATTATGGTCACAAAAACTGCAAAAGTGACCAATATATGTACCGTTTTTCTGGTTTTCTCTGCATGGACACCTTGTTTTTTATCGATTTTCAGAATATCGAAACACACAGATGTGGTGAGCGCTGTGATGGCCGAATCTGCACTGGAATAAGCCGCAGCAATGAGCCCGACAATAAACAAGACGCCAAAAGTAACCCCCAACTCACCACTTAAGGCCACCATGGGAAACATACGATCGTCGCGAACAGATGCATCCATGGCGTTGTAGGCCATTTCCAATTCGGCATTTTGACCCAAATAAGCAAAGAGATATGCACCCATAAGGAGAAAAATCAGGTTTACTACCACGAGGACCAGTGAAAGCGAAATCATATTTTTTTTGGCGTCGTTGATGTTGCGACAGGTCAAATTTTTCTGCATCATATCTTGGTCCAAACCTGTCATAGCAATAGTAACAAACATGCCGCCAAAGAAATGTTTCCACCAATAATTGTTCACATTAGGGTCATCCAAAACCCACCAATTTGAAAAGCGCAATTGTTCGAAAACGGCACCATTGTCCATACCCTCATGAGTTGACAGCAAAACAATACCTAAAATAAGTGCCAGAAGCATAAACACAGTTTGAATCGTATCTGTCCAAATTATCGTTTTGATACCACCACGATGCGTATAAACCCAAATCAAAATGAGCGTGATGGCAACAGTGCTCCAAAAAGGCATTCCCCATGCCTCAAACACAAAATGATGCAATACATCAGCAACTAAAAACAAACGCAAGGCAGAACCCACAAGGCGCGAAGCAAGAAAAAACAAAGTTCCTGTGAGGTGTGTATTTGGACCAAATCGCTCCCCTAAATAAACATAAATAGACGTTAGATTTCTTTTGTAATAAAGCGGCATAAGCACAAAAGCAACCACAATGTATCCGAGCAAATAACCCAAAACCATCTGCATATAACTAAAACCAGAGCCAGAAACCCAACCAGGCACGGATATGAAAGTTACGCCACTCAATGAGGCACCAATCATTCCAAACGCCACTACATACCATTGCGCATTTCTATTTCCTGTGAAAAAAGCGGTATTATCTCCTTTGCCATGTGTTAAATAAGACACACCAATAAGCATAAGAAAATAAGCCATGAGAACACTAACAATGAGGATGGGCGACATGATACGAAATTTTAGCAAAAATAATGCAGTATGGGTCAGTACGCACAAACAAATTCAGGAATATTCCATGTTCATTTGTTAGCAAAGTAGCTTTCAGTCTGATTTTGGAAAATTTATATTCTTTTTGAGTCGGCAACACTATAAACCTGAGTTCGATTAATATTTCAAGGCTCAGATTTCATTTTAACCAGCTGATTTAGGCGTGTTTACGAAGGCTTAGCGGGCTAAGTCGAGTAAATACAACGACAATCAGATGAGTTAAAATGAAAAGCTAATTTCTAATTCCGCTTCTAAACAGCCATCTTCTGCCTAAATCTCACTCAACATAATTCATTATGCCTCGTTCGATTTAGTTGAATCTGACTATTTACAAGCGGTCTGAGCCCGAAATATCAATCGAACTCAGGTTATAAACCCATCATTCTCGTTAGTTGTTTACTTTTATATACTTTTGCACGCATGTTTTTCAAACAAATTACCACAGCTCTGTTCATTGTCTTCATGACCGTTTCTGCTTTTGCTCAAGCACCAGCGCGTGTGAGCGGTCGTGTTGTTGACTCAGACAACTTGGCAATTCCAGGCTTGTTGGTAGAAACAACGGATGGTGAATTCAAAACCAAAACAAACAACAATGGCTTTTTCTTACTAGAATTGGAAGCCAACAGAAATTTGGTGGTTCTTATTAAGTATCAAGGTGAATCTAAACGGTTTCCTGTGAACTTAAAAAACGATGAAACCCGCGATTTGGGAACGATACAATTAGATGCCGTTTATCAAACTGGAGATGTCGAAATCGTACAAAATCGCTCAGAAGACATTACCTTCAGTCACATGCCACCATTGGATATTCAAAACTTGGCCTTACCGGGTGGTGTTCCTCAAGTTTTGGCCTACATTACGCCAGCAACATCCAACAACGAGCTTTCCACCAATTACAATGTGCGTGGCGGGAATTATGATGAAAACCTAATCTACATCAACGGATTTGAGATATATCGACCATTTTTAACTCGTGCAGGTCAACAAGAAGGCATGAGTTTCATTCACTCGGCTTTGGTTGAAAACATCAGTTTTTCAGCAGGTGGTTTTGATGCCCGCTACAACGACCGATTGAGCTCGGTTTTAGACATTCAATACAAAGCACCCGACACGCTGCGAGCCTCATTGGTTGCAGGTCTTTTGGGCATAGAAACACATGTTGAGCAAAAAATTAATCGCTTTTCATATCTGGTGGGTGCGCGCTATCGATCGAATGGATACTTGTTGAATACCCTACCGGCTCAAGGCGAATACAATCCTGTTTTTTGGGACTTTCAGTTCATGGCCAGTTATGCGCTCAGCGAAAAATTGAAATGGAATTTTTTGGGACACTATTCCTACAATGCATTCAATTTTGTGCCTAGAACAAGAGAAACAACCTTCGGCACCTTCAATCAAGCTTTGAGCTTCAGGGTGTTTTTTCAAGGACAAGAACGTTCGGTATTCAACTCCTTAACAGGCGGAACATCATTGGTTTTCAGGCCCAATAAAGACACTGAATACGCTTGGTATGTCACATTTTTCAACTCCAATGAACAAGAGCGCTTCGATGTGTTGGGACAATATTTCCTCAACGAATTGGAAAACGACCCTTCTCAAGAAACCTTTGGTGATTCTATTAACTCACTAGGAGTAGGTTCATTTTTAAATCATTCGAGAAATATCCTGAATGCCAAAATTTTGAACATTTACCACACGGCCAACAAGGAATTCAAAACCCTTGAGAAATTTGAAGACAGTGGCAAGCGCACCATCAACAGAAACTTGCGTTGGGGAGCTAATTTTCAGCGCGATTTGTTTACCGACAACATAAGCGAATGGGTAATGATTGATAGTGCTGGTTTTGTGAGTCCCAACAATCCTGGAGGGGATTTGCTTTTAAGGGATGTGATAAAAGCGCGCCACAGGGTGGAAAACATCAAAGTTTCTGCCCACGCATCATTTACTCAAACGTGGAGTTTTTCAAAATCAGATTATCCCGTTAAGTTAAAAAACCGAGAAAAAAATGCTACTGAAAAACATATATACGACACCATCCGGGTATCCAAATCTAAGCTTTCCATAAATATAGGTGGACGTGCGACATACACTGCGTCAAACGAAGAATTCTTCTTTACACCGCGTGCATCAATCTCTTTTGTGCCCCGATTATATTACCTGAAGGATGGAGCCATTTACAGAAGAAATATTCGTCTCAGACTTTCGACAGGTTTATATTATCAACCACCGCTGTACCGCGATATGCGTCAATATTTTGGCACATTAAACACCGAAGTTTTGGCACAAAAATCCTTTCATATTGTGGCTGGTGGCGATGTGTATTTCCACATGTTCGACCGCGAACAACCGTTCAAATTTAGCGCTGAAACCTATTACAAATACCTTTGGGATGTGAATCCATATAAGCTATCAGACATTCGCTTGCGCTATTTTGGTAACAACGATGCAACTGCTTATGCCTATGGTATAGACCTGAATATGCATGGACAATTCATTGAAGGCATCGAGTCGTTCTTTAAAATTGGTTTGATGCGCACGAGAGAAGATTTGCTCTACGACGATTATTATGATTATTACAATTCTGATGGTGAGGTGATTATTCCTGGTTATACTTTCAACAGTACGCCCGTGGATAGCGTTCTACAATCACCTGGTTTTATACCACGCCCTACCGATCAATTGCTGAATATTGGGGTTCTATTCCAAGATAGAATGCCTCGTTTTGAGCAATTATCTGTTCAGTTGAGCTTGTTTTTTGGATCGCGTTTGCCCTATGGACCTCCAGGAGAAAATCGCTATGCAGATACTTTACGTCAAAGAGCCTATTACCGAGTAGATGTTGGTATCAGCTATGACTTTTTCTATGGCAAAACCAAAGAACAGCGCAAAGGCATCTGGAAACATATGAGTGATTGCCGTTTGAGTATCGAAACTTTCAACATGCTCGGAATCAACAATGTGCTCAACCAAACTTGGGTTCAAGACACTGAAGGCCGTCAGTATGCCATTCCCAACTATTTGACCCAGCGACTGTTCAATCTCAAACTGATAGTCAGGATTTAGATGATTTTACGTGTTCTGAAATTTCTTGCTCAATAGTTGTTTTGCTTCATGACTATGCTTTTGGCCTTTGCCCAAAGCGCTCGTGTGCATTCTCATCAAGATTTCCAAAAAAGAATTTGGCTAAATTTGGCTAACGCCAACCTAGGAATCCTATCACTTGCCGAGGGATTAATCCCTCGGCAAGTGAAGATATCAAACAATGGGGCTTTAGCCCAATTTTATTGATTTACAAACTTATCGCTATGCTTCTAAACTAGCTTGATGTAGAAAGATTATAGTTTACAACCACGAAAAAGAAAAAAGTAATTTTTCTCAACTGATTTTTTTCATCAACATTTCTCTATATTTGCACCCACATCACGGGGATGTAGCTCAGTTGGCTAGAGCGCTTGACTGGCAGTCAAGAGGTCGTCGGTTCGAGCCCGATCTTCTCCACAAGTTATAATTAGAAAGGATTGATTTTCGTCTGTCCTTTTTTTATTGAGTTAATATAATCTCGGGTACCGATCGATTTTTTCAAGGGAGGCACGACTGCTAGAAAAAACGCATGGGTAAGCCCGATCTTCTCCACAAATTATAATTAGAAAGGATAGATTTTCGTCTGTCCTTTTTTTATTGAGTTAATACAATCTCGGGTACCGAACGATTTTTTCAAGGAAGGCACGACCGCTAGAAAAAACGCATCAGTAAGCCCGGTCTTCTCGACAAGTTATAACTGTAAAGGATAGATTTTGGTCTATCCTTTACAGTTTTAGGCAATTAATGCCAGGTGCAATTGTTAAAAATTTGTTCCTCAAAAAAGTGATTAATTTAACCCGCTTTATCTGCGCGTCATAACTACTCTGAATCCGATGTTTGGATGCGGATTAATTTGATTCGGGTGATTATCGGGCGCTGAGATTTTAATTTCATTGGCACTATTCATCCAACCACCACCTGCCGTGCCAGGCACTAATTCAGTTGCGCTTTGTGGATTGTTACTCTTGCCAACTTGCCCTGCTCCATCAACAACCATTTCGGCAACATTACCGCTCATGTTGAATAATCCAAATCCATTGGCAAAGTAAGAAGATACTCTTGCTGTGTAGAACGCACCATCATCAAAGAAAGTCGAATCGGTAGGCTTATGGTTTGCCAAATAGCAACTCTTTTCGTTTTTAACGGATTCGCCACCCCAGGGATAGGACACATTTTTACCATCTCCTGAGGCTGCCTTCACCCATTCTTGTCGTGTTGGAATGCGCAAATTTCCGAATGGAAGTTCTTTTTCTCCTGCCAATTTCTGAGCTTCTTCATAGAGCCACTTGCAATACAATTCTGCTCCCGCACGAGAAACATTAACCACAGGATATTCGTTAAACGCAACGTGAGAAAAATAAGTCTCCTCCATAGTTCGAGTTCCTTCTTTAAACACTTTCGTCCACATGCTCTCATCTGGCTTCGCAATCAAAAATTCCTCAAGTCGATTTTGCATAATCAAATCGAACAAGAAAGTGCGGTATTCTAAATTGCTCACTTCTGTTCTCTGTATGAAAAAAGAAGCCACTGAAATATCTTCCCCGAAATATGAAAATGACGATGCTGGAATAAAAGCGTAAACTCTAGCCTCCGAATTTACTTTCATCAAATCTTTAAGCATTTTCTTTTTTTGCTTGATCGTTTTCTTGATTTCATCCTTGGTTAAACTTGGTATTCGACGTTCGTCGGCTTGTGAAAATTGGCTCTTTTCTGGTGTGTTTTGAAGCCCATCAGTCCCTACCGAATTATCCAAATTCGTGAGTCGGTTATGAGCAACTGAATGATCGGATTTGTCAATTTCCGTTTGCTTGTTCTTCCTTGTATTCTTTTTCGGTTTTGATACTTCCTGTTTCCCTTGAATTGGTGTAAAGTTAATTTTATCCTCTTGTGAATCAGTTGGTGCAATTGATATTGCAACTGGTTCTTTTCCATTTGTTTTTATAGTATTCGAGCTCGTCCACATAAAAATAAATGCGCTTGTTACGGTAATAAAAATTGATACTGACATGATAATTTTGTTTTTTAAAGTGAATAATTTACCCTTTGTCCCAGTTTTCCCAATGGCTCTATTTTCAAGAGATGCCAAAAGCATTACTTTTGATTCTTCGAAACTAGTTTTTGGTGCTTGCAAACGCGCCTTGGCGAACAAATCGTTTAATTGCTGTTCTTTAATCATGACTTCGTTCTCCCTGGGTTAATAATTTGTTTTCTGAAGGCTTTGTTTGCAAAATTTCCATCAATTTTTCGCGTCCTCTCTTCAATCTTAGTTTCACAGCAGACTCTCCAGCCTGTTGAGTTTGAGCAATTTCTTTAATACTAAATCCAGAAATCTCAAAAAGAATGATGCATTCACTTTGTTTCTCAGGAAGTTGTTGCAATGCCATATAAAGAAAATGAATATCCATTTCTGTTTCAGGATTGGTATCATTAGAGATGACGCCTAAAATTGCCTGATCATTATGAATTCTCTCTTCATGTTTCTTTCGCTTGTTGTTGCTCAAAATACGAACAGCAATGCCAAACAAAAAATAAACAAAAGCGTCATTTGATTTCAGCTTGTCTATTTTGGTGTAGGCAACAATTAAAGTATCGTTCATCAAATCACGATAATCCAAATTCCCATACACCCGTGCCCTGCAGAAGCGTTCAAACCGTTCATGAACCGGTTCGTAGAGTGCTAGAAATTCTTCTTGTTTTGTCATTCGCTTTTGGCTTCTTGTAAGTAAGTGTAGCAAGTTAAACAAAAGTTACATCTTGATACAAATTATTAGTTAGTTTTTACAATACATATGTCTCGAGTTCATCAAACATTTGTTGTTTTTATAGCTTAAATTCCGACAGTCTATCATGTTTTCCTATTTCAACTCAAATTCCCCCAAAACCACTACTTTTGCACCCGATTTTGTAAACAAGCTCATGAGTCACCTAGAAGAACTAAAAAAACGCCGCACATTTGGCATTATCTCTCACCCGGATGCTGGTAAAACCACGCTCACGGAAAAACTACTACTTTTTGGTGGTGCTATTCAAACAGCGGGTGCGGTAAAGAACAACAAAATCAAGAAAACTGCTACTTCCGACTTCATGGAAATCGAGAAACAACGTGGTATTTCGGTAGCCACTTCGGTGATGGCATTCAATTACAAAGACAAGCAAATCAATATTTTGGATACCCCCGGTCACAAAGATTTTGCTGAAGATACCTTTCGCACACTTACCGCAGTGGATAGCGTGATTTTGGTCATCGATTGTGCCAATGGGGTTGAAGCTCAAACAGAAAGATTGATGGAAGTGTGTCGCATGCGCAAAACGCCCGTGATTGTGTTCATCAACAAAATGGACCGTGACGGTAAAGACCCTTTTGAGTTATTGGATGAGTTGGAAACAAAACTAGACATCAAAGTGCGTCCGCTTGCTTGGCCAATTGGTATGGGCTACAATTTTCAAGGCGTTTACAGTATTTATAAGAACAAATTGAACCTTTTTCAAGCCGAAAAAACGAAAATTGCTGCTGAAGTTGCACAGTTCGATAATGTAAACGATCCTGAAATTGACTCAATCATCGGTGAAAAAGCGGCTGCCCAATTGCGCGAAGATTTGGATTTATTAGAAGGCGTTTATGACCCCTTCGACCGCGAAAAATATTTGAATGCAGAAGTGGCTCCCGTGTTTTTTGGTTCGGCGGTAAACAACTTTGGTGTGCAGGAACTTTTGGAATCGTTTATTGAAATTTCTCCTGAACCGCAAGGGCGCGACACAGACAAAAAATTTGTGGCATCTACCGAACCCAATTTCAGCGGATTTGTGTTTAAAATTCACGCCAATCTTGACCCAAAACACCGCGATAGAATTGCCTTTTTGCGCATTGTTTCTGGGAAATTTGAACGAAATACGTTCTACAACCACATCCGTTTGGGCAAAAAAATGAAATTTGCGAACCCAACATCCTTCATGGCGCAAGACAAAAGCGTAATCGATGAAGCTTTCCCGGGTGATGTAGTGGGATTATACGACGCGGGAAATTTCAAAATCGGCGATACTTTGACCGAAAAAGACAACTATTCATTCAAAGGAATCCCCAGCTTTTCACCTGAAATATTCCAAGAATTGGAAAATCTCGATCCTTTGAAGTCCAAACAATTGGAAAAAGGCATCAATCAGCTTATGGACGAAGGCGTGGCTCAGATGTTTATCCAACAACCCGGTAACAGAAAGATTATCGGAACAGTTGGTCAGCTCCAGTTTGAAGTGATTTTGTATCGTTTGGAACATGAATACGGCGCCAAATGTACCTTCAGACCCAGAAGTTTTCACCTCGCCACTTGGATTACGAGCGATGATCAATCGAAAATTGATGCCTTCAAACGCGCCAAAACATCCAACGTTGCCACAGACACCGATGGCAATTTGGTCTTCTTAGCCGAAACGCCATTTTTGTTGCAAATCGCCGAAAGAGATTATCCTGAAATCACTTTCCACCGAACCTCTGAGTTCTTGCTCGAAAAGAAAAAATAAAACAATGACACGTTTGCGCTTGGATTTACAATACGATGGCACCGACTTTCACGGTTGGCAAATTCAGCCCAACGCAATCACAGTGCAAGAAGAAATTGAAAATGCACTAACACGACTCAACAGCAATCAAAAAGTGGAAATTGTGGGTTGTGGCAGAACAGATACAGGCGTTCATGCTATGCATTATGTGGCGCACTGCGACATGAATTATCCCGATTTGAACGAGCTGCAATTCAAGCTAAATGGCATGATGCACAAGGGAATTGCCATTACTGAAATCACAGAAGCTCATCCTGAATTCCATGCCCGTTTTGATGCCACCAAACGCACTTACCGCTATTTCATCGACAAACGCAACAATCCATTCAATAACCGCTTTGCCCATTTTCTTCGTCACAAGTTAAATGTGGAAGTCATGAATGAAGCTGCGAAACATTTGTTAGGCAAACAAGACTTTGAGTCCTTCGCCAAGCACCACTCGGATGTCAACAATTTTTACTGCGAAGTTTTCAGTGCATTTTGGACGGAAACCGATGAACAATACATCTTCGAAATAAGCGCCAATCGTTTTCTCAGAAACATGGTGCGCGCCATCGTAGGCACTTTGGTTGATGTAGGTTTAGCCAAAATTGAACCCACTGAAATCCAAGAAATTATCGCAAAAAAGAGTCGCTCCGAAGCAGGAACGAGTGTGCCGGGCAAGGGGCTTTTTTTGTGGAAGATTGAGTATTGAAAAGGCGGCTGGCTACTGTCTCCCGATACCGATACCGATAGTTATCGGTATCGGTATCGGGAGACAACAAACATCAATGCGCATGCCCATCACCCACCGTTGACTGACTGCTCTGTTGCAACAATGCATCGTATTCCTCGGGTGTCAAATCGTTGAAGAAATAGGATATAGGATTCACCTTTACCCCATCTTTTTCCACTTCGTAATGTAAATGCGCACCAGTCGATTTCCCTGTATTTCCAACCAATCCAATCACTTGTCCGCGTGAGATTTTTTGACCAACTTTCACCTTAAAAGCACTCAAATGCGCATATCGGGTTTTGTAACCGAATCCATGATTGATCACAATGTTTTTGCCATATCCCCAAGCAATGTCTTCAATTTGCTCAACCATACCATCGCCTGTAGCATACACTTCTGTGCCCACCGGAGCGGAAAAATCCAAGCCCCAGTGCATGCGTGGTGTGCGGTAAACTGGATCTACCCGCCAACCAAAACCCGATGCCAAACGCTTCAAATCCTTGTTGCTCACAGGTTGAATAGAAGGAATACTGGCCAAACGCTCGTCTTGTTCCAAGGCAATCTTCTCAATTTCTTTGAATGAAAGTATCTGAGCATAGAGTTTCCCTTGAAGCACATCTATGCCCGATCGCGTTTGCTTCACCAATTCAGAATAAGTGAAACCCTCCAATTCCATGTAGCGCTTTGTTCCGCCAACTCCCATAGAACGGATACTTTCTGGCATGTCAGGAGCCCCTAAGGCCACACGGTAAATATTGCGCTCTCGGTTGCTGATTTCATCCAATACTTGATTAAACAACTTCATATCTTCTTGCACACGTTCAAATTGCTGCTTATAAAACGTGACTTCGCGCGACAAACGCTTCTCACTCGGAGAATCTACACGTGCAATATAAATTGTTGCCAAAACAATACCAACAGCCAGCGAAGGCATGCCATAAATCAGGGTGCGAACAATATGATACAACCATCCTTGCTTCACCTGTTCATAGCTCAATGTATCAGGATTATATCTGTATTTTTTTGACATGGCGGAAGGGTTTAAGCGTTTTTCATATGTGAATAATTTGTCTTTTAAAGGTCATATGGAATACGCCATGCTATTATTTTCGGTGCTTGCGCGCTTTGTTTGCATGGCTATTTCAATTTTAGCAGCGTAAATGTTATCAATATGACTAAATTTGCGCCACTTTTTAACATTTATTTGACAGTCGGCAATCCTAGTGCTTTTCTATTTTTGCAGATATTTTAAACACATTGTCCCATATGAACTTAATTGACATCAGAAAACAATTCTTGGACTACTTTGAATCTAAAAATCATAAAATAGTTCCATCTGCCCCTTTGGTTATTAAAAATGACCCTACGCTGATGTTCACCAATGCCGGGATGAATCAGTTCAAAGATTTCTTCTTGGGTAATTCAATTCCCGACAACAGACGCATTGCCGATACCCAAAAATGTTTGCGTGTTTCAGGTAAACACAACGACTTGGAGGAAGTGGGTCACGATACCTACCACCACACCATGTTTGAAATGTTGGGCAATTGGTCTTTTGGAGATTATTTTAAAGAAGAAGCCATCGCTTGGGCCTGGGATTTGTTGACCAATGTGTATAAAATTGATAAATCACGCTTGTATGTAACTGTTTTTGAGGGTGATGAAGCAGATGGCGTGCCGAGAGATGATGAATCCTACAACATCTGGAAAAAATACATCGCCGAAGACCGCATCATTTTGGCAAATAAAAAAGACAATTTTTGGGAAATGGGCGATACAGGTCCTTGTGGTCCGTGTACCGAAATTCACGTGGACGCGCGCTTAGAAGATGCTCGCGCTCAATCCGACGGCAGGGCTTTTGTGAACCAAGACCATCCGCAAGTCATTGAAATTTGGAACAATGTGTTCATTCAATTCAACCGCTTGGCTTCAGGAAAATTGGAGCCACTTCCTGAAAAACATGTGGATACAGGCATGGGCTTGGAGCGCCTCGCGATGGTTTTACAAGGAAAACAGTCCAATTACGATATTGATTTTTTCCAAAACATGATTCGCAGTATTGAAACTTTGAGTGGTTTCAAATACGCCGAAAAAGAGGAAACGGACATTGCTATGCGGGTAATAGCCGACCACATCCGCGCGATTGCTTTTTCGATTGCCGATGGTCAAGTGCCAGCTAACAATGGAGCAGGTTACGTGATCCGCAGAATTTTACGTCGTGCCGTGCGTTATGGCTATACCTATCTCAACATGCGCGAACCATTTTTATGCGAATTGTCGCGCACATTGGAAAAAGAAATGGGTGGTGCCTTCCCTGAATTGACCGCAAATGCCATGCTCATAGAAAAAGTAATCCGCGAAGAAGAAAGTTCATTCTTCCGAACATTGGAATCGGGTATCAAACGCATGGATTTGATTTTGAATAATTTAAAATCGAAAAATCAAAATATTATCCCTGGAAATGAAGTGTTTGAATTGTATGACACTTTCGGTTTCCCAGTCGATTTGACCTCGCTAATTGCCCGAGAAAATGGCGTTTCGATTGACGAACAAGGATTCGAAAGTGCTTTGGAAGAACAAAAAAATCGTTCTCGAAATGCGGCAGTGGTTAGTACAGATGATTGGCAAATAGTGAACCCACATGAGCAAGTGGAGTTTGTTGGCTACGACCATAATCAAGCAGACTCACGCATCACCAAGTATAGAAAAACTACCCAAAAAGATAAAACGTTGTATCAAATAGTGCTCGACCAAACACCATTTTATGCAGAAAGCGGTGGTCAAGTTGGCGACAGCGGTGTGTTGATTGGCGCCAATGAAACCGTGAACATCATCGACACTAAAAAAGAAAACAACCTCATCATTCACCTAACACCAAAATTGCCGGAGAATCTGAATCAAACATTCACAGCAAAAATCAACGAAGAAAAACGAGCATCTACGGCGAATAACCACAGTGCTACCCACCTACTCCACCAAGCTTTGCGAGAAATTTTGGGAACACATGTGGAACAAAAAGGCTCCTTGGTGCATCCAGATTATTTGCGCTTCGACTTTTCGCATTTCTCCAAAATTACCGATGAAGAATTGGCACAGATTGAAAAACGCGTCAACACCTTGATTCAAGAAAACTTAGATTTGCAAGAATTCCGCAACATCCCCATAGACGAAGCCAAAAATATGGGAGCCATGGCGCTTTTTGGCGAAAAATATGGCGATCAAGTGCGTGCCATCAAATTTGGGGAAAGCATAGAATTGTGTGGTGGAACACATGTTCAAAACACAGGAAAAATCGGTGTTTTCATCGTCACGACAGAAACAGCAGTAGCGGCAGGTATCAGAAGAATTGAAGCCATTTCTGGTGAAAAAGCGATGGAAATGTTCAGAACAAAAGCAGCCGAATATGACAACATCAGCGCAATGTTCAACAAACCGAAAAATTTGCTTGGATCCATTGAAGATTTGATGGCGAAAAACCAAGAATTGCAGAAAACTATTGAAAAACTGAACAAAGAAAAGGCACAAGGACTTAAAAACGAGCTCAAAAATAAGTTTTTACAAAAAGATGGCTATTTACTCTTGGCAGAAAAAGCACATTTGGACGCGGGCGGCATCAAAGACATTTTGTTCCAATTCAAAGGCGACTTGACTCAACCATTTGTGGCTATTATTGGCGGCATCGATGGCGATAAAGCATCTTTAAACATCATGATTTCTGAAAGTTTGGTAACAGAGAAATCTTGGCATGCAGGCAATTTGGTAAAAGAACACGCCAAGCACATCAACGGCGGTGGCGGCGGACAAAACTTCTTCGCTACAGCTGGAGGGAAAAATCCTAATGGATTGGATGCAGCGATTGATGCGGTGATAAGCGGATTATAGTCTAAAAAATCTTTTTTGGAACACAGATTTGCACGGATTTTATTTTCAGCGAACATCTGCACTGCATTATTGCTATTGTTGAAATCATTTGTCCTAAACAAGAAAAACAAGCACGTTTTAATATTTCTTTACATTTGCCAAAAAAAAAATTATGACACAAGATGTAGATTATGTTTATTACGACAGTGGTTTAATGATTAATTCCAAACAACCGATGAAACAAACTGATGTTTGTTTGGTGAGCACGAAAGATTACGTGTTTTATATTCCAAAAAAATCCACTGGAAATTTCGTGGCTTTTTAGGCCGTCATACACTTCGTATGAGCACTGGCGGAATGAACCATTCTTCTATTTATGCGAAAGGAAAAGGAAATAGCAAAGCCTTTAGAGCTTTTCACGGTCAATAATTGCATCGATGATTTTTTGGAGTTCTAAAACAGAAATTGTAGGATATTACGACGAATTTGCACCTGAAGATTGCCGTATCTGCGCTTTGCATACTGCTCCTCTTTATAAAGTTGAACAATCCTATTTTGCTTTATATGGTTTGCCCATTTTTCCTACAACAAGAACGGCTTACAAGACTTGTAGTGGATGTGCATCGCAATTGAAAGTCAAAAAAAACGACCCGAACAATGCCAAACTGAGTGAAGTTTTTCCCTTCAAAATCAAGTTTAAATATGTTTGGGGTTGGCTCATTTTCATCGCTATCGGTCTTGGAATAGCCTATTTGCTGAATTCGGTCAAATAGTACAGACTTCCTAGTTTGGTGAGTGATTTGGTTTAATTTAATTTAGTAAACGTTTATTTTCGTTTGCCGAAAATTCATGGCCGCATATGGCATGCATGGAGATGAATGATATTGTCTATAATTTAAACACACCCGGAGTTGCAGTTGGTGGTTCGTTTAAAGACTTTGGCTACGACATTCGTTTGCAAAGCACCAAGAAATACGAAGGTTCGGCCGTTGATGTTGGCTTCAGAGTTGTAGTGACTTGGTTGCCGAATTAATCAATCTTTACCAAATTCCCACTTCCCGTTCGAATCAATTCTATGCTGCTCGGGTTTCCTGTGTAGTGCACATCTCCAACGCCAGAAAGGGTGACTTTGAGTGGAATTCCATCTGCGTGACAGAGCACTTTTCTCGATGAGCGCGTTGTGATTTCCAAGTGTTCGCTGATTAACAGATTTCGAATATCGGCAAAGCCATTGTGAAAGGCTTGAATGTGGGCGAATTTCGTTTTTCCTGCAAAATAATAATCTCCTGAACCATCGTTCACAAAGCCATTGACGTAATCTGTATTGACCAACATACGGGCATTTCCAGAGGAATGGGCCAAACGAAGGTTGAAATATTCCCCGAAAATCGTATCCAAAGCCACAACATCATGCGAGCCTTTATAATCAATGCGATTGAGCTGTACAAAATGAATTTCTACTTCAACCAAACGGTCGTAGCTGCGCAAGAAATTGCAACGATTTTTGTTCTCAATGCTCAAAATACCAGAATTAACCTCGGCTGAAATCAGATTCAACAAATTCTTGCCGCCTTTCAATCGAATAAAGGGAACCGTATCAGCAACCAAGGAATAATGCAGGCTCTGTTTCAAGAAAAGTTCATTGAAATCCGCAACCGGAACATCCAAAATGGCATCGGCGCCAATGGATTTGAAACAAGTCCTGTCCTCCGCTTTTTTGCAAGAGAACAACAGCATTGCAACAAGAGATATGGAGATTATATTTTTCATTTCCGAACCACAAATTTATACCCAAATCCAGTTTCAAAATAATCCGCTTTGGCCCAATGCGAACGTACATAGCCGTGGAAATATAAACGCTCTGTGATGAAAACCCGTCCACCAATTCGATGAAAAAACCAGCCATGTGGGTCTAGTGGATTGTATATATATGCGCCCATACCCACAGATAAAACCACGCGTTTCACATCCAATTCCCAAGCATTGAAAATCCCTACCTGAACGGTCCTTAAAAATGATTGGTCGGGAGCAGATGCTAGAAATTGGCGGTTGGCTTCGCTGAACGATACATCCAAACCATAGAGGTAGCGGTATTTTTTACCTTGTGCTTTGCTGAGATGCGCCGTAAGTCCAAAAGCTGGAAATACTTGGTTTTGAAAATCATAGTTGTTTTTCAATGAGAAAATGCCGGTTACCAAGAGTTCCAAATCATTGCGGTCGAAATCGTCGAGTTCTGTATTCAAAGTTGTCTTTTTGGTCATCCAACCAAAGCCAACACGCAGCGATGGAATGTTTAATCCGAGATTTGGTTTTTTTGTTCCGCCATTCGAAAAATGTGTAAAATCTAAACCAAGCGTAAAAAAGTAATCGGGTTGCGCATAGCGTAATTCTGTTCCCAGCACAATCAACAAATTCATGTGTGTGCCGATGGCAACATTCTTCGGATTGAGCTCAAAATCGAAGCGCCTGCCAACGTAGCCCAAACCCAAGGCAATTTTGTTGTTGATTGACCAAGAATTGCTTTTACCCCAACTCTTTTTGGGCAAAGTAAGCGAACCAGCCATGCCAAAAGCATTTCCCAACACTTCTTTATTGTCGTTTAAAACAGCCAAAGCCATCACACCAAATTTCGGGTTTTGATGTGCTTGTTCCCAACCTGCATAACCGCGTGTATGGAAATCAAACGACAATTCAAACGATTGAAAATGCGACTTGGGCAAATGCGCCATGGCCTCGCGGTGGGCGATTAAAAATCCGAGTTTATATTTGAAATCGAGGCTTTGCGCATAAGACCCCAATAAATCATTGCTCTGACCAAAAGTTTGACCAATGAACAGCAATGAAAACAAAAGGGCTTTTAGCTTCATAATTTTGTTTCGCGAAAATAGAGATTTGTTGGGAATAAAATTCATAATTTTCATTAAGTCCTGTAAGGACGAAATAACCGAACATCGCGTGAAGCCCGATGCTAAAAGCGGTATCCTAACGCACTTCTAGTCCTGAAAGGACGAGATGTTTCGCCCGGTCAGGGCTAGGGTTCAGACGTTTTCTTGTCGATGGACTTCGTCCATCGTTGATGTATCGCGCTCTTTCAGAGCTAAAAACCTACCTCACCGCTTTCCTAAAAACCTCCGCTCCCCCTACAAGCGGAATAGTTATCGAGGTCCGCTCCAAATCTACTGTCAATTGCGTGCCCGGTTTTGGCCAAAGGGTGAATTCTTTGTCGCTCGAGAAAATCATCAAAGCGATTTGTTTGCCTGCGCGAATCACTTGGTCGTCGGGTTGAAAATCGAAGGACAATTCATAAAACTCACCGTTTTTCAGCGGCTCTCCTTGGGTCAGCGACTTGTAATTTTGTGGATCGGCCCAAGCGCGGGTAATCACATTTTCATACAGCGGAACTCGTTTTCCATCTACCCAAGGCAAAGTGACCAACCAAACTGAAAGATTGGCTGCGGGTTTGTTGGACGACAAGCGAATGGTGATGCGCGGCGTACCTGAAATTCGAATATCGCGCTCCAAAACAGGAGTCAGAAATAACAAGCGGTTTTGTTGATTTTCGGCTAAAACGAGCTTTTTTCCTTCGATTTTATAATTATCGAAAAACGACAATTGTTTGATTGGACCTCGTATAGAATCGAGTGATAAATTTCCTCCGTATTGACCAATTGAATTCACAATAAGATTCAACACAACATCTTCAGCATTGGCATCTGGAAAACTTCGATAAGCCGATGGGAGTCGCTCGTATTCCCGAACAATCTGAACGGGCGCGTCGTTTTCTACTTGATTTTCA
>JBIIJN010000006.1:0-60896 GCA_044233745.1 Crocinitomicaceae bacterium
GATGCTCCAATAGCATTTCGAAATGAATTATTATCGCTCGATACGCTTCGCAAATCAGACACGCTTTTCTTGTTTGTTCCAAATAACCAACCTAAAACTGGGCGTGTTTTAAGCAAAAGCATTGATGGTCCAGGTCGAATTGCTGTGCGCACCAATTATGATTTTTCTCCTGCCGAGGTCATCATTCAATCGGGTTCAGAAATGTTGGGATTTATGGTAGAAGAAACGATGTCCTCGGATTCAGCTGTTTTTTGGGTACGTGCCGCTGAAAACATGAACTACGACGTGATTATTCCCTTTCAAGATTCAGTGCTCAACGCCAAGGTTGCGACTAGGAAAATAGTTGAAAAAAAATCCGCTGTGACTAACAATTTGGTTAATGAAGAACTCGGATTCTCAGATACACTTATGCTCACATTCGATTTTCCAATTAGCACTTTCAATCCCCAAAGTTTCACGATTACCCAAAATGGAGAAGCGCTATCGCATGTGAGTTTTGTTGTAGAAAATCACAGAAACCTGAAAATTTTAGGGGATTTCGATCCAGACTTGGTGTATCAACTTGCTGTTTTGCCGAATGCCGTAGGTTTTTATCATGAGACCTACTACGCGGATAGTATTCTGATCTCCTTCAAACGTTTGGGTCTGAATAAATACGCCAATCTAGAACTCGTTTTAGAAGACAAACCCGTGGTTTCGATGGTCATCCATTTGCTTAATAATGGTAAAATTGTTGCCCAACAAAGTGTTTCTGCCCATCAAGAATCCGTGTTTTTTGAGTTGCTTCAGCCAGGCGAATACACCGTGAAAGTAATTCTAGACGCCAATGAAAATGGCCAATGGGATACAGGCTCGTGGATTTTGAAACAACAAGCGGAAAAAGTGATTTGGTTCAGACAATCGTTTACTTTGCGGGCCAACTGGGACACCAAACAGCCTTTAGGATTCCAATAAAAGCATCGCTTGAAACCTGCTTTTTATCATCTTATGTAGAAGTGTTCGATTTATGGTTTACTTTTGTGCCCACCTATATTGGTCTTATTTATTTTTTATTTATGGAATATCTGAAATTAACCAAGCGAGATGAATTCTCGAAAGAACTAACCCGCCGCGTTGAAGAATTTTTAAAATCAAACAACATTAGAAAAGAAGGTCGTTGGAGAATTGTATTCAAAGTACCCGTTTTACTTGGTATTTATTTTGTGCCTTATATACTGGTGTTAACAGGTGTTTTTGAAGGTTTTTGGGCCGTAGCTTTATCTGGTGTATTGATGGGCTTGGGCATGGCTTTTATTGGCCTTGCTGTAATGCACGATGCTGTTCATGGTGCTTTTGCAAAAAGAAATTGGGTAAACAAACTCATGGGATATACTATGGAAATGCTTGGCGGAAGCAGCTTGACCTGGAAAATCCAACACAATGTATTGCACCACAGTTTTACCAATGTTCATGGTTTAGACGAGGACATCAATCCCCCACCATTTTTGCGTTTTACACCTGATGCGCCTCTTAAGAAAGTGCATAGATTTCAAGCGTTTTTTGCATGGTTTTTCTATGGCTTGATGACTTTTATGTGGGTGACAACCAAAAACTTCACCGAATTGAAGCGCTACAAAGACATGAATTTGTTGCAAGCTCAAGGCACTACCTATTCTCGTGAAATGACCAAGTTGATTATTGGTAAAATTTTATATTTGTTCTATTTAGTTGCTATTCCGATTATGTTTACCAACGTGATTTGGTGGCATTGGATGATAGCTTTTACGCTTCTTCATTTTGTTTGTGGTTTAGTTTTAGCATTTGTGTTTCAATGTGCGCACGTTGTTCCTGAAGCTGAATTTGTTACACATGCCTCACATGATGAAACCAATCCAGAACAAAGTTGGGCAGTGCACCAATTGGCAACTACAGCGAATTTTGAAAACTGGAATAAAGTCTTGACTTGGTTTGTGGGCGGATTGAATCACCAAATTGAACACCACTTGTTTCCTGAAATCTCGCACGTTCATTACCCTAAGATTTCAAAAATAGTGAAGCAAACGGCAGAGGAGTTTGGTTATGCTTACAACTACCACCGCACTTTTGTGGGTGCAATCGTAGCTCACTTAAGATTGCTTAATCGTTTGGGACAGCCTATTAAAGCGTAGAATTAGAATTCCGCGTAAACAAGCTAAACAACCCTTGTTTCCATCTCTTCCTAAAACTCGAGAAGAGGGCCTTTTGGTAGCTCTAAGTTTAGCGCTTTTGAACAAATTCGAATGCGTTCAATTACGTCTTCTTGAAGTTTTTCATTAACCGCAACGCCGGCACTGTTAAAGTTGCCCTTGTCCACCTCAAATTGAGGTTTAATCAAGGAGATCAGTTTGGCGTCTGAAATGTTTTTCTCGGCTTGGTAATAATGATGCCATCTACTTGAACCTAACTCGGTTCGGTCAATATTTTGACCTGCTCACGCGACACCGCCAATCCGCGTTTAAACAAAATTTTGTCTAGGCGCTGTTCCTGCAATTCCATATCCGTAAAGAAAAATTAAACTTTATTTTTTGCAAGTGAAACAAAGTTTTTACCCACAACGGTTTAAACCTAAATTGAAATTACGCGCATGAATTTGTATTTCTCGCCTGATGTTCTTACCGTTTATCAAAACAGAGTTCCTATAATTCAAATATAGCTATCTTCGCACCTCATTTTTACGCTTCATGAGCACCAACGAAAAACAACTCCGCTACGATCGTGTCTACCTTAAAATGGCTGAAACCTGGGCATCTTTGTCGCACTGTAACCGTAAGCAGGTTGGAGCACTTATTGTGAAAGACGGTATGATCATTTCTGATGGATACAATGGTACGCCCTCGGGTTTTGACAATTGTTGCGAAGATGGTGAGGGCAACACACATTGGTATGTACTTCACGCGGAGGCCAATGCGATTTTGAAAGTGTCCAAATCGACCAATAGCGCCCTTGGTGCGACATTATACCTAACGCTTTCACCTTGTAAAGAATGCGCCAAACTGATTTTACAAGCGGGAATCACACGTGTGGTTTTTAAAAAAGAATACAAAGACAACAGCGGCATAAACTTTTTACGCGAAGCAGGTGTTGATGTTCAAGTGATAGAAAATTAAAATGAATAAAAAATCTGCATCAATCCCAATAATCGTCGCCATTTCTGTGGTGGTTGGATTCATTTTAGGCCAAGGCTTAGGTTTTAGAAAAACCGAGGTTTACAACAACCAAAACGTCTTTGGCTCCAAATTAGACGGAATTTTGGATGTTATCGAAACTCGCTATGTGGACAGCATCGACCGCAATGCCTTTATCGAACAAGCCATTGACGAAATTCTACACAAACTCGACCCGCATTCGGCCTATGTTCCAGCTGAACAAATCAAAGCCATGCAAGAGAGCATCGAAGGAAAATTTGGTGGTGTGGGCGTACGTTTTTCAATTATGAGAGATTCACTTTGCGTAACCCACGTGGTGAAAAATTCTCCTTCCGAGCGGGCTGGCGTGAAATCTGGAGATCGCATTATCCAAATCGGGGATGTCAAACTCAAAAAAGAGAACCTCAACAACACATTTGTGATGGAAAACCTCAAAGGAAAACCGAATACAGATGTGGAAATTACGCTCATGCGTAGGGGTAAAAAGATCAAAACGACAATTACGCGAGGTATCATTGAGATTGAAAGCGTCACGGCTTATTTCATGTTGAATAGCACTGTTGGTTACATTCGCTTGGAACAGTTTTCACAAAAATCAGCAGAAGAATTCAGACGCGCCGCACAGGAATTGCGCAGTCAAGGTATGCGCAAATTGGTCTTCGACTTGCGTGATAACGGTGGCGGGGTCTTGGGTGCAGCCATCGAAATTGTAGATGAATTTATCGAAGCCAATCAACTGATAGTTTACACCAAAGGAGCACATCAAAAAGAGCGCCGATACACCTCCACATCCAAAGGGATTCTCAAGGATATCCCAGTAGTGGTTTTGGTGAATCAAAATTCGGCTTCGGCTAGTGAAATTGTTGCGGGTGCCCTACAAGACAACGACCGGGCTACGATTATTGGTCGTCGCACTTTTGGAAAAGGCCTCGTTCAAGAAGATATTCCACTCAAAGATGAATCGAATTTACGTCTTACCGTAGCACGCTATTATACCCCAACAGGGCGTAGTATACAAAGACCTTATGGTGAAGATATCGATTACACAGCAGATATCATCGAGCGCTACGAAGGTGGTGAATTGTATCAAGTGGATTCAACGAAATTTGTGGATTCTTTGAAGTATACGACGCCACGTGGTAAAGTGGTCTATGGCGGTGGAGGCATCATGCCAGACATCTTCAACCCGCAAGATTCTGCTGGTTTTTCATTTTATTTCACTGAATTGCGATATGCCGGGGCGCTGAATCAGTTTTCCTTTTTTGAATGGGATAGAATGGGTCGCTCACGATTTTCGAACTTGGTAGATTTTAT
The DNA here is from genome assembly GCA_044233745.1 of Crocinitomicaceae bacterium. Classification (GTDB taxonomy): domain Bacteria; phylum Bacteroidota; class Bacteroidia; order Flavobacteriales_D; family Crocinitomicaceae; genus UBA6165. The sequence continues at coordinate 4,479 of JBIIJN010000006.1, forward strand.
GAAGCGTTTTGAAGTGAGCAACAAGATGATTGATAATTTGGTTCTAATGGCTGAAAGAGATTTGAAAATCAAACGCAACGACGCCCAAATCAAGCACAGTCGCAAGTTGATTGAACGTTATCTCAAAGCTGAGTTTGCCCGCCACATCTGGGTAGAACAAGGCTTTTTCCGTGTGCTTGCTCAGGATGATAGCGATATCAAACGAGCGCTACAGTATTTTTCGGGGAAGTAGAGTTTGATTAGGCTGCTGGCCTCTAGCTACTGGCTACTTTGTCTAAGTTCAGCGATAAAGCCAACAGCTTTCATGTTCGTTTAATGTTTCATTGGAAATATATTGAATCATGGCGATGCACTTCGACAAAGTTAGCGCCTAGATTTTTGAGGGAGCAAAAATCTAGTTTAACTTCGTAGAAAATACCTCTTTATGAAAATCCTCATCAGTCATTCTTGGAAAGATAAATCTGGTGCTAATCAAGTGTTTGAAGCGCCTGAAAACGATGGATAAGACATGTTGTAATGCGGTACGTCGTGCTTGAACTCATTTCCGGCGACAATATGCACAAGAAAATCAAAAGCTATTTGGCATGTTTGTTGGGCAATGATTATGTGGTGTCGGTTGCCAAAAGTTATCAAAGCTATGTGTTGTCTTGTGTTGGATTGATGCGCGCCTTAATCAATCAAGCTAAGGTTTCAGAATCAGTGGCGGTGCACGAAACTGCTTGGGTCTTGCATCAATATTTAGCCAAACAAAAGCGCGTTGATGAAGCCAAACAAAAAGGCTTCGATGGTTTGATAGATGACGCGTATTTTATCCAAAACGCTGCGCAATTGCTTGTCGAGGCGGGTCTCGTGAAACCAGATGTTTTCCCAAAAGATCAAAACGCCAATAGTTTGGTTACCAAATACATCAGCTACATCATCGACCCGAACATGAAAGAGCATTTGGATAAAAAACTAAGCACGCTGCGCCAAATGATTGGTCTCAAAAAAGATGAAACCAATTGGGGACAAGTTGCTGTTTTGGCTTTGGGAGCAGTGGTTGTTGCGGGTGGAATTGCCTCTGTTTTAGGAGATTCAGATGAAAGTAGTTCTGGCGTCGGCACAAATGCTGGTGGAACGTTCGAAGACAATGTCGGCGATTTCAGCGCAAACAACGGCGGCGGATTTACGGATTATTTGTAACTCTAAATTTCCTCGAAGACATTAAGTTCATGCTTGAATCTATCGGAATCTAACAAAATTCACTTATTTTCACACCATGATTACCTTCAACGACTTCCTAAAAATAGACATCCGCATCGGAACCATCCTCAACGCCGAGCCTTTTCCAGAAGCGCGCAAACCTGCCTATAAGCTCACTATTGATTTTGGGGATTTGGGCATCAAACGCACCTCGGCACAAATCACCAAGCGCTATACCCTCGAAGACCTGCTGGGCAAAAAAATAGCCGCCGTTGTCAATTTCCCACCCAAACAAATCGCGAATTTCATGAGCGAATGTTTGGTGTTGGGCGCGGTAGATGGCGATGAGGTTTTTTTATTGGAAAGTGATGGAGAGAATGGATTGAGGGTGGGGTAGGTAACATGAAACCCTTGTCGTGTCTGACATTGACCACCATAACCAAACTCGAGGCCTATTTATTGAACCATTAAATTCCCAATTCCTTCTTCTGTTCTGCCGTCAACACCGCAGGAGCGTCAATCATTACATCTCTGCCGCGGTTGTTTTTCGGGAAGGCAATAAATTCGCGGATAGATTCTGCGCCGCTCATGGTGGCCACCAATCTGTCGAGACCGAAAGCGATACCGCCGTGGGGTGGAGCGCCATATTCAAAGGCGTTCATCAAGAAACCAAATTGTGCTTGCGCTTCTTCTGGGGTAAATCCGAGCAATTCAAACATGCGTGCTTGAATGCCGCGGTCGTGGATACGAATCGAACCGCCGCCCAACTCAACGCCGTTCATGGCCAAGTCGTAGGCATTGGCGCGCACCGCTCCTGGATTGCTGTTGATGAGGTCGAAATCCTCTGGTTTTGGCGATGTGAATGGATGGTGCATGGCATGCCAACGTTGGCTCTCTTCGTCGAATTCCAAAAGCGGAAAATCGAGCACCCAAAGCGGTTTGAACACTTCCGGATTGCGCAAGCCCAATTCGCCAGCTACTTGCAAACGCAATTCGTTCATTTGTTTGCGCACGGCATCCAAATCGCCCGAAAGCACCAACATCAAATCGCCAGTTTTAGCGCCTGCCTTTTCACCCCAAGCTCTTAGTTTGGCTTCGTCATAGAATTTATCAACCGAAGATTTCACCGAACCATCTGTATTGAATTTCACATAGACCAATCCTTTGGCACCAATTTGAGGTCTTTTTACCCAATCAGTCAAGGCGTCCAACTGTTTGCGCGTATATTCCGAACAGCCCGGAGCCACGATACCGATTACCGTTTCAGCTTGGTCAAAAACCACAAAATCTTTGCCCCCTGTGAGTTCTTTCAGATAAACAAACTCCATGTCGAAACGAATATCGGGCTTATCTGAACCATAGCGCTGCATGGCTTCTGCGTAGGTCATTCTTGGGAAATCGCCCAAGTCAATGCCTTTCACTGTTTTGAACAAATGTTTGATCAGCCCCTCAAAAGTGTTCAAGATATCTTCTTGTTCCACAAAAGCCATTTCACAGTCTATTTGGGTAAATTCTGGCTGGCGGTCGGCGCGTAAATCTTCGTCGCGGAAACATTTTACAATCTGATAATAACGGTCCATGCCAGCTACCATCAACAATTGCTTGAAGGTTTGTGGCGATTGCGGAAGCGCATAAAACTCACCCTCGTTCATCCGACTAGGCACCACAAAATCGCGCGCTCCTTCTGGCGTAGATTTGATTAAAAACGGCGTTTCGATATCCACAAAATTTTGCGAATCCATATATTTTCTGGTTTCCAGAGCTACTTTGTTGCGCAACATCAAGTTCGCTTGAATCGGTGCTCTTCGGATATCCAAATAGCGGTATTGTGCACGAATTTCTTCACCGCCATCAGTTTCATCTTCAATGGTAAATGGAGGCGTTTTGGCGCTGTTCAAGACTTTGAGCTCGGTAACTTTGATTTCAATTTCGCCCGTAGGCATGTTAAGATTTTTGCTTGAACGTTCTACCACTAAACCTGTAGCTTGCACCACAAATTCACGACCCAACTCACGCGCTTGACGACAAATGGCTTCGTTTTCTTCCATATTAAAAGAAAGCTGCGTGATGCCATAACGATCGCGCAAGTCCACAAAAGTCAATCCACCTAAATCGCGATTGCGTTGCACCCAACCAGCCAAACTCACGGTTTGAGCAGCATTTTCTATTCTCAATTCCCCACAAGAATGCGTTCTGTACATAGTTCAAATTTTTGAGCGGCAAAGGTAGTAAAAAAGCTTTTAGCTGTTGGTTCGCTGCTCTTTGGCTGTTAGCGTTAGCAGTTAGCTGTTCGTTCGCTACGCTTTGGCTAACTGCTAATCGCTAACTTTGGCATATATTTTGACTTAGCCAGAACAACATTAATATTGTTCAATATGAAAACGCATATCATTTTGTTAGCCGTAGGTTTATTGGGTTTATCTTTTTCTGCTTCAGAGGTGAAATTTCCGAAAATCGACAACAAGGCATTTGGTCTTGGTGAGAAACTTCGGTTTCGTGTTTCCTATGGTGCCGTAGATGCTGGCGAAGTAGTTCTTGAAGTGAAGGATACAGGCAAAAAGGGCAACGATGGTCGACCCCTTTATCATGCCGTTGGTATAGGACGCACTTTGGGTGCATTCAATGCGTTTTACCGTGTTTATGATGTTTACGAGACTTATATCGACCGCGAATCTATTATGCCATGGTATTTTAAGCGCCGTGTGGATGAAGGCGGCTACAAAATCAACCAAGATTATGAATTTTTACACCACCGCAGATTGGTCGACAATGGTGAAGGAAAAAAATTCGTGATTCCGGTAGGCATTCAAGATATGGTTTCGTCGTTCTACTATGCCCGAACTTTGGATTTCTCAGCCATGAAGGTAGGCGACATTTCCGAATTCAAATGTTTCATGGATGATGAGGTTTTTCCACTTCAAATTAAGTATGTGGGTAAAGAAACCGTCAAACTTAGAAAAGGAAAAATCGAATGTTTGAAGTTCCAACCAGTAGTGCAAACAGGTCGTTATTTTGAAAAAGACGACGACGTGGTTTTTTGGATCACCAACGACCAAAACCGCATTCCTGTGATGGTGAAAGCCAAAATCCCAGTGGGTTATGTGAAAATGCACTTGGTGGAATGGTCGGGCTTGAAAAAGGATTTGGTTTTTAAATAATTTTCCGAAAATCAATGTATGAAAAATGCCCGCTATTTATAACGGGCATTTTTATTATAAACTGGTTTGATGTGAGTTTTTATCGGCCTTGTCTTTCAATCGCAGGAGCTCCAATCGCTTTCAATTGGGCTTCTAACTTGGGTAATTCTGTTTTTAGAATTTGTTCCAAAGTGTTGTTGATTTCATTCATCATGGTCTGTGCATTGGCCAAGCATTTTTCATGTGTAGGCGTAGGGCCGTAAGTGGATCCGCTTGTGCCTGAACTGGCCACGTACAAATAGTGTCTAACCGTTGGGTAATCATCTTTTTCACCAACTTCTCTTCTTGCTTTGCTACCATTCAATTTGAGTTCAACATCAATTAATTGAGCGCGAAGCGATAGTAGTTGTTTGTGCAAGGTTTCATCCGTTTTATTAGCTCGTTCATAAGCCACCAACATCATGTCTACGCGTTTTTGAGCATCACTCAGGTTAATAGAAACAGCGCTCAAATCGGCATAGGTGTTTTGCAATTCATTCCAAAAAGCAACTACTTTTTCATGTGTTGCACCAGGAAGGTGACCGTTTTTGAGTGGGGTCACTTCAATAGAAACTTGCTCAGAAATAGCTGTTATAACTCCGTCAATCTGTTTGAAGAGTTCTGCTTTGTAGGTGCCCGGAGCTACCATTGCGCCACTTCTTTGTCTGTTCATGTTGTTGGCGGTAATTATGCCCGGTGAAGTTGATGTTAAATCCCACACCACACGGTTGTAGCCTTTGCTGTTATTGGCCTCTACGCGATTCACAATTTTTCCATTGGCGTCTGTAATCAACAACCAAACTTTGGGTTTCATTTCGATGAATTCATTTTCAACAACATCCCACCCTGGAAAAGCTACTGCTTGATTTTCCTTGAGTGTTTCTTTTTCTTTTTTCTTGCGTTCGGCAGATGGTGTGCTGTAACTTTCTTTGAGGTAATAAGTAAACACAGCACCAAAAGGTGGATTATCGGCTAGAAAATATTGGTCGCCTTGGAAAGCTTTGCCGTTGTCGCCTAAAGGGCTTTGCGGAAAATACCACAGGGCCTCTCTTGGTTGATACAATACGGCTTCTTTTTCCAATGTTTCTTTGCTGAGATTTCGCAAGGCTGTGTAGTCGTCTAATATGTAAAAACCTCTTCCGAATGTGGCCAATACCAAATCGTTTTCGCGTTTTTGTATCGCCAAATCTCTTATGGAAATATTTGGCATTCCTCCCGTCATTTTGGTCCAGGCTTTGCCTCCATCAATGCTTACATAGACACCAAATTCGGTTCCTAAAAACAATAAATTTGGGCTTACATGGTCTTGTACCATCCTCCAAACGAGTGTTTTTTCTGGTAAATTTGAAGCAATGCTCGTCCATGATTTACCTTTATCCGTGCTCTTGTAAATGTATGCTTTAAAATCACCGAATTTATGATTGTCGAATACCGCGTAAACGGTGTTTTCATCATATAAATCTGCTTTGATATCATTCACAAAAGCGGTAATAGGCAACCCAGGAATTTTTGAAAAATCAACCTTGCGCCAGTTCGCGCCGCCATCTTCAGTGACCTGTATCAAACCATCATCTGTGCCGGCATAAATCAATCCCGCTTTTAGGGGAGATTCTGCCAAAGAAGTAATGGTGCTGTAGTTCGACATCGCATAGATGTCCCAAGGATTGTCCCAACTTTGTGTTTTATCGAAAAATGGTGTGGTGATGCGCTCTATGTTTTTCGTTAAGTCACCAGAAATTGCTGTCCATGAATCCCCGCGGTCGGTCGATTTCCAAACGCGTTGTGAGGCAAAATATAAATGCGCAGGATTGTGTGGACTCACTAAAATCGGCGCGTCCCAATTGAATCTTTCGGTTTTTTCTCCCAAATCGGGTTGTGGTTGAATATACACATTTTCACCGGTTGTTCTATCGTGGCGGGTCAAGTTACCTTGTTGCCACTGACCATATACAATATTCGGATTTCCAGGTTCTGTTGCGGGTTGATGACCATCTCCACCCAATACCACAAACCAATCTGAATTTTGGATTCCATTTACATTTTCAGTGCGAGATGGCCCGCCTTGCGTGTTGTTGTCTTGAGTTCCACCAAAAACATTGTAAAAGGGCATGGCATCGTCCAAAGCAACTTTATAAAATTGTGTCACGGGTAAATTATCAATGAATTTCCATGTTTTGGTTTTGTCGAATGATTCATATAGTCCGCCATCACAACCCACTAAGAGATAATTGGGGTCGTGTTTTTTAAAGGCAACGGCATGGTTATCAACGTGTTTGTTGTTTTCATTCATGCGATAGAATGTTTTCCCTCCGTCATCAGAAACTTGCATATAGTTGTCAGCCAAATAGATGCGGTCAAAATTGTGAGGACAAGCGTATAATTCTTGGTAATAATGTGGTCCTGTACCTCCAGCCACGGCATCCGACATCTTTTTCCAGCTTGCGCCGCGGTCTTCACTGCGATAAACACCACCTTTTCTCCGGTCTAATTCAATAGCGGCATAAATCACATCAGGTTGTTGTGGTGAAATGGCCAATCCAATTTTCCCCAAATTGCTTGAAGGCAAGCCATTGTTGAGTTTTTCCCATGTTTCTCCGCCATCATAAGACCGATAAATGGCTGTTCCTGGTCCGCCACCCATGTATCCTGCTACGGTTCTATGACGTTGCCAAGTTGCCGCATAAAGCAAGTTTGGGTTTCTCGGGTCGATTAGCAAATCTGTGGCGCCAACCCACTCCTCATCGCCAAGTGTGCGTTTCCAAGTTTTGCCTCCATCTGTTGTTTTAAACACGCCGCGTTCACCACCTTTGCTCCACAGTGGTCCTTGAGATGCGACCCAAACGATGCTGGAATTTGTTGGGTGTACTACAATTTTTGAAATGTGTTCGGAAGTTTTTAAACCCATGTTTTTCCATGTGTTTCCGCCATCTTCACTTTTGTAAACGCCATCGCCATAAGCAATATGTCTGCCGCCCACATTTTCTCCAGAACCTACCCAAAGCACATTCGGGTTTTGTGGGTCGAGCGTAATGCAGCCGATAGAATAACTGTTTTGTCCATCAAAAATGGAGGTCCAAGTAGTGCCTGCATTTGATGTTTTCCAAATTCCACCCGAACCAATCGTAACATACCAAAGGTTTTCGTTTTCTGGGTGAATCACAATATCTGAAACGCGTCCTGACATAAACGCCGGGCCGATGCTGCGGAATTTAAGGCCGCCCAAGATGTCGCTTTTGATAAGTTCTGATTTTGCTGGTTCGTTTTGTTTTTTCTGTGCCAGTGAAAATGAAAGAGACAAGCCGAACATTGCAAGTAGAAATTTAAATTTCATGTTTATAGAATTTGTGGTTTGCGGTAAAAATACAAGGAAGTTTTGATTTGGAGAGACAGCCTTTTTTCTTGGGCATAAAAAAAACTATGGGAGTGCTATTTTTATCTAACACTCCCATAGTTCAAATCAAGGAAATAAAACCAAATAAACGCATAACCCATTGCGTGTTAGTACTTAGACGTTTGAGTTGCTCATTTGGTTGCCAGAAATAAAAAAAAAATCAAATTTTTTTATTGACTTGATTTTACTCGACGCGTTTTCTATCACTTTTCTACCTTTGCGCCATGTTAATCGACACACACACGCACCTTTATCTCGAGCAATTCGATCAAGACCGCGATCAAGTTATTCAAAATGCTATGGATGCGGGAATTGAAAAATTATTTTTACCGAATATTGATGTCAATTCAATTGCAGGTATGTTGTCATTGGTAGAACACTATCCTAACGTGTGTTATCCCATGATGGGTCTTCATCCTTGCTCTGTTGAAGCAGGTTTTGAAATTGAATTGCAAAAAATTTACGACGCGCTTTCAAACCAGGCCATTATCGCCATTGGAGAAATAGGCATCGATTTGTTTTGGAATAAAACTTCATTACCTTTTCAACGTGAGGCTTTCAGAATTCAAGTGCAATGGGCCAAAGACATGAATTTGCCCATCGTTATTCATGCCCGCGATTCCTACAATGAGCTTTTCGAAGAATTAAACGTGCTAAATGACGCCCAACTCTCTGGTGTATTTCATTGTTTCACGGGCTCGCTCCAACAAGCAGAAAAAATATTGAGTTATGGCAATTTTTATTTGGGCATAGGAGGTGTTTCAACGTTTAAAAACAGCGGATTGAATACCGTCTTACCTCAAGTGCCATTAGACAGAATCATCTTGGAAACCGATTCTCCCTATTTGACTCCTGTCCCTCATCGCGGTAAACGAAATGAAAGTGCTTACACGGCTTTGGTGGCGCGTCATTTGTCACATGTTTTGGACAAACCGTTTTCAGAAATTGAGGAACAAACGACTCTAAACGCCCTCAATCTTTTTCAAGTTACAAGCTGATTTTTCATGTCCCCCACAAATTTAGCCTGCCGGCTGTCTGCCGAAGCAGGTAGAAGTGCCCGAGGAACGAGGGTGTATCGAGGCAGGCGGTATGTAACACCCACTTCAATCACCCTCAATCACATTTTAATCAATCCTTAACCTTAGCCATCTAAAATCTTTGTAAACTTGTCGCCATGAACAAACGCAAGGTTTTAATCATTTACACTGGAGGCACTATTGGCATGGTTCGCAACCATATTAGTGGTGGCCTAGTGGCGTTTGATTTCAATCATCTTTTTGATCAAATTCCTGAACTGCATCGTTTGGACGTTGAATTGACATCTATCTCTTTTGAAAAACCGATAGATTCTTCCGAGATTCATCCTGGCGTTTGGAAAGCATTAGCTTCATTGATTCATGAAAGTTATGATCTCTATGACGGCTTCGTGGTGCTGCATGGCTCTGATACTATGGCATTCACAGCATCGGCTTTGAGTTTCATGCTTCAAGGGCTAAAAAAACCGATTATACTCACGGGTTCACAGCTGCCCATCGGAACAATTCGCACTGATGGAAAAGAAAACTTCATAACTGCCGTTGAAATTGCGGCCATGGCAGATTCGAACGGCTCGGCTTTGGTGCAGGAGGTAGCGATATACTTTGAGTATTCACTCTACCGAGGCAACAGAACATCTAAAGTGTCTGCCTCAGAATTTGAAGCGTTCAAAAGCGGAAACTTCCCCGAATTGGCTAGGGCAGGTGTTGAAATTAAATTTGATGATCACGCTTTATATAGAACGCATTTAAACGAACTGCATTATTTTCCAGAAATAGACAATAGAATAGGTCATATTTCGCTTTATCCAGGTATTAATTTTGATTTTTATGCTTCCCTTTTTGATGTGAACCACGTAAAAGGCATTGTGCTTTCTACTTTTGGTTCTGGCAATGGGCCGAACGATCCCAAGATGATTCAATTGATGGAGCATTATATAGCCAATGGAGGACATGTTTTAAATATTACACAATGTTGGAGTGGAGCCGTTCAACAAGGTAAATATGATGCAAGTAAACAATTTTTGAACATTGGCGTGCTGGGCGGAGGAGCACTAACCACGGAGGCCGCCATTACCAAAATGATGCATCTTTTGGTAAATAGTTCTGATAACCAACATTTTAGAACAAAACTAGTACAAGATTTATGTGGTGAATGGTAGTTGCCAGAATCCTTGAAAAAATAAGTAAAAACCGCTTGAGAAAAAATATTTTTGTACTTTAGCCGACGAATTTTGAATAACTAGTAAACTGTAATTAAATTTTTAAATCGAATACGAATTAATTTTTGAACTATGAAAAAAGTGTTAAGCTCAGTAGCAGTAATGGCTACATTGATGTTTGGGTCAGCTGCAATGGCGAATCAAACCAACCCAACAAACTCTGTTGAAATAGAAATGATTTCTGCAGACCAAATGTCGGCAATGCCCGTGTTGATGGCGCAAAATGAGGAAGAGGCTGTTGCCGCTGAAGAGTCCGCTGACGAGGTTGTTGAAAGCGAGGGTTTTGTTTATGTTTTGAAAGAACAGTTTTTAACTGGTGGACCAGCCTTTATGGGTGTCGTTTTGATTTGTTTGATTTTGGGTATGGCTTTGGCAATCGAAAGAGTTATTTATTTGAATATCTCTACAATCAACACAAGAAAATTCTTGGAAGAAGTTGAAGGTGCTTTGCAAAATGGTGGTGTTGAAGCTGCTAAAGATTTGTGTCGCAACACACGCGGACCAATCGCATCAATCTTCTACCAAGGTTTAGACCGCGCTGAAGAAGGTATTGACATGGTTGAAAAATCTGTTGTTGCCTACGGTGGTGTGCAAATGGGACTTTTGGAAAAAGGTATTTCTTGGATTTCTTTGTTTATCGCTTTGGCGCCAATGCTTGGGTTCATGGGTACAGTAATCGGTATGATTCAGGCCTTCGCCGCTATTGTAAATGAAGGTGGGGTTTCTCCTACTGTCGTTGCGAGTGGTATTCAGGTGGCACTTTTAACAACCGTATTTGGTCTTGTTGTAGCTATTATTTTGCAAGTTTTTTACAACTATATTATTGCAAAAATGGATAGTTTGGTGAATGAAATGGAAGATGCTTCTATCTCATTGGTAGATATCATGTTGAAGAATAAAGTTACTGCGAAGTAATTTATAAAAAATACAATTGTTATGAATAGTACAAAGAAATCTATGTTCCTAAATATCCTGAAAATTGTTTTGGGAGTTTTGGGGTCTCTTTTCGTATTGCTTGCCCTCTTTGCATTGCCAGGCGACATAAAGGATCTTAATTTAGAAGAGAAAACCGCAGCGATTAACAACTCCAAATTTGGCCTGATGATGGGCTTCACTATCTTCATCGTTATTCTTGGTGCTGTTTTGGTTGTTGGATTTTTCTTTTTTGGATTAATTACCGACACCAAAAAAACATTGAAAGCTGTTTTAAGTTACGCTCTCTCTGGTTTGGCTTTTTTGATTTTGTATGTGATTTCAAAAGGAGGTGCAACACAATTTTCGATAGAAGAAGGTATTTCAACATCTACTTTAAAAGCGACTGAGGCAGGTCTTTATTTGACTTTTATTATGGTAATAGTCGGTTTTTTACTCATGCTTGTAGGGCCATTTTTCAAACATATCAAAAAATAAGGCTGTATGGCAAAACGTGAAATACCTGAAATCAACGCAGGGTCGATGGCAGACATCGCCTTCTTGCTGTTGATTTTCTTCCTTGTTACCACAACCATGGACAAAGACACGGGTATCCTGCGTCAAATGTCCGTGAAGATTGAGATTCAGCCTGATCAAATCGTTGATGTTGCTAAGCGTAACTTGATGAAAATTCAAGCTAATGCGCAAGGCCAATTGATGATTCGTAAAGATATTGCTCAGCTCTCAGATGTTCGCGAAAAAGTTCGTGAATTCTATTTGGCCAATATGTTGGATGAGATTAACCCTGAAATGCCGCGATATAATTTAGTTACGAAAAGTTTTTGTGACTCCAATATCACCGAAATTGATAAGTATATCGCAGCGCTTGGTGAGGGTATGGAGGCTTATGAAGACTTCAAATTGGCCGAGCGTAAAGAATATGAAAAACGCTTAAGGGTTATCCAAACACTAGGCAAACCATTTCGTGAAATCGAACAGGTAGCCGCAGTGCAAATTGAGCTTCAAACGCGCACGGAATACGAATTATTGGTGTCGATTTTGAATGAGGTTAAAGCAGCCATAAATGATTTGAGAGATGAAAAAGCCAATGAGCTATTCGGAATTTCGTATCGAGTAATGGTGCAGCAAAGCACTACGAATCCAGACAAGGAGGCTGAATACGCCGATTGGATTGAATTGATTGAAATCTTGATTCCAGAACGCATTGTAGAATTGAAACCAGCTGATAAACAATAAGCTTATGTCAAAATTTAGAAAAGGAGAAAAAAGAGGTCAGCCGGCAATCAATACTTCGGCCTTGCCTGATATTGTATTCATGCTTTTGTTCTACTTTATGGTGGCCACAACATCGAAAGATATTGACCCTATCGTGAAGGTGAAACGTCCAAAATCTAGCGAAGCAACAGATTTAACGCCGTTCAAGCAACGCAACGAAATCGATTTTGTGTTCGTTGGCTTGCCATTGAAAGAATCTATGGGTGACCAAGTGCGTTTGCAATTGGATGGCCAGTTTGGCGACCCTGAGAATATCGGTGGTTGGAAAAAATTGAAAGCAGAAGACCGTGGAAAAGCCATTGAAACCGTGATTACCTGTTTGAAAACAGATGCTGAGGTGAACTATGGTTACATCTACGATGTAAAAGAAGCCTTGCGCGATGTTAAAGCTTTGCAAGTGGCTTACGGCGCCGAACAAGGCAAAATAAAATTGGATTAATTCGTTATTCGATTCATTGAGCCGGCGCAACTTTGTGTCGGCTTTTTTGTTTTATTAAGCATACTTCATACCAATGCGTTATCTCTTTCTTCTCATATTTTTTGTTTTTTTGGTGGCTTTGGGCACCTATATTCTTAGTCCTAAAGGTGCCGATGATAAACCTCCTGGCGTTTTGAATCCCAATGATGTGAATCCTGAATTGGTTGATTCATTGTTGCACGGTATCGGTCACGGTCACAAAATTCAGAACTTTGAATTTGTTAACCAATTTGGAGAAGCCATCACGCATAAAACAGTACAAGGAAAAGTATATGTGGCTGATTATTTCTTCACCACTTGTGGCTCCATTTGCCCAATTATGACTGGTCAAATGAAACGTGTTCAGGCAGCGTTTTTAAACAACAACGATTTCTTGATTTTGAGCCATACCGTTTGGCCAGAGGTTGATTCGGTTCCTCAAATGTTAAGCTATGCCAAGGAAAAAGGTGTAATCCGGGATAAATGGCATTTGCTCACCGGCGATAAGGAAAAACTGTATGACTTGGCTCGAAAATCTTATTTCGTGCTCAAACCTGCAGAAGCTGAAGATGTTGGTGATGGCAATAGTGATTTTATCCACACCAATAATTTTGTGCTTGTGGATAGAAAACGTCAAATTCGTGGTTATTACGACGGCACTGATTCCACTGAAGTAAGCAAGCTGATTAAGGATATTGAATTGTTGCTACGAGAATAGTGAATAGCAAATTTAATTAGGATTTGCTCAGCAATTCTTGGATTTGTTTTTCTAAACCGGAGGCATCCAAACCATACGTCGCGCGCTGTTCTGCTTGAGAAGCGTGTTCCACAAATTCATCAGGCAATCCTAAGCGCAGCAACTTGTTTTTGTAATTGTGGTCAACCACAAATTCTGCAACAGCTGAACCAAATCCTCCCATCAAGGCAGCTTCCTCTATCGTAATGATGTTCTCATAATTCGCACAAATGTGATGAAGCAACTCCGCGTCTAAAGGTTTCACGAAAATCATATCATAAATGCCGAGAGAAATCCCACGTTGCTCCAAGTTGTCCGCTGCTATTTTCAATTCGTGGTAGCATGTGCCAAGGCACAAGATTGCTGCGTCTTTCCCTGTTTGAATGGTGCGCCCTTTACCAATTTCCAAAAGTTCAAAGGGGATTTGGTAGTCTTGCAAATATACCTGGCCTCGTGGATAGCGAATGACAATGGGGTTTTCAATGCCTTGCGATACAGTATAGAGCAGCTTGCGTAAATCAATGGCTGAACTTGGAGAGGCAATCATGAGGTTTGGGATAGTTCTAAGTAAAGCAATATCAAATACGCCTTGATGGGTAGCGCCGTCATGTCCTACTAATCCAGCGCGGTCAATACAAAACACCACTGGTAGATTTTGTAAAGCAACATCATGAATCACTTGATCTATAGCACGTTGTAAGAATGTAGAATATATGGCGCAAAAGGGCAGCACGCCTTGAGTTGCCAATCCAGCTGAAAATGTAACGGCATGCTGTTCTGCAATCCCAACATCAAAACAGCGCTCTGGAAAATGAACGTGAAACTGATTCAATGAAGTTCCAGATAACATACCAGCACTTATGGCTACGATATTTTTATTGTTTTGTGCGAGTTCTATAAGTGTTTCGGCAAATACATCCTGATAGCGTTTTATGGCGTTTTTGTTGATAGATTGGCCATCTTGAATGTTGAATTTACCCGGAGCATGCCAATGGGTTGCATTGCCTTCTTCCGCTGGCCCGTAGCCCTTACCTTTTTGTGTAATGCAATGTATGATTTGAACGCCTCCGCGCTCTTTATATGCCTCCAAAACTTCTGTTAAGGTTTTGATGTCGTGACCGTCAATGGGGCCAACACAAGGCAGGGCTAAGGCGGTATAAATCGATTTTTCACCAAACTTTTGAGCCAGTTGTTGAAAATGCTTGCTTAATCCGCCAACGCTGGGGTCTATAGAGCAGTTATTGTCGTTAATAATCACACAAAGATTCACTTGTGGATGTTCTCCAAGATGATTCAGTGCCTCAAAAGCCATTCCGCTCGAAAGAGATGCGTCACCAATTATCGCAATGTGATGGTTTGATTTGTTTTGTAATTTGTTGGCTACTGCTGCCCCTAATGCCGCTGAAATGGATGTGCCTGCATGACCGGCACCAAACACATCGTATGTACTTTCTTTGCGGCTGAGAAAACCAGAAATGCCCTTTTGAGTGCGAATTTTTGGAAGTTGCTCCATCCTGCCTGTCAACATTTTGTGCACATAGCCTTGATGACCAATATCCCAAAAAAGCAAATCGCGGGGTGTGTCGAAAACGTAATGCAAGGCCAAAGTAAGTTCTACAACGCCAAGATTAGCAGAAAAATGGGTGTGATCAATTTGAGCAAGGGTTGCTATAAGATGTTGTCTGATTTCTTGCGCCACGATTTCCAACTCATCCGTGGATTGGAGCACTCTTAAATCGGCCGGACTTTGGATATCTGAAAGCACAAAAACAGGATTAAATATGGGCAAAAGTAGCGCAAATACATACGCCATAGCACGCTTAAACAGTATGCTTGTAGATTTTGTTTGATTTTGAATGCCTCAGAAAAAGGAATCCTTTACCTTTAACGCGTGAAATTGAACTACTCCATTGTTGAATTGGTCGCGCTTCTCAATGCCGAAAGCACAGGTGCTTGTGCGGATGCTTCTATCAACCAAGTACATATCGACACTCGTGTTATGATTACTGGTAAGCGTGCGCTCTTTGTGTGCTTGGATGCGAAAAGAAAGGGCACAGCCTTCATCCCTCATGCATATGCTTTGGGATGTCGTGCTTTTTTGGTGCCTGCTGATTTTCAACCCAATTTTTCGTTTAACGACGCTTGTTTTATTTACGTTGAAAATGTGTTGTTGGCGCTTCAAAAAATCGCCAAAATGCACCGCGAGCGTTTCCATATACCTGTTGTGGGTATTACGGGAAGCTTTGGTAAAACTGTAGTTAAAGAATGGCTTTTTCATTTTTTACAAAATCAATTTCACGTGGTTAGAAGTCCTAAAAGTTATAATTCTCAAATCGGCGTTGCTTTGTCTGTTTTGCAGATTTCTGAGGAACACGATGTGGCTGTTTTTGAGGCGGGAATATCCCAAAAAGATGAAATGCAGACCCTTGAACGCATGATTCAACCCACTATCGGATTGTTTACCGGAATAGGGAATGCGCATAATTCTGGTTTCGCGAACAACCAAGAAAAACTCCAAGAAAAAGCGCTCCTGTTTTCCAATTGTGAAACTGTAATTAGCGCAGATTTTGATTTCAAATCCTCGAAAAACATCCATTGGAATACCATCCAAACGGAAACTATTGGCAATTCCATGAGGATCGTGGTTCCTGAATTCGGCGTTTTTGAAACCCCATTTACACACAGGCACACTGTTGAGAATTTGTGCGCTGTTTTGATGCTTTTGAAGCATATCAATTTTCCCGCGTCTTTAGTTCAAGAAGGCATTGATTCGTTGCCGCAAATCGCCATGCGCATGGAGCTGCTACAAGGAAAAGGCAACAATCTCCTTATCAATGATGCTTACGCCATGGAGGGCATGGAAGAAGCCTTGTCTTATCTCAGAGAATTGGCGTCTGGCAAACCGAAATATCTTTTCTTGGGGCTTCTCAATAATCACTATTTGAATCATGAGGCCTTGACCATGTCATTGAATAATCTCTCAGATGTTAATGTGATTTTGGTTTCTGAATATGGCGACGTGCCAAACACAATAGCGGCAGCACAAGCATTAGAACTACTACAGAACATCAGCCATTCGGTCGTTTTATTGAAAGGACAACACGGTTCAGGCATTGCCAAGTTGTTAGCCCCTTTGGTTGAACGGACACATCCTACTGTATTGGAAATTAACAGACAAGCTTTGCGTAACAATCTGACACAATTTAGAAAACACATCCAAACGGATACCAAATTGATGGTGATGGTGAAAGCTGCCGCCTATGGTGTGGGGGCTAGAGAAATGGCTGCTTTTTTGGAACGTGAAGGAGTGGATTATCTCGGTGTAGCCTTTCCCGATGAGGGTGTTAATTTGAGAAAAGCTGGCGTGAAATTGCCTATTATGGTGATGAATAGTCACCAATCTGCCTTTTTGGATGTAATCGACAACAGCTTGGAGCCTGCTATATTTTCTCTTGAGGTTTTGGATGAATTTACAGCGGAGTTGGTGCGACTGGGCATCAATAATTATCCTATTCATATCAAAATTGAAACGGGTATGAATCGTTTGGGTTTTCGTTTAGAGGATTTAGATGCCTTATGTGCTTATCTATCTAGCCAACCCGAGGTGCGCGTTCAAAGTGTTTATTCGCATCTTGCAGAGTCGGGCAATACAGATCAAACATTTACCAAGAAACAACTCGACCAATTCTACCAAGCCTACACCAAACTGCAAAACGCTGTTGCTTATCCAGTTGCGCGCCACATTTGCAACACAGACGGCATAATCAACTACCCCGAAGCGCATATGGATATGGTTCGTTTGGGCATTGGTCTCTTGGGGTATGCCAAACTACCAGAATTGGAACATGCGGTATCTCTAAGCACCAAAATTTCAAAAGTGAACCGTATCGCAGCGGGAGAATCTCTGGGTTATGATAGGAGTTTTGTTGCGCCACACGATATGGAAATCGCTGTTCTCCCTATTGGTTATGCCGATGGCTTTAGAAGGCTCTTTGGAAATGGCCGCGGTTTTGTTTTTATAAACGGCCACAAATGCATGGTTTTGGGAAATGTGTGTATGGACATGTGTTTTGTGGATGTCACGGGGCTCCATCTTAAAGCTGGAGATGATGTCGAGCTCATTGGAGCGCATGTAACCATCTACGATTGGGCGAATTGGAGCATGACTATTCCTTATGAAATTATTACTTCTATGTCAACCCGTTTGAATCGCATTTGGGTGGATTAATAGATATATAGGATATTATTATATTTACCAAAATTTTAATCATGAAGTCACTGTTATCTTGCGTTATACTTGGTGTTTTTGCTCTTGCGGCTCAAGCACAGCAAATCGATTCTTTAAATGTTGCAGACACTTTGGGAGCGCCTGCGTTTTATTTAACCGATGTCAACAACCCAAAGAAAATGGTTAAAATTGACCCAAGAGGTACGGTTGTTTTGGTGAAATATGATAAAGAAGAAAATCGAAATACTGAAACCAGTACAGAAGACATGACCACTTATTCAGGCACAATCGATAGTTTGACAAAGGAACAAGTTTATTTCTCGTCGAGAGAAATTTCAAACAACACCTATCAGAACTTTTTGGCGGTAAGTTCAAGCGCTCTGTCGTATTATGAAACACCAAAAAGATTAATCTTAAACATCAAAGAGGTGGATGGCATGTATTATTCCAGCCGCCGCCGTGAGATGGGCAGAAACGTGATGTTCTCTGTGCTTGGCATTTCTGCATTCACAGCATTAATTGTTGCCCCTTTAGCGAGTCTTGAATACAGAAAAACTACCGCAACAGATGGTACTGGCTTTGACAGAAAAATGTATTTCGGTATAGCTGGCGCAGGATTATTAACAGCAGCAGTGAGTTTCCCAATCATCTATTTGCTTCGCCCTAAATATTACAGTTTTCAGGGAGATAGTTATGCGCCATCAAAAAGACGCTGGGCCTTCGCAGCACAATAAGTTGTAAACCTTAAATCAATTATATGAAACGTTTCTTTTTTCTTTTAATCCCAACGATTTTTTTTGCATGTGGCTCAAAGTCAAGTCAAATGTCGGCTGTTGATTACAACGATGCGATTGTAAATGAACAAAACAAAATCATTGAGCACATTTTGGCGATGTCCAATGCCACATACGACATTGCGGAGTCTGACCAACATCGTTTGAAAATCATTGAACAATGTGACTCGTCAATTGCTATTGTTGGCGCTATGGAGCCCTTTGATGGAAACTCAGATTTGCGCGATGCAGCAGTTAATTTGTTTAGGTTTTATAAGGATATCGCCAGCACGGATTTCAAACGAATTTTGGATATTTTGGATATGGACGAACCTACCGATGCAGATTACGAGGAGTTGGATCAAATCGACGCCAAAATAGCTGAACGTGAATTGCCTTTGGATGCTGCGTTTCAAAATGCACAAAAAGCCTTTTCCGATAAACACAATTTGCAGTTGTTGAAAAACGAATACCAAGACGCCATCGACGGCATGTAAAATGCACCTCTCACATACAATAGTTTAGGCATTCTTGTTCTGTAACGCTATTGTTTTTATTGTTTTTTTATGGTATTTTTTTCGTGAAATGCTGGCGAAAGCATCTCGAATGATCCTCATAACCTGGTGTTTAAAACAGTCCCCCAACGTTTTTGGTAAACAATTTAACGGCAATCGCCAATAGGATAATGCCAAACACCTTTTTGGTGATTGCCAATCCCCCTGGACCTAAAAACTTTTCAATGGGCTTGGTCAAAACCAAAACAACATAAACGATGACCACGTTGATCATGATGGCAAACACAATGTTGATTGCCTGAAACTCTGCGCGTAATGAAATCAAGGAGGTCATGGTGCCCGCTCCAGCAATAATTGGAAATGCTAATGGCACAATGGAGGCTGTTTTTGGCGTGCCTTCTTCTTTGAAAAGCTGAACACCAAAAATCATCTCGAAACTCATAGCAAAAAGAATCAATGAGCCCGCCACCGCAAAGGATTTGATGTCAACACCCAAGAGTCCTAGCAGTGTTTCTCCTAAAAACAAAAAGGTGATCATGATACACAATGCCACCAACGAAGCTCTCAAGGGAAAAATAACCCCTGCACTCGATTTTATTTTGATAATTACAGGTATAGAGCCGATAATATCAATCACAGCAAACAAGACCAGACTTGCTTTTAGAATTTCGGCGGTAGAAAAGTCGTTAAACATGGAGAATGAATTTTTCGATGGTGGTTTTGTAATAGGTGTGTTCTAAATCTTGAATTTTTTTGGCTAAATCGTCAACCAACATAGTGGGGTCAACTGCACAACTGAATTGAGCCAATATTTCCCCTTTATCATATTCTTCATTCACCAAATGTACGGTTATTCCGCTTTCAGAATCCCCTTGAGACAATACGGCTTCATGAACACGTTTGCCATACATGTCCTTGCCACCATGTTTGGGCAATAGCGAAGGATGAATATTGATGATTTTATCAGAATAGGCGTTTATAATATTCATGGGAATTTTACGCAGAAATCCGGCCAACACAATATAATCCGTTTCTATGGCTTCAAGTGTTTTTAGAATTTCTTGACCAGACTCGAAGGATTCGTTTGAAAAGTAATAATAGCGAACACCATGTTTTTTGGCGATTTCAATTACACCAGCATTTTCTTTATTCGTTAAGATAGCATGCACCAAAATTGATGGGTGTTTTTTGAAGTGATGAATCAATACATCTGCATTTGAACCCGAACCAGAGGCAAATATGGTTATTTTGTGTGTCAAGGGAAATTTTTTGGCAAAAGTAATCATTCTGTTTGAGCCCAATGCAAGTGGCGTTTTAAGCACTTTTGCTGGCATACTAATTTTGAGAAATTCAAGCGAAAATTTTGATATGTGCTCTAGATATTATTTCTTTGCGCAGAATTAATTGAAAAATTTAAAAACATGTCTGACATTAAATCAAAAGTAGTCACAATTATTGTTGACAAATTAGGCGTTGAAGAGTCTGAAGTTACTAACGAAGCAAGCTTCACAAACGATTTGGGCGCTGATTCCTTGGATACAGTAGAGTTGATTATGGAATTCGAAAAGGAATTCAATATTGCTATTCCTGATGATCAAGCAGAAAAAATCCAAACTGTAGGTGACGCTGTTACTTACATTCAGGATAACGCCAAGTAATTAATCGAACAATTTTATGGAATTAAAGCGTGTTGTAATAACAGGTATGGGCGCGCTTACGCCCCTAGGTAACAACCTAAATGATTATTGGGAAAACCTAATAAATGGGGTGAGTGGTGCCGCACCTATCCAACAATTCGATGCGTCTAAATTCAAAACGCAATTTGCCTGCGAACTCAAAAACTTCAACATTGAAGACCATATGGATCGCAAAGAGGCAAGAAAAATTGATCAATTTACGCAATATGCCATGGTCTCTGTTGCAGAGGCTATGGCTGATGCGGGCTTTGACATGGAAAAACTAAATCCGGAGCGCGCTGGTGTAATCTGGGGCTCTGGTATTGGCGGACTTAAAACATTCCAAGATGAATGTAAAGAGTTTTTCCAAGGGGATGGAACGCCGCGTTTTAATCCTTTCTTTATTCCAAAAATGATTGCTGATATCGCGGCAGGCCATCTTTCAATCAAATATGGTTTTCGCGGTCCAAATTTCTGCACTGTTTCGGCTTGCGCTTCATCAACAAATGCTATTGTTGATGCCTTCAATTATATCCGCTTGAATAAGGCCGATGTATTTATTACGGGTGGTTCTGAAGCTGCTGTAAACGAAGCGGGTATTGGTGGTTTCAATGCGCTTAAAGCTTTATCAACAAGAAACGACGATCCCAAAACAGCTTCGCGCCCATTTGATGTGGACCGCGATGGTTTTGTGTTGGGCGAGGGTGCAGGTGCTTTGATTCTTGAAGAATTGAATCACGCCTTGGCTCGTGGTGCTAAAATTTACGCTGAAGTTGTTGGAGGCGGTATGTCTGCCGATGCATATCACATTACTGCTCCTCATCCTGAAGGATTGGGTGCAAACGCGGTGATGCGCAGCGCACTAGAAGATGCCGAAATGCAACCCAATGAAATTGATTATGTCAATGTCCATGGCACGTCAACGCCGCTGGGTGATATTGCTGAAACAAAGGCAATTCAGAGGGTTTTTGGCGACCATGCATATAATCTTAATATTTCTTCAACCAAGTCGATGACAGGCCACCTTTTGGGTGCTGCTGGAGCTATTGAAGCCATTGCAACGGTTTTGGCGGTGAAAAACGATATCGTTCCTCCAACCATTAACCATTTCACGGACGACCCTGATTTGGACAATAAATTGAATTTTACTTTCAATAAGGCGCAAAAAAGAACAGTCAATGCCGCGCTTTCAAATACTTTTGGTTTTGGTGGACACAATACGTCCATTATTGTGAAGAAATTCAAGGCATAGTGTTGTGTCTCTATTAGATATATTTTCATCAGGCAAACTCAACGAGCATGAGAAGCGTATTGCACGTTTCCTCACTACTATTTTTGGATATAAGCCTGCGAAAATGCACTACTTTGTGGAGGCCCTAACCCATAAATCTTTCACGCACAAAGAAAAAGACAAACACCTCAGCAATGAACGCCTAGAGTTTTTGGGTGATGCGATCATCGATGCCGCTGTTGCTGAATACGTTTTCTTTAAATTTCCCGAAGAACCTGAAGGTTACCTGACCAAAGTGAAATCCAAATTGGTGAATCGCAAAACACTTTCTGAGTTAGGCGCTGTATTGGGTATCGAGTCTATTTTGTTATACGATGATTCGCGCCCAATCAATTTAGATTCCCTACAAGGAAACGCCTTCGAAGCAATTATCGGAGCGGTTTATTTGGATGGAGGATATCAAAAAGCCAAGAGCTGTTTGTTGGATTCTGTATTCCCGCGTTTTCTCGACATCAATCAAGTTTTGGAGGAGGAAATTGACTTCAAAAGTAGATTGATGATTTGGGGTCAGCGCAGTAAAATATTGGTTGAATTCAACGTGCTCGATTCCAAACAGGCCGCCGGAGAAGCGGTGCATGTGATGGAAGTACGAATCAACGGAAATGCCTATGGGAGAGGAAAAGCAAGTTCAAAAAAGGCTGCCGAACAATTGGCTGCTAAGGAAACCTTGGTGCTAATCGGTGAGATAGAATGAAACCAAAAAAGCATAATCTTTTGTATGAAGCTGAAATCGAGTTTGAGGTTTTGGCGATTTGTTCTCCTTTTCCAGATTTCCGACTTATTTGGAACATCAACAAAGCGGCGGAATTGCAATTGGCAAAAGCTGATGATCCTTTTTTGCTGCACAACAAAAAAGGCGATTTTACCTCAAGCCATTCGAAGTATTACTGGTTCGACCAATCCGATGAAGTGCAATATATGATGCTTAAAAATTTTGAGCAAGGCAAACGTCTCGTTCCGGAGTTGGATCAAGTTGATTATTTTCTATTCATTCAAACCGACTACAATTCACCAACTTCAATTATCCTAAAGAATCTTTCAAGCTGCGAAGCGATTATGGCTGCTTTCGTTGTAGATGTGGATGAACATCCCTTTTTTGGCTTGGTGCAAGAGCTATAGGCTACTTGTTGGTTTTTAGCCAAAATCAAATCAATATCAATATCAATTATGTAAATTCTGCTTTACCCCGCATTTCCAATCTCTCCTCAACATCCACCTCCAACATTACCAAATCTTTAGGAAATCTGTTCTTGAAACAAAACTTGTGTATTTACGTTTACCTTTGCACACAAAATTTTTTTCCATGAGAAAAACCAAAATCATTGCAACGATTGGTCCTGCAACTTCATCTAAAGCGGTTTTAAAAGAGATTATTCAGAAAGGCGTTAACATCTGTCGTATCAATTGCTCTCACGGCTCCTACGAGGACCACAGAGCGGTTATTGAAAGCATCCGCGAAATCAATGATGAATTAAACACGCACGTTGGAATTTTAGTGGATTTGCAAGGTCCTAAAATTCGAATTCATGAGGTGGAAAACAACGGCATCGATTTGGTGTCTGGCGAAACGATTTTGATTTCTACGGATAAAGTGCTCGGCACAAAAGAGAAAATTTCTATCAATTACCAAGACCTGCCGCGCGATGTGAAACCAGGCGAACATATTTTGCTCGACGATGGTAAATTATTGCTCGAAGTGCTTGCTACCAATGGAAAAAATGAAGTGAAGTGCAAAGTGGTGCACGGTGGTGTTTTGTCTTCCAAAAAAGGGGTAAACCTCCCGAATTCTGCATTGTCCTTGCCTTCATTGACACCGAAAGATTTAGAAGACTTAGAGTTTGCCTTGGAGAACAATGCCGATTGGATTGGACTTTCTTTTGTGCGCAATGCTCGTGATATCATTGAATTGAAGCACCATATTTTGCAAGCACAATCATCAGCGCGTGTTATAGCAAAAATTGAAAAGCCAGAGGCGCTTACGCAAATTGATGATATCATCGCTGAGTGCGATGCTTTGATGGTGGCCCGCGGTGATTTGGGTGTTGAAATTCCTTTGGAGCAAGTGCCGGTTATTCAAAAAATGCTCATCAAAAAATGTTTGCTTTCTGCTAAGCCTGTAATCGTGGCTACGCAAATGATGGAGAGTATGATTACCAGCATTTCTCCAACCAGAGCCGAGGTAAATGACGTGGCGAATGCCGTTTTGGATGGCGCCGATGCCGTGATGCTTTCTGGAGAAACTTCTGTGGGTAAATTCCCTGGAAAAGTTATTGAAATCATGTGCCAAATTGTTTCCGAAATGGAAAAACAGGAACAGATTTACAACAAAGAAGAGCTTCCATTAAAAAACCAAGCGCGATTTATTTCGGATTCGATTTGTTTCAATGCTTGCCGATTGTCGCAACGTGTTGAAGCCAAGGCAATTATCACCATGACTTTTTCTGGCTACACGGCATATAAGGTTTCATCTCAACGCCCAAAATCACAAATCTTGGTGTTTACGAGCAACAAGAAAATCATGACGCAGTTGAATTTGGTTTGGGGCGTGAAGTGCTATTATTACGACCGCACTGTTAGCACCGACCATACCATTGCAGATATCCTTTATTTGTTGAAAAAAGAAGGGCGTGTGAATACGGGTGACTATGTGATTAATGTGGCTTCTATTCCAATCGAAGAACAAGGAAAATCAAATATGGTTAAGCTAAGTCAAGTCGACTAGCTTTGCGCCTTTGTCTGTTTTTAATGATGCCGTTAGTAACCACGGCAGATACAATGATTGCACTTCCTACGTAAAACAAGGGGTCCATTTTCTCGCTGCCAGGATAAATAATTAGGGCTAAAATAATGGTGTAAACAGGCTCTAAATTTATAGTCAGACTTACCGTAAATGCACCGAGGTACTTAGTAGCATTCACAGCAAGAATAAAGGCGATAGATGTACAAACAATACCCAAAAACAGCAACTTCCAGAATAAGTTGGCATCGATTTTCTCAAAAAGGCTGGTGTTCAGTTCCCCTTGGAAAAGCAAGAATAGTGTGAGTGTCACAAAGCCGCTTGAAAGCTCTAGAAGAGTGAGTTGAGGTGCTGGCATTTTTTCAACCAATACGGCATTCGATACTGAAAACAGTGCTGCCAAAAAAGCAGACAACAGACCAATCAGAATGGCTTGAATATTGGCGGATTGCTGCGTGCTGATGAGAAACATGCCGCCAAAAACAACAATGCTCAATATCAGATCCAATACATTGAACTTGATTTTTTTAATCAAAGGTTCCAGCCAAGAAACATGCAGTGTCGTGGTAGCCAAGCAGATAATGCCCAGCGAAATTGAAGAAAGTTTGATGCTATGGAAAAATGTAATCCAATGCAGCCCCACAAGTATGCCAACAAACATTGTTTTCATCCACAAGTCTTGGCTAATTTTGGTAAGTTTTTTTTGAATCAAGGGAAAAAGCAATCCAAGTGATATTACAGCAATGCCCAAACGCCACCAAACCATTTCCGTAGCTGATAAAGTGATGGCTTTACCCATAATTCCTGTGTAGCCCCAAATGATGACTACAATGTGTATAATGAGGGTGTATTGAATTTTTTTCGACATAAAAAAGTCCCGACATTTTTGCCGGGACGAAGATAGGTTTATTTCTAAATTATTTTTTCGAGTATTTTCTTTTCAATTTCGCGCGTTTCTCATCCAGTTCTTTTTGTTTGAAATCAAGCTCGGCTTGTTTGGAAGCAATTTTTGCTTGTTTCGTTTGTGCTTCTTCCACTGGAATTTTACCCTTAGCTATTTGTTCGTCAAGTTTCTTTTGCTCTTTATCCACTTTCTCTCTGGCGCTATTGATTTTGTTCTGTTGCTTGTCTAATTTTTCATTGGCTTTAGCATAAGCCTGTTCTTGCTTTAATTCTTTGGCTGCCGCTTTATTGGCTTTTTCAGCGTCCTTTTTTTCCTTTTCGGCAGCCTTTTTAGCCGCTTTTTCAGCTTTTGCCTTTTCTTTCGCTTCTTTTTCAGCTTTTGCTGCCGCTTTTTTCGCTTCTTTTTCTTTTTTTGCAGCGTCTGCATCCGCTTTTCTCTTTGCTTCGGCAGCTGCTTTGTTAGCGCGCTCTTGTTCTTGCTGTACCTCCAATCGTTTCATTTCTTCTTGTCGCTTGCGTTCAGCATCAGCTCTATCCTGGGCTTCTTTTTCGCGAGCCAAGCGTTGTTCTTCAAGCGATTTATCAGTTTGTTGCGCTTGTTCTGCAGCTTCTTTTCGTCTGCGTTCAGCTTCCTCTCTAGCAGCTTTGGCTTTTTCTTCTGCGGCTTTACGGTCGGCTACCGCTTTTGCACGTTCGGCCTCTAACTCTCTTACGCGCTCTTCACTTTCTTGATTGATGTTTTCAACGTTATTTTCAACCTGTATAATTTGTAGTCCTTCACCTTTGATCAAACCAAATGGGTAATTGCGGTTGTTTACCAACTGAACTCCTTGCAGCTCTTGTGAAATATACCCAGCACTGGATACTCGAATGTTCGTTGGTTCATGTAAATAGTTTGCTACTTCTAAACGAACCACGCCTACCTCATTGGTGTTTCCTCGTGCAACAACTTCACCTTTCATAAAAACCTCGACCAAGGCGCCAGCAAATGGTGTGTTGATGTGGTTCACAGTAACCGTAAAAGAAAGTTTGCCGTGAAAAGGGGTACTTGCCAATGCATTTTGATTGAAAATCTGCACAGCCAAAGCAAGGCCTACACAAAATGATATTATTGCTTTCATATGTTTTGTTTTTAGTTTTTATTCGTTTTTACAAATGTAAGCTTTTTAGTTTTGTTATTTTGAAAAACAAATCTTTGTGTTTTCTAGAATTTTCCAAGATGCTGTGTGCAAGATATTCGTAATTTTAGCCCATGCAATTTTCAGAGGTATTAGGTCAACAAGATTTGAAATTCAGACTCCTTCAAGGCGTTAAAAATGGCCGAATTAGTCATGCGCAAATGTGGCTTGGAAAAGCAGGGCATGGCTCGCTTCCCTTGGCATTGGCTTATTGTCAGTTTCTTTTTTGTGAAAACAGAAAAGAAACGGATAGCTGTGGGGTTTGCGCTTCTTGTCAGAAAGTTCAGAAATTGCAACATCCCGATTTGCATTTTGCTTTTCCAATTGTGCTTGCCGAGGGCGATATCTCAGATAAATTTTATACGGATTGGCGTACCAAAATATTCGAGAACCCTTATTTTGATTTGAATCAATGGACTTTAAGTATTGATGAAAAGGGGCGTAAACCAATTATTGGTAACCAAGAAAGCCAAAATGTCCTCAAGAAACTGCGCCTAAAGTCGTATGAAGGCGCTTATAAAATCATGCTCATTTGGATGGCTGAGGAAATGAATGAAACGGCGTCGAATAAATTGTTGAAGATTTTAGAGGAGCCGCCGGAAAAAACAATTTTCTTGCTCTTTGTCGAAAATCCCGATAAGATTTTAACCACCATTTTGTCTCGAACACAATTGATTAAAGTGCCGCCAATCGATCACACCAGTTTATCGTCTAAGTTAATGGAACAATTTGGTTTGCATTTAACAGATGCTGATTCTGTTGCGTATATGAGCGAGGGCTCATGGATCACAGCCCACGAGTTGGCTGCGTCGGGGACAAGGAATGTTGCGGTGCGCCAGATGTTTATTGAAGGATTTCGTGCAGCTTACAAAAAGGATGTGATTGCCATGATGAATTGGGCCAACAACCTATCAAGCCTTTCAAGAGAAGAACAAAAAGGATTTCTTCGCTATGGGCTGCATTTGTTTAGACAAAGTCTTTTGTTTAGTTACACCGACGAAAAACTCATTCGACTAAGTCCTGAAGAGCTCGATTTTGTTCGTAGTTTCTCTCGATTTGTTACAGGCAATAATTTTGAGGAATTACACGAATTATTCTCGCAAACGCATTATCAAGTTGATAGAAATGCCAACCCGAAAATTCTATTCACAGATTTGATTTTTCAAGTGATGAAGTTGATTCACGCGGCATAATGTGATGATTCCGAGGCTTAATTCACGATTTTGTTTTTGTTTATTTAAAATTGTTAGTAACTTTACCGTTCTAAACAAGACAATATTGTAGAACTATGAAAAATTTAATGGTCATTTTGATTTCTGGTGGGGTTCTTTTCTCTTGTATTAAGCATGAGGTTATTCCGCCGCCATTACCACAAGTTGATTTGAGTGCTTCGTTTGTAGCAGACACCAATGGGGTGCAAATTGGATATGTCAAAGGAGTTAATGGTTTTTACGTACAAGCGACCAATTATCGCGAAATCTTATCTTCTCCTCAGCCATCAAACATCAAGTATTTTAGCGCAATTCAGTCTACAAACCTAACAGACATGTTCAAGGTGAGTATTGGTCGTGATTTGTGGGACGCTGCTAATGGCCCTTTTCCTCCTGTTAGTCAGTTTAAAGTGTTCTTCGAATCCATGACAAATGTTGCTTTTTCTGACGATGCAGATGCTGGTGTAGTTTTAGAATGGAGAGATTCGAATAACCAACTCTGGAAAACATCTCAATCTTCAGCTAATCCACAGTCGTTTGTTTTCACATCGCGCGTGCAAGAGTCAGACGAAGAAGGTGATTATGTGCGTTTTACTGCAATTTTCTCAGCAACGTTCTATTCAACAGACATGTCGCAAACCCGCACCTTAACCAATGGGCAATATACAGGTTATTTCAAAAATAACTAAAAGTCTTTCAGGGCGCGCCCTAACAACTTGATGCTATGTCTGCGATTAAAATAGCAATTATTGGTGATTTTAATTTCGCGTACAATGCGCACCATGCAACCAATTTATCACTCGACCATTCAT
The DNA here is from genome assembly GCA_044233745.1 of Crocinitomicaceae bacterium. Lineage (GTDB taxonomy): Bacteria > Bacteroidota > Bacteroidia > Flavobacteriales_D > Crocinitomicaceae > UBA6165. The sequence goes on from JBIIJN010000006.1 coordinate 33,210, forward strand.
CCAATTTTTTGGATGAGGAAATCAATTATTATTGGATTCGACCTTCAGAATTGTTGAGCTTCAAAAAGAATGAACTGCTCGATTATGATGGCGTATGGCTTGCTCCTGGACCCTATCTCAATGAGTTTTATTTTTCAGGTGCTGTAAAAGAGGTAATCAACTCAAAATTGCCCGCCTTGGTTACAGGTGAAGGTTTTTACCACGTCATAGATTATTACGTGAAACAGTATAGCCTGAATCCAAGAAATGAAAAGGTGATCAGTGATAATCTTGTTTCTGGCAATCAGTTCGATTCTGTGCAGATTGCGCCCGTTGGCAGCTTTGGTATTAAAATTTACAGCACGCACAATTCAATTGAACTTACTTCTACACGATTTTCAGTCTACCCCAACTTGGTTGAAGTGTTGCGCGATGATTTTATTTACGTCGATGCAAACGACCAATTTGATGAGGTGCAATTGTTTCGATTGGCCGATCGCTTAGATATTATTGTTGCCATGTATCTGCCGCAAATTTCATCAACCCGTGATTTGCCCCATCCCATAATAAATGCATTCGTGAGGGCTTGTTTGGAAAAAACTGAAGTCTAGTTTTTTATCCGCTTATCCAAGTTTTTTATGCCGCTGTTCGTTATTTTAACCACCGGAAACTTTTATATCAAATAAAGTTTCCAGAATGAAAATATGTGCATACTTTTGCACCGTGGATTTCAAAAAATCAGAAATATTAAATCGTGTAACCCAGGTGATTCTGCGTTATGGCATCAAAAGTGTAACCATGGACGACTTGGCGCGTGAACTTGCCGTGTCAAAGAAAACCCTGTATGCGCATTTTGGCGATAAGCGTAAAATGATCCAAATGTTGGTTGCCGAGCAAGTAGATTTAGATAAGTCGTGTTGCGAACTGCACCGGGGCGAATCCAAAAACGCCATCGACGAAATGTTTCGGGTAACTTCCTTTGTTACAGAACGCCTTAAAATTGCCAATGTCACTTTTTTTTATGACCTACGCACCAGTTATCCTAAAGCCTTCAAAACGATGGAGGAATACAAGTGGGGCTACATTCAAAAAACCATCGTCGAGAATTTAAATCGCGGCATCAAAGAAGGTGTTTATCGCAATGACATGGACGCCAATGTGGTTGCCAAAGTGTACCTTATGAGTGTGGATATGGTTTTTGGCGGACAGGCATTTTTGGACTCCCACAAAACACCACACGATTTATTTTTAGAAATTTTTCATTTGCACATGCGCGGCATCGTGAATGAACACGGTCTTCATTTATTAATTGAACATTTGAATTATGTTAAAGTACAGCAGTAGTATATTCGTTCTGTTCTTCCTGCTCCAATGGGCAAATGCACAGAAAACGGTTATGAGTCTAGACCAAGCCCGTCAATACGGATTGGAAAATAGACGCGCCATGACCATCGCTGATTTGGAAATCTTATCGGCTCAAAAAAGAGTGCTTGAAGCCACATCCATTGGTTTGCCTCAGGTGAATATGGAAGGTAACTTTCAGCAATTTATTAATATCCCAACTTCTGTTGTGGATGCGTCTTTTATAAACCCAAATGCGCCGCCCGGTTCTACTGTGGCTTTCAGAATGGGTACGAAATACAGCATGAACGCCGGAATTACAGCGTCCCAACTCTTGTTTGATGGCTCCTATTTTGTTGGTTTACAAGTTACCAAACACGTGGCCGAGTTTGTGGGAATGAATAAAACCCAAGTTGCAGCCGACTTGCAATATCAAATCACACAAGCTTATTTTAATGTGTTGATGGCGCAAGCCAACGTTGAAATCATGGACTCCATTGTTTTATCTACTGAGGCCATTTACCTCAAAATGAAAAAAATGCAGGAAATCGGTTTTATGGAGCAACAAGATGTTGACCAATTTGAAATCAACTGGTCGCGAGCGCTAGCCATGAAAAACAATGCCCAGCGCCTCTATACGGTTTCAATCAGCATGTTAAAAATGCAAATCGGATACCCCTTCGATCAAGAGTTGTCCGTTGACGAAAAATTGAACTATTATTTAAACAAAATGATTCTAGAATATGGTGAGCTGAAAAGCAATCTTGAAGGTAATATTCAGCTCATGCTCCTGGAAAAAAGAAAGGAAATTGCCGAATATGAATTGAAATACAAAAAGTACGTTCATTTCCCACAGCTTTCAACCTATTTCCAGCACCAATATATGGCCTTTAGAAATGAATTTACTTTTTTCGAATCGGGTGATTGGTTTCCTTCTACGGCTTGGGGAGTAACGCTCAGAATTCCAATTAGTTCTGGCGGTATGCGCAATGCACAAATGCAAATGGCGCGCATCGATGTTTTGAAAAGAGAAGAAGAAATCGCAGAAACACGCAGCATGTTGATGTTTCAAGAAATTAGACTCATCCAAGAATTTGAAAGCGCTATTGAACAACTCAGAATTGAAGAAAAAAACGTGACGTTGGCCTTAAGAATTTACAACAACACCAGTCAAAAAAGAGAAATTGGTACAGCCAGCACCATGGAAATGACCCAAGTTTATGCACAAGTTTTGAGCGCACAAGCAGATTTTATTCGCGCATGTTCAAACATCTTGATGACAAAAAATGAATTAGATAATTTATACGGAACCTTCAACACTTTAATTGAAACAAAATGAAAACTAGATTAGTAATATTTACATGCTTAGCAGCACTTGTTTGGGCTTGCAATTCTCCGAAAACTTTAGAAGAATTGAAAGCCGAAAGAGATTCACTCAAAAAAGAATTGGCCGAATTAGAAAAAGAAATCCTGAAGTTGGACACTGCTGAAGCATCAGAAAGCATTGGGCTTTTAGTGGACATTGACTCTGTGAAAACAGGTGTGTTTATTCACAAAATTGATGTGCAAGGCAACATTGAAACTGACCGTGATGTTTTGTTGAACGCTGAATCTGGTGGTTTGATTCGTGCTGTTATGGTTACTGAAGGGCAGCGTGTTTCCCGCGGACAGGTTCTGGTTCAAATAGACGCTGAAGTTATCAGTGCCTCTATCGATGAAGTGCAAACTGCGATGGAATTTGCAGAGTACAATTACAACAAACAAAAGGAGCTCTTTGACCAAGGTTTGGGTTCCGAATTTCAGCTGCAACAGGCCAAAAGCAACCTAGACAATTTGAAAAGTCGCTTGTCTGGTCTTAAAACGCAAAAAGGCAAATTTGTGATTACCGCTCCTTTCGATGGTGTTGTGGATCAGGTGTATGCCAAAGTGGGCGCAATGGCTGGCCCTCAAGCGCCCGTATTGAGATTGGTCGACAACAGAGAAATCAAAGTGTTGGCTGATGTTTCTGAACGACTTTACGGCCGTTTGCGCGTTGGTATGCCCATTGATGTTCAAATTCCTTCTCTTGGTGATTCTACTATTGCTATGACCATCACCCAAATTGGTAATTATATTCATCCTAGCAACCGCACCTTCCGCGTTCAGGCTACTCTGAAAAACAATAAGATTTTGCTTCCCAATATGTTGGCGCGAATGACCATTTCGGATTATACCAATCCAAATGCTTTAATCATTCCTTCTGAAGCTGTTTTGCGCGATAGAAACAACCTGACGTATGTCTATGTTGCAATCAAAGAAAATGGTGCGCTCGTGGCAAAAAGACAAGAGGTTGAGGTTGTTGAAACTTTTAATGGCCTGTCTGAAATTAAATTGGAAAATGGCGGTCTTGAAGCCGGTATGCGGGTTGTGGTGAAAGGAGCGAAAGGACTTTCTGATAATGATTTGATACGCACAAAATAGGGTTATGAGCAAGTTAGAAAATTTCAGACAATTTGGTCTTTCAATATGGTCGATAGGCAATAGAAAGACAGTTTTTCTTATTACGGCGATACTCCTTTTTGGTGGTTATTTTGCTTACGTATCGATGCCTAAAGAAAACTTTCCTGAACTGCAAATACCAGAAATATATATCGGTATTGCCAAGCCAGGTTCGTCTCCACAATACATGGCAGATAAAATCATCAGACCGATTGAAAAAGAATTGGCCACCTTGAAAAATGTGGATGAAATCAATTCTGATGGTATTCATGGTTATGCCACCATTCGGGTGAAATTTGATTTTTCTGTTGATGTGCAACAAGCACTTCGAAAAGTTAAAGACGCTGTGGATAAAGCACGCTCAAAAGCGGATTTTCCTGAGTTACAAGTGGAACCGAACATTTTTGAGCTCGACCCATCGCAAATGCCAATTATGAATATCAACCTGCGCGGAAATAATCCGAAGCAGTTGAAGGAAACGGCTGAAAAACTAGAAGATTTGATTGAAGATTTGCCAGAAATTAATGCTGTCGATATCCGTGGTATTCAAAAAGAGGAAATGCGCATTGAAGTCGACCGTATCAAGGCTGAAGCCTCTGGTGTTTCTTTGAGCGACATTGAAAATGCGATTAAATCTGAACATCAAAGTATTCCTGGTGGCGAAATCTTAATGGATGGTGTCCGAAAAAATATTCAAATCAATGGCGAATTTAAAGATGCCGAAGAGTTGAAACGCGTTATTGTGAAACAAGACGATTATTTGCCCGTGTATCTTGGTGATATTGCCAATGTGTATTTTGGCTCAGCAGAGATTGCTTCTTATGCTCGTGAATTCAGCGAGTCGGTTGTGATGCTAGATGTCAAAAAACAAGGCGGCAAAAATCTTCTAGAAGCGGCAGATAAAATTGATTCTATATTGGTTTTTGCTCAAAATGAGGGCATTATTCCTTCAGCTGTTAAGATGTCGGTTACGAATAATCAGAGCAACAAAACCCGTGATATGGTTTCGGATTTGGAAAACTCAATCATTTTTGGTGTTTTGCTTGTGGTTTTTGTTTTGCTTTTCTTCTTGGGCTTGAGAAATGCCTTGTTTGTGGGTGTTGCCATTCCCTTATCGATGTTGATGTCGTTTATGATTCTCGACACCATGGGGGTTTCGCTCAACGTGATGGTGCTCTTCTCTTTGGTTTTAGCCTTGGGGATGTTGGTTGATAACGGCATCGTTGTTATCGAAAACGTCTACCGGTATATGGATGAAGGTCTCGATTCTTTTGAGGCTACCAAACGCGGCGTAAGTGAAGTGGCTTGGCCAATTATTGCGTCAACGGCTACAACTTTGGCGGCTTTTATTCCGCTTATGCTCTGGCCGGGCATCATGGGTGAATTTATGAAATACCTACCCATCACTTTGATAATTGTTTTGGGCTCGTCTTTATTTGTTGCCTTGGTGATTAACCCTGTTTTATCGGCGCTCTACATGACAGTGGAGTCTGTTGTGCCTAATAAGAAAAAAGCTGTGATACTGGCTGCTATTTTAGCTGGAATTGGGGTTCTTTTCTTGTTGGGTTCTTATACAGGTTTCGGCAATTTGTTGGTGCTCATAGGCATTTTGATTGTGCTCAATGTGTTTGTTCTTTTGCCCATGACCATAAGATTCCAAAATGGGTTCTTACCGCGTATGGAAAGGGCATATGAAAGGTTTTTGAGATATTCGCTCAAGGGTAATCGACCCTTGTATATGGTGATTGGAACATTTGGTTTGTTGGTTTTTTCCATCATGTTGTTTGGCGTTTTTCAACCGAAAGTTGAGTTTTTCCCTGTGAATCAGCCAAATTTTGTAAATATTTTCATCTCGCATCCTATCGGCACCGACATTGAAACAACGAATCAAACGGCGCTTGAGGTTGAGCAGGAATTGAATCGCATTTTAAAGCCTTATCTTGATCAAGATGCCAATCAACCAGATGTTGACAAAAAGATTATTCAATCCATCATCACACAGGTGGGAGAAGGTGCTGGCTCGGAAAATGAAGTGTCCTTAGGGGCTTCACCTCACAAGGCTAAAGTGGTCGTGAATTTCGCTGATTTTAAATACCGCGGCGATATTGTGACTGGCGATATTTTGAAATTAATTCAAGAGGAATTGCCCAACAAATTTACGGCCGAGATTGAAATCATCGCTGTTAAAAATGAAGATGGTCCACCTCAGAAAGATCCAATTTATATTGAGGTTACTGGTAAATTGGATTATCAGGAGCTTATTGCTGAGGCCTACAAAATGCGTGCTTTTTTAGAGCGCAAAAATGTGGAGGGTGTTGAAAAATTGAAAATGAACGTCGAAGCCAATCGACCTGAAATTCCTTTAATTGTGGATAGAGACCAGGTGCGAAAACTTAGTTCTAGTACGATGGCCGTTGGTATGGCTATTCGCACCTCGTTATTGGGAAATAATGTTGCAACTTATTCATTAGGCGAGGACAATTATGATATGGTCGTTCGATTCAATGAGGAAAACCGAAATGATTTGAATGCTTTGCTCGACCAAAAGCTGAATTTTAGAAACAATATGGGGGCGCTTTTATCAATTCCAATTCGCTCTGTTGTGCTGCCTCCGGTTGAAACCGTTTCTTATTCGTCTGTTTCTAGAAAGAATCAAATTCCAATGGTGGTAATTTCTTCGAAAAACACAGAAGGCTATAATGCCAATGAGGTGGTCGAACAAATGAAGTTGGTGATGGAAGACTATGATGACGAGGTTGGTTTGCCCGATGGCGTTTCTTATCGCTTCGCTGGTCAACAAGACGAGCAGGAAAAAGAAATGGCATTCTTGAGCAAGGCTTTGTTGATAGCTGTTTTCTTAATTCTGATTATCATTGTAACACAGTTCAACTCCTATTCGGCGCCCGTAATTATCCTGCTTAGCGTAGTTTTTTCATTCGTCGGAGTATTCCTTGGTTTGGTTCTTTCGGGCATGTCTTTTGTGATTATGATGACCATGATTGGAATTATCTCCTTGGCAGGCGTAGTTGTAAACAATGCAATCGTGTTGATTGATTATACGAATTTATTACGTAAAGATAAACGCGAAGAACGTGGCCTTACCGAATTTGAACAGCTAGATTATGATGAGGTGGTGGACTTAACCATTCAAGGGGGTAAAACACGTTTGCGTCCAGTTTTGCTTACCGCGATTACAACCGTGTTGGGTCTGGTGCCCTTGGCGATTGGGTTCAATATTGATTTCTCAGGTTTGTTGATGCGTTATGAACCCAATATTTATTTTGGTGGCGACAACAACATCTTTTTTGCCCCTATGTCATGGACTATTATTTATGGTTTAACATTCGCAACTTTCCTAACTCTGGTTGTTGTACCAGCGCTTTATCTGAGTTTCTTCAAACTTAAAAATTGGATTTATAGAAAGGCCGGCTGGAAAATGAGAAGCGATATCTAGTGCTTCACAAAGCAAGAATTTACAAAAACTATTGAGATTATTTTAAAGAAAAAGCCTGGTGCATCACGCATTGGGCTTTTTTAATTGTCCTAACCCAACCCAGTATTTTGAAAATGTTCTACCAATAATCGAATTGCCAATTGCGGTTCCCCTAAGTCTTTCGAAGTGGGCCACTGAGCCTGTAGTGGGCCACTGAGACTGCCGAAGCGGGCCACTGAGCTCCCCGAAAATAGGCCACTGAGCCTGCCGAAGCGGGCTATTTATCCCCCTTATCCAAAGACATTTTGATTTTTGCCTTCTGAATGATGCTCATCGGAAAATCAGGGGTGATCATTTTTCTGAATTCTTCAGCTTCTTCAATTGATCTAAAGCTTCCAACTTTTACAGTATAGTTAGGTGCATCATATTCGATGAATGATTCAAAAGCAGGAAAAAGACGAATAAACTTCATTCTTTGTTCCTCTGCTAGTTTTCTTTCATTGCTGAAATAGATTTGAATGCGGTAACCATCCATAATCACAACATCACCTTGAATTTCATAAGTTTTAAGCTCACGTAGTAGCCCAGCAGTGCGCTCATCCTCCTCATAAACAATCCCAACAGTCAATGAATCCAAGTTGCTGGCTGGTCTGAAAACAAACGTTGTGTCTTGACTCATGGCATAAGTAGATAGCATGAGTAGAAAAAAGATAGAGGCGCAAATTTTCATAACTTATTTATTGTTGGTTGCAAAAGTAATTCATTTTATCGATACGATATTTCTCTGCCGATAGTCAAAGTTTATGCCAATTCGTGTTCTTTGAGTTTTGAGTTCGTTATCAACGCGCTTCAAGCATGTCACTTTTCTTTATTCGACTTGTTTTGTGAGCATTAGCCTAAGCGCTTATTTAGATTGGTTTTAAATTAACATGATAGCACCTTAATTTCTGTCATAAAAATGTCATGCGAGCCCTTTCAATATTAAATTTGCGAGCGATAAAAAGTACACTTTCCATAAAACGAAAAAGCTTTGTCAATGAAAATAGCTAATAGTCAATTAAATAGCAAGCGAGTCACACAAATTTTGAGTGTTTTCGCCTTTGCTTTTTTATCAACAATTTTCCCGGGTTATGCACAAAACGGTGAGGAGTTGTTCAACACGCACTGCGCCACTTGTCATAAAGTGTTAGACAACAGCACGGGGCCAAAACTTCAAGGGGTTAGAAAAAAATGGGCCGATGGTGGCGCACAAGAGGGCTCTTTGTATCAATGGGTGAAGAATTGGCAGGCTGCTGCAGATTCTGATCCGTATGCGAAATCGGTTTCAGAATGGTCGCCTACTGCGATGTCGGTTTTTGGTTTCCTAAGCGATGAAGAAATCACAGCTATTTTTGATTATGCTGATGCCTATGTTGCGCCTGTTGATCCTGGTGCTGGTGTAAATGATGGCGGAGGTCAGGTAGGACCAACAGAAGAAAAATCAAACACTTGGGTGTGGATTCTTTTGGCTGTAGTTTTCTCTGGTGTAATCTTAGCTGTTGGAGGTGTTCGTCGCCAGTTGCGTTTTGCAGTTGAAGAATCTGAAACGGGTGCCGCAAAAGATAAATCTTATGGCGATGAAATTCGCGAGTACATTATAAAGAATAAAATTGCTGTTGGAATCGGCACCTTGGTGATTATCCTAGCGCTTTTGGTAAAAGGCTATTTCGCTTTGAATGAAATTGGTGTTTATAACAATTATCAACCATCGCAGCCTATTGAGTTCCCACACTCAATCCACGCAGGCGATAATGGTATCGATTGTAAATATTGTCACAACTCGGTGGATAAATCAAAATCTGCTGGTATTCCTACTGTTAACGTTTGTATGAACTGCCACAAAGGTATTCCAGGTAAAGATGATGCACAAAAATCCAAAATCGCGAAATTATACGCCGCAGCTGGTTGGGATACTGAAGGTTCAGGTAAATACACTGGAAAAGGAACGCCAATCGTTTGGAATAAGGTGCATGTGCTTCCTGATCACGTTTACTTCAATCACCAGCAACACGTTGTAGTAGGTGGTTTAGATTGTAAGCAGTGTCATGGTGATATGACCAAAGAATCTACAGCACGCGTTGTTCCGGTGCATGAGTTGAGCAAAATAGAAGGGAATATTCCTTTGACAAATGCTACCTTAACCATGGGCTGGTGTATTGAGTGTCATGGAGCTAAAGAAATTGCAAATGGTAACTTGAATACTTTGGGCTCTGGTTATTATGATGAAATTCATAGACGTTTGAGCAAGCATGGCAAATCGCTTTATCAAAGCATGTTGGCTGACGATAAAATTACAGTTAAAGAACTAGGTGGTTGGGAGTGTGCTAAGTGCCACTATTAATCTTAATGACGACAATACTATGAGTATGTTTGAAAATAATAAAGGTGTTGAGAATATGAGTGCAAACCAAGACTATTTCGAAACTCGCGTGGACATGTCTGCAGAGCCGATTTCCGTTGATGAGTTTTTGGCCGATGAGGAAACGCGTGAGTCCTCAACAAACAGAAGAGATTTCCTGAAATTTTTAGGTTTCAGTGTGGCTGCTGCTACTATCGCGGCATGTGAAGCGCCTGTTACAAAAGCGATTCCTTACCTTGTGAAACCAGAAGATATTACTTTGGGTAAAGCAAATTGGTATGCTTCGAATTATTATGATGGAAACACTTTCGCTTCCATTATGGTGAAAACACGAGAAGGGCGCCCAATTCATATCAAAGGAAACAAAGAGTTTGGTTTTGGCGCAGGAGCAATCTCCCCGGAGGTAGCTGCTTCAGTTTTGTCTTTATATGATGGTGAGCGTTTAACGTCTCCATTGGTAAACGGTGCTGAATCCAAATGGTCTGATGCCGATACTGCGATCATTAAAGCTTTGAACAGCATTAAAGACAAAGGCGGAAAAGTTGCTTTGGTTTCCAATTCGATTATTAGCCCAACAACACAAATCATTATCGGTGAATTTGCCGAGAAATTTGGTAATGTTGAACATATACAATACGACGCGGTTTCTTATTCAGCGCTGCGTTCGGCAAATGAGAAGTCCTTTGGTAAAGCCGCAATTCCATCATATGATTTTAGCAAAGCAGAAGCTATTGTTTCTGTTGGTGCTGATTTCTTGAATGGTTGGTTGCTTAGCAATATTTATCGCGCTCAATATGCTACAAACCGTAAGCCTGAAAATGGCAACATGTCTAAACATTTTCAGTTTGAAGCGAATATGAGTATTGCAGGTGCAAATGCTGATGTAAGAGGGATGTTTAAGCCTTCTCAATACGCATCTGTCTTGGCGGCAATTGCTGAAGGTGTTGGCGCTGGAAGCATACCTGGCGTAAGTGCTGGCGATGCTAAGAATTCAAAAGAAGTGCAACAAGCGGTTGCTGCTTTAAAAGCTGCTAAAGGAAAATCCTTGGTAGTATGCGGAGAAAACAACGAAGCGCTTCAAATTATAACGAATAAAATTAACCACCACCTTGGGAATTACAGCACCACAATCAATTTGAACGATGCGGTGAATTTATTCCAGTCCCAAGATGCAGCGTTGAATACTTTGGTGAACAACGTAATCAAAGGCACTGGCGTTGATGGTGTAATTTTCTTTGGGGCTAATCCTGTGTATTCTCATCCAAAAGGGAAAGCATTCGGAGAGGCTTTAGGCAAATTGGGCCTATCTGTTTCTTTCGCTTCTTGGAACGATGAAACAGCTGCAAAATGTCAATTTGTTTGTCCAGACCACCACGCTTTGGAGGCTTGGAATGATCACAATCCTGTGGCTAGTATTTATGCTTTGGCACAACCTACTATTAAACCAATTCATAACACGGCTTCTGCACAGGAATCTTTATTGGTGTGGTCGGGTGCTGCTAATAGAAGCGGCAGAGAAAGCACAGTTTATTACAATAGAATCCGTCAGGTTTGGGAACAATATGGTTATCCAGCTTCTACAGGATTTGCGTCTTTCGAAGACTTCTGGAATGTTTCTGTTCACAATGGTAATAGTACACCTGAAGTAATTGTTCAAGAAGCACCAATGTTTGCAGCAGACCTTGCTGGATTGGCTTCGGCATTGCCTAAGTTTGACGGTGGTGTAGAACTTGTTATGTATACCAAAACATCTATAGGTGTTGGTACGCAAGCGGGTAACCCTTGGTTGCAAGAGATGTCTGACCCGATTTCCAAAATCACGTGGGACAACTACATTACGATGAATTACAAAGAGGCGCAAGATGCTGGCTATAACGTTGTTATGGACCAAGAGCATGGCGCTACTTTGGCAAAAATAACTGTGAACGGTGTTTCTTTAGAGTTGCCAGTTATCCCTACACCAGGTCAAACAAGAGGCACAGTTGGTGTTGCTTTGGGTTATGGTCGTGGAGAGAATGGCGAGCGTATCGGTAAAGGTGCTTTCAAAACCAAAGAATACGGCGGCTACGAAGAGCAAGATGGTAAGCGTGTAGCTATAGGACAAAACGCATTTAAGTTTGTCTCAATGGCAAATGGCGCTTTATATTTTTCTGGTTCAGCCAAAATCGCGAAGCTTACAGGAACTTATCCTATCGCTTCAACACAATTCCAATTAACGGCAATGGGCCGTACTTCTATTGTTAAAGAAACAACACTTGAGTCTTTCTTGAACGATGACGAGGTAGGATATAACTTGCCACATAAGTTAATGACGCACAATGGTCCTGAGGCTGTGAGTAAATTTGACTTATGGAAGTCTCATCCGGTTGAACACATCGGGCACAGATGGGCTTTGTCTATTGATTTAAGCTCATGTATCGGTTGTGGTACTTGTTTGATTGCTTGTCAATCTGAAAACAATGTTCCTGTTGTTGGTAAAGATGAAGTGCGTCGTGGTCGTGAAATGGCTTGGTTGCGTTTAGATCGCTACTACAAGTCAGAAGACGAATTGGCCATTGGTACTAAAAAAGAGGATTTTTCTTTCACGCGTTTGGAGAAAAATATCGACGAAAACCCAACGGTTGTTTTTATGCCGATGCTTTGTCAGCACTGTAATCACGCACCATGCGAAACGGTTTGTCCTGTTGCAGCTACAACGCATTCCAATGAAGGCCTAAATCAAATGACTTATAACCGTTGTATCGGTACAAGATATTGTGCAAACAACTGTCCTTATAAAGTACGTCGATTCAACTGGTTCAACTATCCATCATACAAGAAGTTTACTGAAATCAACCCATCTCAGGATGATTTAGGTAGAATGGTATTGAATCCAGATGTTACTGTTCGCACACGTGGTGTTATGGAAAAATGCTCATTGTGTGTTCAAAAAATTCAAGAGGGCAAGTTGAAAGCTAAGGTTGAATCTCGTCCGGTTGTGGATGGTGATGTGTCTGTGGCTTGTGCTGATGCGTGTCCTACAAATGCCATCACTATGGGCGACTGGAACGATACCGGTTCTGCCGTTAGAAAGGCAAGTGCTGAAAAACGCGCTTACCAAGCTTTGGAAGAGGTTGGTATTAAACCAAATATCTGGTATCAAGTTAAAGTTAGAAATCATGATAATAGTGAGTTGCGCGAACGTCAAAAAGCGGTTGCAGAAAAGCGTCGTCATGATGAAGCCCGATTTGCCGACCACGGTCATGAGGACAACCATGAAGGTGGACATTAATAGTAATAGAATTCGATTTTTGAACGATATAAAAAAAGAAAATAATGCATAAGGAAGCTGCGATTAGAGAACCCCTTGTATTAGGTCATAAAACGTTTCATGACGTAACTAATGACGTTTGTCAGCCTATCGAGGGCAAAGCACCAAGAATGTGGTATATCTTGTTTACCATTGCTGCAATTATTGGTTTGTATGGTGTAGGTTGTATTTTATACTTACTCGGAACTGGTATCGGTGTTTGGGGTCTTAACAAAACTGTTGGTTGGGCTTGGGATATTACAAACTTCGTATGGTGGGTAGGTATCGGTCACGCCGGAACCTTGATTTCTGCGGTGTTGTTGCTCTTCAGACAAAAATGGCGTATGGCCATTAACCGTTCTGCAGAGGCGATGACAATTTTTGCGGTATTCATGGCGGGTCTTTTCCCTTTGATTCACATGGGGCGCCTCTGGATGGGATATTGGGTTTTGCCTTTACCTAATCAGTTCGGACCATTGTGGGTGAACTTCAATTCTCCATTGCTTTGGGACGTATTCGCGATCTCAACTTACCTTTCTGTGTCCTTAGTATTCTGGTACATCGGATTGATTCCTGATTTTGCAACCCTGCGCGATCGTGTAAAAAATCCGCTTTCGAAAAGAATGTATTCTTTGCTTTCTTTCGGATGGTCGGGTAGAGCAAAGCAGTGGAACAGGTTTGAATTGGTTTCTTTGGTTTTGGCCGGTATTGCAACACCACTCGTATTCTCGGTTCACTCTATTGTATCATTCGACTTTGCTACCTCTGTGATTCCAGGATGGCACACCACGATTTTCCCGCCTTATTTCGTTGCGGGAGCGGTGTTCTCTGGTTTTGCGATGGTACAAACGCTCATGCTCATCATGCGTAAAGCCTTTAAATTAGAAGCGTATATCCACACCAAGCACGTGGAGTATATGAACATCGTAATTATGGTTACTGGTTCTATTGTAGGTGTAGCCTATATAACAGAGTTGTTCATTTCTTGGTACTCCGGTGTTGAATATGAATCTTATGCATTCATCAACCGTTTCTCAGGACCTTATGCTTGGGCGTATTGGTCAATGATGACTTGTAACGTATTCTCGCCACAGCTGATGTGGTTTAAAAAATTGAGAAGAAGCTTGTTGTTTACTTTTATTATCTCTATCGTGGTAAATATCGGTATGTGGTTTGAGCGTTTTGTGATTATCGTGACTTCTATCCACAGAGATTATTTGCCTTCTTCTTGGAGCATGTTCTATCCAACAGCTATCGATATTGGTATTTACATTGGAACAATTGGTTTGTTTTTCGTTTTCTTCTTGTTGTTTGCAAGGTTCTTCCCTGTACTTCCTATTGCAGAAATGAAAACAATCTTGAAAACTTCAGGTGAGTCTTACAAAAACGAAACTGAATCAAAACATTAATAAGAAATATTTGAATCTTATGGCAGATAGAATTTTTTACGCAATGTACGACGATGATGATGTCCTGAAAGACGGCGCAAAAAAAGTCGTTTCTAAAGGCATTAAGGTGAATGAGGTATTCTCTCCATTTCCTGTGCATGGAATTGACCCAATTATTGGGGTTAAGCAAACACGATTAGGAATTATGGCCTTTTTATATGGACTTACTGGTTTGTTGTTGGCCACTGTTGGTATGCGTTATTTTATGGTGGTTGATTGGCCGATGAATATTGGTGGTAAGCCTAATTTTTCCTATTTGGATAATCTCTTGGCTTTTGTGCCTGTAACTTTTGAGTTCACGGTTTTATGTGCTGCTCACTTGATGGCGATTACCTATTTGTTAAGAAATAAAACTATTCCAGGTAGAAAAGCAGAAAATCCAGATCCGCGCACTACCGATGATAAATTTGTCATGGAGGTTCGTTTGTCGGAAAACAAACAGTTTTCAGCTGATGAGATTTCCGCGATCCTTAAGGAAACCGGAATTATTGAGTTAAATCAAAAAGAATTAAACTAACGGCGTTTTGCCCAAAAATAAAGTTATGTTAAGAAGTTTCACAATTTTAGCATTCGTTTCTGGAGCACTTTTGACTTCATGCAAGTCGAGTGACAGTCCGTTTTACGAATATATGCCAGACATGTATCGTTCTGCTGCCATTGAGCCTTATGTAGATTATGGTGAAGTGCGCGAACGCTATGATGCCAATCGTGCGAATACGATTTCTGCAAAAGTGCCTCCTTTTGGAACAATTCCATTTTTCGGAACGGATATGGAAGAAGTGATGATGATGATGCCTTATATGAGACGCCCGGCTTTAGGGATGGACTTAACGCACAATCATTATGGCCTTCTTTTGGCTGCTGATGCTGAAAGTGAGTATTTGGCCGCTGCCAACGATCTTAATCCAATTAAATTGACTGAGGAAAATGCCCAGCAGGTTTTGGATTTTGGAAAATATGTTTATGTGAAGCAATGTCAGCACTGTCATGGTGAAGCTGGTGATGGTCAAGGACCCATGGTGGTGTCTGGTGCTTATTCAGGCGTCCCTAATTACAAGTCATTGATGATTGCCGATGGTCAAATGTTTTACTCTATTTACTACGGTAAAGGTTTGATGGGCGCTCATGGCCACACGGTTACGAAAAAAGAAATTTGGTCAATCATTCACTATATCAAGCTGTTGCAAGATGCTAACTATGGTAAGTTTGGCGAACAAGCTGTCGAAGAGGGTAGTGAAGTTGAAAGTGCCGATACTTTAGTAGTTGATAACGCCGCTGCAAATCCAGCACAATAAGATTTTTGAGTACATAATATAGAAAACAAACGAGATGGAATTCAGTATTTCAAATAAAGCGAAAAAGGTCATGATCCTCACTGCAATTGTAGGGATAGTTTTGGCTGCAATTGGTATGTTTTATCATGCGAAAGGCGGACATTTGTTCCAACGAATCATGGCGAACTTATTGTTAGATGGCTTCTTTTTCTTTGCCATTGGTTTGGGAGCTTTGTTTTTCCTAGCCTTGGCATACGCAACAGAGGCAGGTTGGTATGTTTATATCAAAAGAGTGTTAGAAGGCATGACTGGTTATATTCCAGTGGGTGGTGCTATCTTACTTGTCATCTTTTTGGTTTTTATTTTTACGGATGGAGCTCATGTTTATCTTTGGATGGACCCAGAAGTGGTTAAGGAAGACCCAATCATCCAAGGCAAAGCTGCTTATTTGAATAAGGTGTTTTTCATGATCCGTACAGTTATTTATTTGGCTGTTTTCTATTTGTTTTATCGTGGATTTAGAAAGCGCTCTTTGCAAGAAGACATCGAAGGTGGTACAGCTTTGCATTTTAAAAACTTTAAAAAAGGAGCTACATTTTTGGTGTTCTTTGCCGTTTTTAGTTCTATGTTTTCTTGGGACTGGCTGATGTCTATTGATGTTCACTGGTTCTCTACTTTGTTTGGATGGTATGTTTTTGCTGGAGTATGGTGCTCATCAATGGTTGTTTTGATGATGTTGTTGTTGTACTTGCGTGGCAAAGGTTTGATGCCAAAATTGAATGATAGTCATATACACGACGTTGGAAAATGGATTTTTGCCACTTCTTTCTTGTGGTCGTATTTATTTTTCTCACAATTGATGTTGTATTGGTACGCCAATATTCCGGAAGAAGTGATTTACTATTTTGATAGAATCGAAGACTTCAAATTGTTGTTTTTTGGGATGTTCTTAATCAATTTTGCTTTACCAATGGTGCTATTGATGTCTAGAGAAGCCAAAAGACATGCAGGTATTCTAACTTTTGTTGGTCTGATTATTCTTGTTGGCCACTGGGCCGATGTGTTTATGATGATTGCGCCGGCTGGTATTGGCGCACATGCATCGATTACAGCTCTTGAGGTTGGTTTGTTCTTGTTTTTCGGATCCTTGTTTGCGTTTGTAGTTCTTACGAGTTTGACTAAAGCACCGCTTGTACCTCTGAAGCATCCGATGTTAGACGAAAGTATTCACCACGAAATATAGTTAATTAGTTAATTTAATAATACAGAGATGAAGTTTATTGCCCTAATAGTCATTGTTTTAGCCATTTTAGCGGTTGCTCAACTAACACGCATTTATGAGCTTACTTCGAAACTTCGAAATCGCAATGAAACGGATGTGGATTACCGAGACAATAAAATGAATGCCAATTTATTGTTGCTTTTCGGTATAGGAATGTTTGTTTCTTACATCTGGATGATTGCGCGTTACGGTGCTGGTGGAAATAGCGTTGCCGCTTCTGTTGAAGGCGTTGAATACGATTGGTTGTTTGGAGTGAATATGATTCTGATCAGCGCAATTTTCTTTGTAACCAATGGTTTGTTGTTTTACTTTGCTTGGAAATACCACGCTAAACCAGGTGCAAAAGCATATTATTATACCCACAATACACGATGGGAATTGATGTGGACTGCTGCCCCGGCTGCTGTGCTTTCGGTGATTATCGTGATGGGTCTTGTACAATGGAGCGATCGTACAGGTGCGGCAGGTGAAAATGCTGTGGTAATTGAGTTGTATTCAAAGCAATTTGACTGGGCAGTTCGCTATTCAGGACAGGATAACACCTTGGGTAAGTTTGATTATAAGTTGATCAACACCACTAATCCACTTGGTTTAGCTACTACTGAAACTATTGCGGCAAGAGTAGAAGAATTGAAAATTGAAATTGAGGATTTAGAGGCCCGTATCAATGACCCCAATACGGTTTATTCTGTTGCTGTATTATCCGAAATGAAAGAGTCTTTGGCAACCAAGGAGCGTTTGTATGTTCGTCTTTTACAATTGCAAGAAAATCATGATCCGGCATGGGATGCATCATCTTTGGATGATATTGTGCAACCCGCGAATATCACATTGGTGCTTAAGAAAAATCAAGAGTATGATATGTATTTCCGTGCGCAAGATGTGATTCACTCTGCTTATTTTCCTCATTTCCGTGCACAGATAAATACGGTGCCAGGCATGGTGACACGATTGAAGTTTACGCCGAGTATCACCACAAAAGAAATGCGTAAGAAAATGAACGACAACAACTTCAATTATATTTTGTTGTGCAATAAGATTTGTGGCGCTTCACATTCTAATATGAAATTGATTGTTGAGGTTTTGGACGAAAATGAATATGATGTTTGGTGGGCCGAACAAGTAGCTACCAAAACTTTTGGCTTACAAGCAGCAAGCGCCCCTGAAAGTGCTGAATAATTTGAATTCTTTGATATAACTTTTATAAACCACTTATAAACAAATATTATAATGGCAGCTAGTACACACGAACACGCACATCACGAAGAGAGTTTCGTTTCTAAGTATATCTTTTCACAAGACCACAAAATGATTTCTAAGCAATTTTTGCTTACGGCAATTGTTATGGGTCTTATTGCTATGATTTTATCTACTTTGTTTAGAATCCAATTGGGTTGGCCTGAACAAAGCTCGGATATTTTGCATGCATTTTTAGGGGATCGTTGGGCACCCAATGGAATATTGGATAGAAATATGTATCTGGGTCTTGTTACCATGCATGGGACAATTATGGTATTCTTCCTTTTAACAGGTGGTTTGTCTGGCACATTCTCGAATTTACTTATTCCATTGCAGATAGGCGCCCGTGATATGGCTTCTGGTTTCTTGAACATGCTTTCTTACTGGATGTTTTTCATCTCGTCTGTAATCATGGTAATTTCTTTGTTTGTTGAAACGGGTCCTGCAATGGCTGGATGGACGGTTTATCCTCCGTTATCTGCCTTGCCTCAAGCAGTTCCTGGTTCTGGTTTGGGTATGACTCTATGGTTGGTTTCCATGGCTATTTTCATTGCCTCTTCTTTGTTAGGCTCCTTGAACTACATCGTTACTATTTTGAACTTACGTACAAAAGGAATGACAATGCTTCGTTTGCCATTAACGATTTGGGCTTTCTTTGTTACAGCAGTTTTAGGTGTATTGTCTTTCCCTGTTCTTCTTTCAGCAGCGTTATTGTTGATTATGGATAGAACGATGGGTACCTCTTTCTATTTGAGCGACATTATTGTTGGTGGTGAAATGCTTGATAACACAGGTGGTTCTCCATTGTTGTATCAGCACTTGTTCTGGTTCTTGGGTCACCCTGAGGTGTATATCGTATTGTTGCCAGCACTTGGTTTAACATCTGAGGTTATTTCTACAAATGCGCGCAAACCAATTTTTGGTTATAAAGCGATGATTACCTCAATCTTGGGTATTGGTTTCTTATCTTTTATTGTTTGGGCTCACCACATGTTTGTAACCGGCATGAGCCCTTTTCTAGGCAGCTTGTTCGTTTTTACCACTTTGTTGATTGCTATACCTTCAGCGGTGAAAGTATTTAACTATTTGACTACGCTTTGGCGAAGTACAGCTATTTATACGCCACAAATGTTGTTCTCTATCGCGCTCGTTTCTACATTTATTACAGGTGGTGTTACAGGTATTATCTTGGCCGACTCTGCCTTGGATATTGCAGTACACGATACTTATTTCGTCGTAGCCCACTTCCACGTGGTAATGGGTCTATCGGCAGTGTTTGGTATGTTTGCCGGAGTTTATCATTGGTTCCCTAAAATGTACGGTCGCATGATGAATCTGCGTATTGGTTATGTTCACTTTTGGTTGACTTTGATATCTGGATACGGCGTGTTCTTCCCAATGCACTTTGTGGGTATTGCTGGTGCTCCTCGTCGTTATTATGATTATTCTGTTTACGAAGGATTTGACATGAACCAATTCAACATCATCATGGAGTTGAATGTAATCATTTCAATTTTTGCTATCATTGGTTTGTTGGCTCAAGGATTGTTCTTGTATAATTTCTTCTACAGCATTTACCGTGGCCCTAAAGCTGTTCAAAATCCTTGGAGAGGAAATACGCTTGAATGGACTACACCAGTTGAACACGTACATGGCAATTGGCCAGGTGCTCTTCCTGTGGTTCACCGTTGGCCTTATGATTACAGTAAGCCAGGTGCCGAAGAAGATTTTATCTTGCAAACGGTGCCTTTAGCAGAAGGAGAAACTGAAGAGCATTAACAAATTCAAAAGATATGTGTATTGAGCCCAGAGAGATCTGGGCTTTTTTTTTGCAGTGGTAGTATAAATTGTATTTATAGCATTTTAGAACATTTTTCTTATTCCTCTGCGTCATTCCAGTTTAATTTCAAATGCGAAACCATCAAAAGCATTAAAAACACATCGTTTTGCATAGGTTGTCCCGGATGTGATTTTTTTGATAAACCCTTGATGCTTAGTCTGGTTTTTTAACAAGTTCATTGGTTTTTAACAATTTGTATGCTTGCATAACGAAAATTTTTTTTTGTTGCGCTTGCCTAACTACATTTGTGCTCCAAGTATTTTCCTGCTCGCCATGGTTTGAAAATATTTTTGTTAGAATAATAATTTTAAACAAATATGCTGAGCATGGCTATTCGTGTTTTTTATGATTTTAAAAGAGTTCATGGGTTAAACCCATCTCTTAAATTCGTGAAAGCAACTACCAACAAATTCTTTACTGAAATTTTCAACTTTTTCGACCTTATTTTGGGTCGATTGATAAAGATATGTCCAATAATATAATTTTTTCTCTATGAACAACAATTTTAATTTTCCTCTTAACCTTAAGGCAATGTTTATTCTCACTGTGCTTATATTCGGAGCGGCCAACAGTGCGTTTGCATCTATCGATTTTTCTCAAAGGTATACAACAGAAGAGATGACATCATTCAATAACTCGATTATTGAAAATGAAATTCGAATAGGCTTTGGCACAGCACTTAATTCTGATTTGTTTAACGTCAGTCATATAAACGAATCCACATGGAACATTGTGTTGGATGGCGAGATTATTCGAAAGGGAAAGGGGTTGGATTTGTTTAAATTTCAATTTGAAAGACCGGGCCAATATTATGTTAATTTTCAGGAAGACCTTTCGGTTCAACATGACCATAGCGGCTGCAATCATTATGTGCTTCCAGAAATGGTGTTGGTAACAGTAAGTCCTATACGCATTGAAATTTTGTGTGAAGAAATTTCATTTTCAAATCCAATAGCGGGAGGGGTTGAAATTACCAACACGACCATGAATATTCCAGTTACGGTGCATACCTATTCTGGAAAGCAAGAACCTGTGGTTATTCCGATTGAAACGAGCTCATATGGTATATTAACGACTCTCGTTGGGAAACTGGTCGAGCCAATTCTTGTCCTTTCACCAGGTAGATATGTCTTTAAGTATTCGTTGAGTGGTGCGGCCACTTCGGGCACCTATATAGGGTTTGACATTATAGATAACAACGGCAACGTAATTCCTTGTGGAGTTACAACAATGATTAAATAATTAATTGATATTTCAATTACAGCATATGAGAACTGTCTACAAAAAAAATTCTAGGAGCTTATTTGGTTTAGAAAGTATATTCACTTTCGTGCTATTATTGAGTTCGTTCGGCGCTATTGCTCAAAACGCAAATTGTGGTTTCGGACCAGGCAAGGGTTGTGTTAATACGAATTATGAAAATGCTTTCATGAATTCTGACAATAACGCGGCGACTATAGAGTATGATAATTATGTCTCTACTTACCACAACACCATGACACGGACTTTTGAAGGGAAGTTTATGGTTTGGGGTGAACGGATTTCTAACATTGGAACAGGTCACGTACTTACCCCAATCGAGTTGAATGGGACAAATTATCCTGCACTTGGGTCCGCACAAGTGTATAAGGTAACAGGAGCATCAAGAGGATCTCTGAACTCACAAATGATAGCTTTGGCCTCTAATGGTTTGTATGCTTGGGGTGAAGAAGGGTTGTTATTAGACAATTCAATTACAACAAGTACAACATTCCAGAAATTAACGATAAATGGTAACACCAATGGCTTGCCAACAGGGGTTCAACCTGCTGATGTTAAAATGATTACTGCATCATTAGATGGTTCTGATAGAGGAACATTAGTAATTGTGACATGTAGTGGAGCCGTTTGGGTTTTATCTGAATTTGGTCCGGCAAGAGGTAATAACAATACGGGTAATGCAACAACTTGGTATCGAGTTACTACATCTCAGGCTGGTAACCCTTTTATCTCAAATGTTATTGCTGCAAGAGTGTCAGGAAGTGCATTAATAGCTTTGAAATCAGATAATACCCTATGGACTTGGGGTTTAACGACTTATTTGGGTAATTCAACTGCCGCTGCCGACAGAAATAGGGCCACACAAATGACCGCTCCAACTGGAACCATTAAAATGATTGGTATAACATCAGCGACCGATGTTTCGCCCTCATACACGGTTTTGATGACCAATGGCAACTTGTTCACTTTAGGTAACAATAACAATAGACAATTGGGTGACTGGACGACGACAGTAAGAACAGCTTGGGTACAACCAAGATATACATCTTCCGTTGGACCAGTAATGAATAATATCCGTTGGGTAAGTCCTCAAGAAAATTGCGCGCAATATGCCTCTGTAAACGTCCTCACAACAGACAGCACTTTGTTTAATTGGGGTGATAATGATGGAGGAATGATTGGAAGAGGTACGTTAGCAAATGCTAACCCAGGCATACCAAATGGCCTTCTTGCATCGACAAAAGTTACAAGTGTAAATTCTGGTGGACATACCACAATGATTACAAATAAGTGTCAGATAAACTTTGGTTATGTTGGGCATAGAGTTCGAGGAAGCATGGGCAATGGTTCTACAGCTGACGTGAATGAAACATCTTTCACATACAATACTGCCTATGTGCCTATTTGTGGAACAACCGTGCCAAACGTTACTTTGACACCAACTGTTTTGGGTCCTGGAGGAAATTACTGTACTGGAGTTACTTATAATGTTGTGGCCGACCCACCTGGTGGCGTTTTGACCAGTTCAGGGCCGATTACTGTTTCTGGAAATCCAGTTGGTGGGTATACAGTAGTTTTTACTGCTAATGGAATTGCTACTTTAACATATCAAGCACCTGCTAATGATTGTGGTATAGCCATTGATCCTATATCGGTTCAATTCACTGCTGAAAGCTGTAATGCTGACTTACAAGTAGTTAAAACTGTAAATAATGCAACACCAAATGTGGGTTCTTCCGTTACATTTAATATTGTTGCCACCAACAATGGTCCTATCAACGCTACCAACGTTGTTGTCAATGATGTTGTTCCTGCTGGTTATACGGTAACCAGCGTAACACCATCAACAGGCACATGGTCTTCTCCTAACTGGTCAATAGGTAATCTAGCCAATGGTGCAAATGCAACCCTCACAATTGTAGCGACAGTAAATCCTACTGGTTCTTACGTCAATACAGCAACTGTAACGGCTAACCAAAACGATCCTAATTTGTCTAACAACACTTCATCTGTTACTCCAGTTCCTGTTCCTATTGCGAATTTGGGAGTTGTTAAAACTGTAAATAATGCCACACCAAATGTTGGTAGTAATGTGATTTTTACCTTACTAGCAAATAACGCTGGACCAAGTAATGCCACTGGTGTTACTCTAACAGACTTGCTACCACCAGGCTATACTTTTGTTAATGCCTCAGTTTCTACAGGGTCTTATAACTCTGGCACTGGTGTTTGGACAATAGGTAATTTAGCCAATGGTGCAAATGCAACAATCACGATAACCGCTACAGTAAATGCTACAGGCTCATATGTTAATACAGGAACAATTTCGGGTAATCAATTTGACCCAGTTTTATCGAATAATACATCAACAGTAACACCTGTACCAGTTCCAATAGCTGATTTGAGTGTAACTAAAGTTGTAAATAATGCAACACCAAACGTAGGTTCAAACGTTGTGTTTACTTTGGTTGCCAACAATGCTGGTCCAAGCCCTGCAACAGGAGTAACCTTGACCGATTTGTTGCCAACTGGCTACACTTTTGTGAGTTCAACCCAAACAGTTGGCTCATACAATTCAGGAACAGGTGTTTGGACTATAGGAAACATGGTTGTTGGAGCCAATGCGACTTTGACAATTACTGCAACTGTTAATGCTTCTGGCAGTTATTTAAACACAGGAACAATTACTGGATCCCAAACTGATCCGAACTTATTGAATAATACATCATCAGTAACACCTGTACCAGTTCCAATAGCTGATTTGAGTGTAGTTAAAACTGTAAATAATGCTACGCCCAACGTTGGTTCAAACGTTGTGTTTACTTTGATTGCCAACAATGCTGGTCCAAGCCCTGCAACAGGAGTTACTTTGACCGATTTGTTGCCATCTGGCTACACTTTTGTTAGTTCAACCCAAACAGTTGGCTCATACAATTCAGGAACAGGTGTTTGGACTATAGGCAACATGGTTGTTGGAGCCAATGCGACTTTGACAATTACTGCAACTGTTAATGCTACTGGCAGTTATTTAAATACAGGAACAATTACAGGAGTTCAAACTGATCCGAATTTGTCGAACAATACTTCTTCGGTAACACCTGTACCAGTTCCAATCGCTGATTTGAGTGTGGTGAAAACTGTAAACAATGCTACGCCAAACGTGGGCTCCAATGTGGTGTTTACATTAACAGCGAACAATGCTGGACCTAGCCCAGCAACAGGAGTAACACTTACGGATTTATTACCATCTGGTTATTCGTTTGTGGGCTCAACAGTTTCTACTGGTTCTTATAATAGTGGTACTGGCATTTGGACAATTGGTAACATGGCTGTTGGAGCCAATGCTACTTTGACAATTACAGCAACGGTATTGGGAACGGGTACTTACACGAATACTGGTACAATTACCGGAAATCAACCTGACCCAAATTTATTGAATAATACTTCTTCTGTTACTCCGGCGCCTGTTCCTAGAGCAGATTTAAGTGTGATTAAAACAATTAATAATCCAATACCAGCCGTTGGAAGCACTATAACATTTACATTACTCGCTAACAATGCTGGGCCTAGTCCTGCAACAGGTGTTGTATTGAATGACTTGCTGCCTTTAGGATATGTTTTCGTAAGCTCAACAGTGTCAGTTGGTTCATACAATTCAGGAACAGGTGTTTGGACTATTGGCAATATGGCTATTGGGGCCAATGCAACTTTAACCATAACTGCTACAGTTAACGCTGCTGGACCTTATGCCAATACAGGTACAATTTCAGGAAATGAATTTGACCCTAACCTTTCCAATAACACGTCTACGGTAACACCGAGCGTAATTTTGGCAATAGACGATATAGGTTCGTCAATTAATGGTTTTACAGGCGGGACTTCATTTACGAATGTTTTATCGAATGACTTACTAAATGGTGTTGCAGTAAACCCATCAGCGGTTACAACGTCTTTTATTAGTTCTACAAACCCGGGTGTCACTTTAGTGGGCACGAATGTGGTTGTTGCTCCAGGAACTCCAGCCGGAAACTACGTTTTGGTATATCAAATATGTGAGAATGCAAATCCATCAAATTGCGATCAAGCAACGGTTACAGTTTCTGTTGTGGCACCTGTTATTGATGCTATTAATGATGCTTTTGGTCCAATCAACGGTGGGTCAGGCACTGCCAATGCTGGCAATTCATATACGAATGACTTATTGAATGGCAATCCAGTAAACGTTGCGAATATTACAGGTACAGTAGTTACTCCAGCCACTCCAATAGGAGGTGGACCAGTACCAGTGTTGAACACAGGAACAGGTGTTGTAAGTGTTCCTGCAGGAACTCCAGCGGGAGTCTATACTATTGTTTATCAGATTTGCGAGAATTTGAATCCAACAAATTGTGACCAAGCCAACATTGTTGTAACGGTTAATCCACCTGTTATTGATGCAGAAAATGATGTATTTGGCCCAATAAATGGAGTTGCTGGTGATCCAAACGCAGGTAATGCATACACCAACGACTTATTGAATGGTTCTCCAGTAAACGTTGCAGATATTACAGGTACTGTTATTACTCCAGCGACCCCAATTGGTCCTAACCCAGTTCCCGTTCTGAATCCAGCAACGGGTGTAGTTAGCGTTCCTGCAGGTACGCCATCAGGTGTGTATACCATCGTTTACCAGATTTGTGAAAACTTAAACCCAACAAACTGTGATCAAGCTACTATTACAGTAAACGTCAACGCTGCTACAATAAACGCGATTGATAACGCCTTCGGCCCAATAAATGGTGCTGTAGGAACTGTAGATGCTGGTAATGCATACACCAACGACTTATTGAATGGTTCTCCAGTTAACGTTGCAGATATTACAGGTACTGTTATTACTCCAGCGACCCCAATTGGTCCTAACCCAGTTCCCGTTCTGAATCCAGCAACGGGTGTAGTTAGCGTTCCTGCAGGTACGCCATCAGGTGTGTATACCATCGTTTACCAGATTTGTGAAAACTTAAACCCAACAAACTGTGATCAAGCTACTATTACAGTAAACGTCAACGCTGCTACAATAAACGCGATTGATGACGCCTTCGGCCCAATAAATGGTGCTGTAGGAACTGTAAATGCTGGTAATGCTTACACGAACGACTTGTTAAATGGCTCTCCAGTAAACATTTCAGCTATCACAGGCTCGGTGGTTACTCCTGCTACTCCAATTGGTGGTGGACCAGTTCCGGTATTGAATCCAGGAACAGGAGTTGTGAGTGTTCCAGCAGGTACTCCAGCGGGCACATATACGATTGTTTACCAGATTTGCGAGAATTTGAATCCTGGCAACTGTGACCAGTCAATTGTTACTGTTACAGTTGATGCGCCTATAATTGATGCTATTGATGATTCTTACGGCCCTATAAATGGAGCAAACGGCTCAGTAAACGCAGGTAATGCTTACAGCAATGACTTATTGAACGGATTAGCAGTTAATGTTTCTGAAATCACAGGTACTGTTATTACGCCTGCATCGTCTATAAACGGTGGTCCAATTCCATCATTAAACGTTGCTACTGGTATCGTTTCTGTTCCTGTTGGAACTCCCGAAGGTGTTTATACTATAGAATACCAGATTTGTGAAAACCTCAACCCAACAAACTGTGACAATGCATTTATCACGGTTACTGTTACTGCAGCTCCAATTGATGCGATAAATGATACTTATTCTGGAATCAATGGGTTTACAGGTAACGCGAATGTTGGTAATGCGTTTTTAGCGAATGACTTGTTGAACGGTGTTCCTGTTACAATGGGTACTATTACAGGAAGTGTTGTTACTCCTGCTACACCAATTAACGGTGGTCTGATACCAGTTCTTGATCCATCAACAGGTATTGTTTCTGTTCCTGCTGGAACTCCATCGGGAACGTACACCATTGTTTACCAAATCTGTGAGGTTCTAAACCCTACGAATTGCGATAATGCTACGATTACAGTAAATGTTGACCCAGCTGTAATTGATGCCATAAATGATGCTTTCGGACCAATAAACGGTGGTTCTGGTTCAGCCAACGCTGGCAATGCTTATAATAATGACTTGTTGAATGGGTTTTCTGTGACTACTTCACAAATTACGGGTACAGTTATCACTCCTGCTACTCCAATAGGTGGAGGACCGGTTCCAGTATTGAATCCAGGAACAGGAGTAGTAAGTGTTCCGGCAGGAACTCCAGCGGGCACATATACGATTGTATATCAGATTTGTGAGAATTTGAATCCAACAAACTGTGATCAAGCAAACATTGTTGTAACGGTTAATCCAGCAGTGATTGACGCTATAAATGACGCGTTTGGACCAATCAACGGTGGATCTGGCACTGCCAATGCAGGCAATGCTTACACCAACGACTTATTGAATGGCTCTCCAGTAAACATTGCAGATATTACAGG
>JBIIJN010000005.1:0-64270 GCA_044233745.1 Crocinitomicaceae bacterium
AATTTTTCACCCATTTCAGATCTGTTTTGAGTATTTTATTTGTTCGTAATCAACTTTTGAAACGTAGAAATTATGTTTTCCATTTTTTAATTATTTGAATGGCTTTTCATGATTGAATGTAAAGATTTTGCGTTTATAATTTGATGTTTATAAGGAATGAGAATCGTTTCGATAAAGTTTTGGGTGGTTCAATCTTTAGGACAAACCAATTTTCACAATGACAGAAACTGAATGTCTTCCAATAGTAAAAACGCCTAACCCTGTCTAAAAATTTTAAATATATCATAGCCGATTTTAAGCTCACTTTGGTTGATTTTTTACCAAATGGTGCGATCCATGCACAATATTGAAGTCGATTTTGAAAGCTCTAAAAAAGATCATTTCCAATGGAACTTGTTTTATCTGTGAAGTTTCATATCACAGCTTCAGGTTGACTATTGAGAAACACAAAGTAAACCCAGATAGTTGTTAAATACTCAAGCAATCGGTGCAGAGCACTTGGATTAAACTCCTCTTTTTATGGACAGTTTAAAATAGAAATACTCAATAACAAGGGCTTCTCAATACTTAATTTAGAGCACAGCTCTGGCAAAGTAGGCGTCAATGCCTGCGCTAAAATTAGACATATCAAATACAGTATTACTATGTTTGATGGTTGCCGTTGGCATTGATTTCACTTGTTCTTTAAGTTCATTTGACCTGTCATAAATTTTATATGTAAGGTCAGCTCTTAAATCACTGTCTTTGCTGTTTTTTATTTGTTGCAACAAATCTTTAACTAGTTGGTCATTTCCCATCAGTTCAAAGTGCTTTCGATATTGATAGCTATTCATAATTTGTTTATTTTAATTCATTGTCGCTTAGACCCTTATCTACTAATGTGCCATTTTTTTAAATAGCCTTTAATTATTTAGTAATCAATGTTTTATATGATTCGTTTGTGTTGCGCTACACGTTTGTTTCCATTTTTAGGAATGTTTTCCAAAAACGGAATAAATAATTAAGCATTTTTTGAAATGAACGTGAGTATTTGGTACGATAGAAGTCATGGTGCGCTATTCACAGTATATTTTTGTGGAAAAGTTTATAGTGCAATACTGTTTGCTTTCGTCTTGACCTCGCGGCTCGTATTGGGGTTCTTATTGGTTCATGCAACATTCTATGTAGCTGGAAATAAAGTGTCTAATAGTTAAATAACCACAATACGAATTGGTTCTAATTTTTGGTTTAGTCCTTTGATATTTATAATGTATGTGCCAATTTGTATGCCTTTAGTTTCAAATTGAACAGCGTTGTTTCCAGAGACAATATTCAGTTCTTTGATTTGAATAATACGCCCAGAGAGATCCACCATTTCTAGTTGCACATTATCGTATGATTCAATAGTTTGAATAGTAACCACGAACTCGCCAGCGGTTGGGTTTGGGGAAACTGACATGGTGGTTTCATCGGCTTCACAATTTACACTAATTGGCGTAAAGATTTCGAAGCTTCCGTCAAAATCTGTTTGCACAAGACGATAATAGGTCAAACCGCTGAGATTGTTGTCTTGATAAAAATAATTGGTATTTTGGTTTGTAGTTCCAGCAGCTTCTAGTTGAGTGACTTCTATCCATGTGATGCCATCTCTACTGTTTTGCAAGCTAAAGTGAGCTGCGTTATGCTCCGATGCAGTTGTCCAACGAATATCAACCCCCTCTTTATCACAATTGGCACTAAAGGAAGTAAGGGTTACAGGTAAAGGCACCCCGGAAATCGAAGGGCCCAATGTTACTAGTGAGAAGGATTGGAACTTGTCGTAAGTTACTGTTTTTTCAGATGGGTCGTGATACCCTCCCAATGCATACCAATAAGCGTCTATATTAGCTTGATGGTATAAATTAAGCTGTGAATTGTTCAAGTTGGATTCAGCGTATAAATAGTTGAACACGAGTGTAGCGTTTAATTCACCGTTGTTCTGTACGGAACCACCATTGATGTCTTTTACACTATAATATCGTGCGATACTCTCAGTCATTCCGTTAAATGGTTCTACGATTCTTCTGTGACGCCTTTCTAAGCGAATTGTTCCCATATCCACGCTTGGAGTAATTGATAGACCAAGGTTCCCAGCATCTATAGTTTCGCCGGCTTGAATATTTACGATTCTTACAATTTTAGCATTTAGACAATCACAGTAAGCATGACTGTTTTCGTTTTCATTTGTAAAGAATCCAGTGCTGCCTAAATCCATTGTCAAATAATTTAATCTGATGTTTCCGCCATTGAAAAGAACTTCATTGGATACATGTACATCATTGAGAAGTACTAAGGCATTGGTTTTATTTATTTCTAAATTGTAGATGACATTGTTTGCTGGATTGGCTATATACAAGGTTGTACTATCGTTACCTATGAATTTCAATTTACTTCCAATGCCAAAAGAAATTGCACCGTAGCATTTGAAGTTGCCCGAAACTTCAAGTGTTGTATTTGGACTTAGGGTTAGTTGCGCTAGTGGATGCACGATTACATCGGAAGAAATCCCACTGCCTAAGGCAAGGACATTTACTACGGGGTTGTTTGTGTTACTTACACAAGCTCCACCAATAGAGTTTGGCACCACAAATACATTGTCGGAAAGTGTTGGTGCTATAGTCGCAGCAGTGTATGTGTTTGCTCCAGTTTTAACATACCAGTTTGCAAATTCATTCCAGTCATTGCTGATCAAGCCATTCCAAATGTAATCTCCATCATCAGCGCTGTTCTCTTCAACAATAATTATTGGTTCTGGGGCCTGCACCACAATTTGACCGGTAGCAATAGCAGCGCCACAACCTTCAGGCGTAATAACATAATTGTAAGTTCCTGAAGTGGTGGGGGTACCATAAATTGTAATGACTTCTGTTGATGGGTCGAATATGGCCGATACACCAACAGGTAAACCACTTGACGACGCAATATTGGTTACGTTATACGTAGAGTGCGAAATTTCAGCTAAAGGCATGCTTAAGCAAGTCGTTGGTGTTGGCTCACTTATGTTTGAATTAATGATGCTTGTTGGATTTACTGTAATTATTTTACTTGCAGATGCAACTCCACAAGAACCACCGTTGGTCGTAAAAGTAAGGGTAATGTTGCCTAATTCATCAACCGCTGGATTGTATGTAGCTCCTCCAGGGTCATTGGCATTTGTCCAGGTTCCCGCGCCCCCAGACCAAGTTCCTCCAGTTGCACCACCACCAACATAACCTGCCATAATTTCAGAAGTTGTTTCTTGACAAACAAACATGTTTGCTGGGCCCGGATCAACCGTAGGGTTGGCGTTAATGATAACACTTGTATTTGATTGATAAGAGCAACCTCCAGTAGTAATGAGATTGGCGCTATATAAGCCAGCTTGATTTAATTGTGCATTGGGAATTGATGTGTTCATGCCTGATGCACTATATCCTTCTGGTCCTGACCATGAATATAAACCCACATTAGGTCCTGATATGGATAAATTTAACGTTTGACCTTCACAAATAGCACTATTGATGCTCGTTGAAAGTGAAGCCTGACCTCTAACGGCAATGTTATCAACGCCCGCAAATAAAGTTGAGCCTTGCTGAACCTTATACAAAAAACCAACTATTACTGTATTTTGATTCATCGCGCCAGCCGGTAAATTTATTTCGGCAATTGTTACATCTGGTTGGTTAAAGAAACTTTCTACTAGAATCCAATCATTCAAATTTGTAGTATTTGGATTAGGATTTGTAGTATACATTAACTGTAAATTATTATTTATGGCGTCCCCACCCTCTACGTAGTATGTGAAAGAAACAACAAGATTGTTAAAGTTTTGTGTACTGAAAGCTCCCGTTGGTTTGTAGGCTATAATTGCGTTATTTTCAGAGTTTCTGTTGCAAGGATTTAGAGAATTACCAGTAAACTGACCTATAGAAATCGAATTCGATGAGTTCACAGAGCATGAATTATTGGCTTTGGCTAAATGCCATCTGTTTTTCTTACTACCGCCGCTACTGGTATTGGTTTCATATTGTATCCATTCCGCTGTAGCTGAAGTTCCGTTTAATACAGCTGTTTGAGTGGCTGAAGTAAAATCCTCTTGGAACAATACTAGACCATTTTCAATGTTCAATTGAATTTGTGAGTTTGCCATACAACCATTGGCATCGGTTACTTCAAGTGTAAACGTTGTAGTGTTATTCACGGTAACTATTGGATTCGCAAGATCACTCTCAAAAACACCATCTCTTTTCCATTCTATTGTGTATGGACTTGATTCACCCGAAACTAGAGGAGAATCTCCCAACATGTAGTTGCCCGCACTGCAATAAACTTGGTTGCCGCCTGTAAACAAGGTCATGGAATAAACAGTCATTGTTATCGTATTTGAAGTGACTTGAGAGCCTGACAATAAAGGATTGGCATTTGAAATAATTTCGGCGTAAATCTGGTCGTCATTTGCTAAACTTGATGTTACATACGTATTATTTGTTTCATCCTCAAGCTCTATCCCATTTTTAAACCATTGGTATTGAGGATTAGATCCTCCATTAACAGGTGTTGCTGTGAATGTAACACTCGTGCCAACACATATTGCGTCCATCGGTGATACGGTAATATCCAGTGATACAGTTTGGTTTTGTTTTATGTTATGCCTGGTGCTATTGCTCTTAATCCCAGTAAGATCAAACCAACTTTCACCTATTGCACAGCTTTCATCAAAACAGTTGAAAGTATAATTTCGACCTCCTACACTCAAATGCTCAAAATTAAAAGAGACTACTCCGGTATGATCCGCTTTAGCACCAGAAATGTCGTATGCCTTGGTTTGTTTCCCCCATGCATGACTCCCAAAGAATAGGAGTACAACAGCGACATGTATTATGATTCTTGCCAAATGTGATTTGAAGGGAATCGTATTACTTGGGTTGACCTTGTAATAAATTTTCATAAGCAGTCATATGTATTTATGTAATCATGTGGCAATGTTCAATGCTGCGTCACTCAAAGCGAGGATATTTTGATGGGCATCAACAATTTTAATTGCTTCATTTCGAAATTCGTGCCTTTCTTGGTGATTTTGGTTAACAATCTGTTTTTCAGGATTTTGAAATCGCGTCTTAAAGTAGCTTTTTTCCAAATTCAGGAAAATTTTTTGTTTTTGAAACAAACGAATAACTATTGATTTTCAATGAAGTATGTGTGATAACCTTTATTATTTTACTAGTTTGGTCTTTTTTATAGGTTGACTTAACTTGAGACGGTACTTTTTTACCCCAAATTAGTTATTCCTATTTATTGATTGAACTGGGCATCCATGGAGTAAAACGCTCTACTTTGTAAGTGGTTGATTCAATGATTTTTTCTGTCTTTTGGAGGATTTGATAAAAAAATAAATTTTAAAGAAATCGTTTTTATACAACGATTATTGTGCAATTTTAATTTGCTACAAGTACAATCTGCACATAGCTCGATTCTATGCACTATGTTTAAATCAAACTGGTAAAATATTGATAAACATATATTTATACTTATCAAAAATCGGAATTTTTATAGTTTTGCCGTATTTAACAAGACCAATTTTCCTATTCATAATTTTGTTTTCACTATACAAGACTAGTAATATTTTAAGTTTAACCCCAATACTACTTGTTTATTTATTTTTTCCAAAATTTGGAATGACATTAAATAATGATAAATTTGACGGGCCAATTTTTTTTGCATTTATTTGGATACAAGAGATAAAATTTGCTTGATTTTTAGGAAATTGTAATTCTTGTTTTTTATGCCAAATTGAAATACATCGTTTTGGCTTCAGTTTTTTATTTTTAAGGTCTAAACATGAAAAAATTTAATATAGCAATAGTAGAGGACGATCCAATTTACAGCAGAATGCTTAAGCATAAGCTTTCTTTGGACTCAGAATATAATGTTGCGATACACGAGTCAGCGAGTCAGTTTCTGGCGGAAAAGAGAACGCATTGGGATGTACTTACACTAGATTTGAGTTTACCCGACATGTCAGGTCTTGAGTTGATGCAGGCTGTGCGCAAAGCAAATCCTGACCTGCATGTAGTTGTTTTGTCAGGGCAAGATAAAGTTGACACAGCAGTTGAATTGTTCAAACTTGGGATATTTGATTACATCGTGAAGGATGAGCACGCAATGGAGAAGTTGTGGTATTCTGTTCATAAGGCAACAAATCATGTTGAGCTCTCTCAGGAGGTGATAGAATTGCGTAATGAGCTAAGCAAAAAACATGATTTCAGAAAAGAAATTATTGGCTCAAGTGAAGCCATTCAAAATGTGTTTAGTTTGATCGAAAAAGCAGCGAACAACAATATTAGTATTGTGATCATTGGCGAAACGGGAACGGGAAAAGAATTGGTGGCAAAAGCAGTACATTTTAATTCTCAAAGAAAGGGTAAACCTTTTGTGGCTGTTAATGTTGCCGCAATTCCAAAGGAGTTGGTTGAGAGTGAGATGTTTGGTTATGAAGCGGGAGCGTTTACTGGCGCCAACCAATCTAGATCTGGAAAGCTTGAGGTGGCCAAAGGTGGAACGCTGTTTTTGGATGAAATTGCTGAAATGGACTTGTCTATGCAGGTCAAGTTATTGCGTGTGCTTCAAGAAATGGAGTTAACACGCTTGGGCTCCAATAAGTTGATTCCGCTCGATTTCAGACTTATTGTTGCTTCTCACAAGAACTTATTAAAGGAAGTACATAATGGCAATTTCAGGGAGGATCTGTATTACAGACTTTTGGGTTTAACGATTGACATCCCTCCGCTGAGACGAAGAAAGAGCGATATTCTGTTAATCGCAAATCAGTTTATAAAAAAATTTGCTAAAGAAAATGGCTTGTTAGCGAAGGACTTTTCGTCAGAAGCAAAAACTTATTTGAGTAAGCTCCCTTTTCCTGGTAATGTCCGCGAGTTGAAAGCTATTGTGGAAACAGGTTTCGTAATGAGTGATACAGAACAAATTGAAATTCAAGATTTACAGGTAAGTGTTGGTATTGAATTTAATGTTGATAATTTGTTAAGTGAAGAAATTTCCCTTGAGAATTATAACAATCAAATCATACAGTCGCATTTGATGAGAAATCGCTTTAACGTGGTTCAAACAGCAAAAGAATTGCAAATCGGAAAATCAACCATCTATAGATTGGTGAAAGAGGGGAAACTATACTTGCAATAAGTCCTTGATGATCTGATTATTTTAAGAACAATATAGAATATGAAAAACACCAAAACAGACAATTATTTTTTTGAAAATATTGCAAATCTCAAATCACTCGATAACACAATTAAACGCATTAATGAAAACGATGATTTTTTATCAGCACTAATTTTTATTGGCGATGATAATAATTTCTCTGCTGAAGAAATCAACAACGCTTTAAAACAAGCTCGAAAGCCTATTGTTGGAGGAGTTTTCACGGGTCTGCTAGACAAGGGTGTAAATTATAGTCAAGGCATTCTGTCGCTTGGTCTGCCGTATGCATTGGACACAAAAGTTATTGATCTTTCTGATAAGGTTAAGATTCACGCAGGTGTTCGCGATTTTTATGAAACAACGGATTGTAAAGACAAGTCTATGGTTGTTTTTGTTGATGCTTTTGCAGACAATAAAATTACTTTTATTGAACAGCTTTACAATCATTTTGGCATTTCTGTTAGCTACGTTGGAGGTGGTGCAGGTTCCTTATCTTTTAAAAGAAAACCTGTAGTTTTCAATGAACATGGAATATTTGAAAATAGTGCAGTGCTAGGCATGATGGATAAAAACATCCAAGTAGGGGTCTCTCATGGCTGGACACCAATTTCTCACCCGCTAAAAGTTACCGAAACCGATGGGAACATCGTTAAATCAATTGATTGGGAACCAGCCTTAGATGTTTATCAAAAGTTGATTAAGGAACATTCGGGACTCATTCCGAATAAAGAAAATTTCTTTGACGTTGCTAAATCATATCCTTTCGGAATTTCAAAAATACAATCCAATTTTGTGGTGAGAGATCCTATTTCAATTCATGAGTCAGGATTATTAATTGTTGACGAGATACCGCAAGGAGAATTTATTTATGTTTTACACGCGGACAAAGAAAAATTATTAAAAGGCGCTGCTGATGCCCGAGACAGAGGTGTTTCAAACAGAGAAAGCGCTGTATTCTGTATTGATTGTATTTCGAGGGTTTTGTACCTGGGTGATGATTTTGGTGAAGAGATTTACACCATTGATAAGACGAAAAATATATTTGGGATTTTCAGTTTGGGTGAAATTGCCAACTTTGGTACCAATTTGGAAATTTTTAATAAAACAGTTGTGGTAACTCAATTTTGATAATGAATAGTATCCGTTTAGTCAATACAAGTGTTCTTTTGGATTTAGCTCTTTCACTCGCAGGTGAAATTGAGGAGGATTTAATTGTCAAAAAAGCACTTTCGCTCTATCTGCGAAAACTCGATTGTTTTGCTGTGGCCATCGCAAAGTACGATGAGGCAGAAGAAAAGAACCAAATCAGTGTGTTGCCACATTCCTTCAAGCGCCATAGTGTATGGGAGCTGCTTGAGGAAAAATGTTTGGTCGGTGCTCTGTCAGATGACGATTTCAGTGAGTTTTTAATGGATGACTTCATTTTTTATATCTATGAACTCAACGGATATGGTCATCTAATTTTGGGTAAAACGACATCTTTTGAATCCAAAGTAATTAAAGAACTTAAACCAGTTGTTCAAAACCTAGCTAAAACACTTGTTCTCTCAAATGAAACACAAAAGAGGGTCAAACTTGAAAAGGAGAACCAATATCATCTTACGCGCTTACAACTTTTGGAGAAATTCATCAAAAACAGCAATGATGGTTTACAAGTATGTGACTCTAAAGGCAACATGGTTTATGCGAATAATGAATCTAGCAAAAGATTGAATATAAATCCTCAAGAAATAGAAAAGTATAAGGTAAGTGATTTTGAACCTATGTTTGTACAAACTGAAGCATGGCAAAAGCATTTGGAAGAGTTGCGAATGAATGATCGACTCTTGATTCGTAGTTTTCACATAAACCAACAAGATGGCACAAAACTTCCTGTAGAGGTTGCTGTTAGTAGGGAGCTTATAGAAGGTGAAGAGTACATTACGTCTGTATCAAGGGACATATCAAATCGAGTGAAGATTGAAACAGAACTCGCAATTAAGGAGAAAATGTTGTTTGCCATTTCTCAAGCTACTTCGATTCTGCTTTATGAACCCAACATATTCAAAGCAATTTCAGAAGCTCTTTACTTGATTGGCGAGGCAGTAGCTGCAGACCGCACTTATTTATTTACCTCGTCGATGCATGAGGAGTATGGTTTGGTAGTTTCTCAAAGATTAGAGTGGAATTCTGGTGCTGCGAGTCCACAAATTGATAACCCAGAATTACAAGATGTCCCTGTCTTACTCTTCGATGAGTTTATGGGAAATGTAAACAAGCAATTGCCTTTTCATGATTTGGTGAAAAATTTGAAAGATTCTGATTTAAAATCAATTCTTGAAGAGCAAGAAATCATCTCCATCCTTGTTATTCCAATATTTTTAGAAAATAAGTTTTGGGGCTTTGTGGGTTATGACGAATGTAAATATGAACGAATTTGGTCAGAAGCGGAATTAACGATTTTACAAACATTTGCCACGAGTATATCTTATGCTTTAGAACGTCAATCTAGTGCGGAAAAAATAGAAAGTTTGGCTCTTTTTACTTCAGAAAGTCCAAATCCATTATTTCGGGTGGACCGCATGGGTAATATCTTACTGAAAAACGATAATTCTAGTGATCTTGATATTATCAGATACAATGGAAAGGAATACAATTTAAATGGTTTTTTAAATCAAGTTGTGACAATTTTGGACGATGAACAAGCTATAAATTATTATGAAATCAGTGATCTCAATAACAATTATTACACGGTAACATCCAAGTTGTCAAGAGACAAGGATCACATCAATCTGTATTTTAATAATATCACTTTGTTTAAAAAGGCTCAAGCTGAACTTAATTTTGCTCGTGAACAGATAGAAAATATCGTAATCAGCATGGATGATGTGGTGTGGTCGATTAGTTTCCCTGATTTTGAGCTCATTTTTGTCTCTAATTCGGCTGAAAAGCTATTGGGAATGAAGCCTGAGCAACTTTTGCATGACCGCAGTATTTGGACAAAGTTTATTTTCGAAGAAGACACCGATAATTTCGATTCAATTCGTGAATATATCTTGTTAAAAGGAATTTTAGAGAAAGAGTTGAGAATTATAACCCAATCAGGATCTGTCAAATGGATTTTGATCAAGATGAGGTTGATAGATGTTAGCGCTGATGAAAAGCGAATCGATGGACGATTTATTGATATAACTGATAGGAAGCGTTTTGAACAGGAGTTGAGTCTGGCTAAAGAAAAAGCCGAATTATCAAATCGAGCCAAAGAAGATTTCGTTGCCAATATCAGTCATGAAATCAGAACGCCTTTAAATGCTATTATCGGGCTTTCTGGAGAACTAGCTAGGCATACTCCAGAAAATGAAACCAAAGCACTTGTCAATCACATCGGCTCTTCAGGTAAACATCTTTTGTCTTTGGTCAACAATATCCTCGATTTTTCTAAAATTAATGACGGGCAACTGCCACTTGAACAAAAGAATTTTAGTTTCTCTCTAGCTATTGACCAAATCAAGTCAATTATTGCGCTCAGTTCCGATGAAAAATCACTTGTTATTGATTATAATATCGATCCAAATTTAAGTCTGTATCATATTGGAGATGAGTTGCGTATCAAACAAGTTCTTTTAAATATCCTCAGCAATGCGGTTAAATTTACCGACGAGGGTTCGATCAAATTCGATCTTTTTGTAAAGAAAACTGACGACATTGGGCAAGAACTTGAAATAAGGATTGAAGATACAGGTATCGGCATGAGCCCTGATTTTATTCCTAACTTGTTTGATAAATTTGCGCAAGAAGAATATTCATCAACGCGCAGAGTTGGTGGATTTGGTCTTGGTATGGCTATTTCATATAAACTCATTCAACTCATGAATGGCAACATTCACGTAAAGAGTGAAAAAGAAGTGGGGTCAATTTTTACAATTAATCTTAAATTACCAATTGGGAATAATGTTGAAATCGATACTAGTCAGTTAAGTATGTCTAAGCTATTAGATGGGTTAAAAGTGCTCGTTGTAGAAGATAATGAAATCAACCGATTGGTTGCTCGAACTGTTTTAACTAGATTGAAAGTTACTGTTTTTGAGTGTGATAACGGAAAGGAAGCTATCGAGTTCTTGCAAGAAAACATTGTAGATATGGTCTTAATGGACGTGCAAATGCCAGTTATGAACGGTATAGAAGCTACAGAAATCATTAGAACGAAACTGCAACTAACTATGCCAATTATCGCACTCTCTGCTGTCGCTCAGAAAAAAGACATAGACAATTGTTTGTCGGCTGGGATGAATGCATTTTTATTAAAACCTTTCGAAGAAAAAGATCTGTACGATACAATTTCAAGCCATTTGGAGGAGTCTGGCATATTGCTAAAGTCTTCAACACATCGGGATATGACTTCAAATGAAGTGCTTTATGATCTTGCTTTAATCAATAAAATCGCAAGCCAAGATGCAGATTTTGTAAAAAGTATTATTGAGCTTTTTATAAAACATATTCCCGATGCAGTTGATGAATTGAATCAAGCGCTTGAACTAAAAGACTACGATAAAATTCGTAAAACCGTTCACCGAATTAAACCTAATATTCTAAATTTTGGAGTCAAATCAATTGAGGATGATATGCATTTTCTGCTCAATGAGAGTAGCCATTCTGACCATGATGCATATGCAAATAAAGTAGTAAGAATTTCTAATATATTGAATCAAGTGTGCAAGGAACTAAGTATGGGTATAGGGATCAGAAAATAAATTGAAAAAATTACTACCGGTCTAGGAACTTAGTTTACGCCAGATTGAGTTATGTTTAATTTCTGGCATGTATCCAAAAGATAATGTATAAAGAAAATTGAGGAATTGGATCAAAGCTTAAAAGAATGTGAACGAAGAGATTTACAGTCAATTCTAATAAATTTATTCAATTACCAGAATTTCATTTACTTTTTCCATACCCCCCCGTTGAAATCAATTTGCATTCTCCGTTCATGCATCATCACACCAACGTACTTTTGCAGCAATCAGGCACAATAATTGAATAGCCTTGTAAAAACTGGAATTTATGTTCAAAAGCGCATTACTTTTTCTCCTTGTTATTACCGTAACTACTGCATTTTCTCAAAGCGAAAAACTCAGTCTTCAGGATTTTTTCAATCCGAATACTTATTTAGATGCCGCTGTAGAAGCACAATTCAATAAAATGGATGATACGCTTCGTGTGGCGCAGTTGATTATGCCTGCTGCGGGTCGTTTGGGCGAAACCAATGAAAAAATTGAAGGCTACATCAAAAAGCGTTTGATTGGCGGCGTTTTGTTGCTCAACGGCACCATGGATGGTTTTAAGAAAATGGTCATTGATTTTAATGCGCTTAATTTGAAACATGGTGGTCTGCCATTTTTCTACAGTGCTGACGCTGAGCCATCTTTGGTGAATCGAAAAATTCAAGGTTCGGTGGTTTACAAAAAAGCCAACGAAATCAAAACCATCGAAGAGGTGCGTAAAAGTGCTGAGATCATTTCCAAAGATTTGCAAGCCATTGGCATCAATTTCAATTTTGCGCCCGTGGTGGATATGCCGCCCAACAAAACTGTGGGTTATAGAAGCATGGGCACACACGAAGACAGCATTGTGCCTTGGGCTGCCGAGTTTATCCGCGTCACACAAGAAATGCAAATCATCGCTACGGCCAAGCATTTTCCAGGACATGGTTATGTTGTTGGTGACACGCACATGCAATTGGTTTATATTGATGGTGAGATGCGCGAGGTGAAGAATTATCCTTCTCTAATTGCAGATGGCGTTTTGTCGATTATGATTGCACACATCGCAGTGAAAAACAACGAAGAATACAACACCGATGGCTTGCCGGCTTCTGTTTCTCGAAAAATTGTAACAGATTTGTTGCGTAATAAACTTGGTTTCCAAGGTTTAATTGTTACCGATGCCATGAACATGGGCGGTGTGGCCAGTGTGCCCAATGCGTCACGTCGCGCCATTGAAGCGGGTTGCGATATCGTTTTAATGCCTCTCAATGTAGAACAAAGTCACAAAGAAATCTTGGAAAAATACCTATCTGACCCAGTTTTCCACGCGCAAGTTGATGCTTCTGTGAAACGCATTATTAGGATGAAATATTGCTTGGGCTTGATGACCGTAAGTGATTTCATTCCAATGGGAGATATGGAGTAGGGCTTTTGGCTGCGAGCGCTACTTTGTCAAAGTTTTGCGATGGAGCGCAAGGAAAATTAGCCTTTTTTAGTCAAACTGAGAATTTTCTAAATCTCCGCGAAGTACTTTGACAAAGTTAAGCGCGGGATTTTGCAGTTTATGGATTTGTTGCCCACCAATCCATAATTTCACTTCGCTGTTCTCGACTGAGTTTTAAAGTATCATTTTTATCCTTTTCGAATGTAGAATAGGGCGGATACGTTTGGCCTTGATAATGCTTAATCAAATGGTAGGCGTGAAGTCCAATAGTGTTGAATCCGTGATTGCCGAGTGTAACTGATGCATACATTGACGCTATTGGAAACGCGATTTCTTCATTATCCAATTCGGAAATTAAAATAGGCAAATGCTTCTCTTTAATCCAATTGTCAGGAATCGAATCCGGATGAATGAAAATTGTTTTTTGGTATCCGCAATCTCTCCATTTTAAAGCATAGAGAAAGTCAATAGGGTCTTGTTTTTTTGGATTCGGAAAGAAATCGCAATCGTTATTCGCTGGTAAATGTTCAATTTCAAGATTATTTTCTTTCAAAACGTCTTCTGATACATCCGATTTTTTGTTGTCGACACAAGCGAACGTCAAAATCCAAATCCAAATCCCAAGAAAGTATGCGAGTTTATTCATGTTTAGAAAATTTACCGTTAACCCTTGCAGAACTTTGACAAAGTTGCTCATTCAACAGCAGCCAACCGCTAGCAGCCAACCGCCTCCTAATATCCCCCAAACCATCTTCTCAGCACCCATTCCGCAGCCAAGAAAAGGAAAATCAGGAAGAACAGCCACTTCAAATCGATGAGGTTGGCGTAGTTGGTTTCTTCGAATTGGGCAGAACTCAAATTTTCATTGGATTCCAATTCATTGAGTAGTTTTTGCCAGTCTTGAAGTTGGTAGAATTTGCCTTTCGAGTTTTCAGAAAGATCGATTAAAACATCAAAATTGGCACTCAAATCTAGCGATTCAAGTGAGATGTCTTCCACGATAAATTCGCCGCTTTTCTGGTATTTTTTTCCGTTGAATTCTGTGTTGGCTTCCCATTTGTAAACTCCAGCAGGCATTTTTCCGAGATTGAGCTCATAATCTCGGGTGAGCGGCGTAAAGGTATAAGCGCCCACCGATTTGTCTTTTTCATCGCGCAGAGACAATCTGATTTGTGGCGTTACAATTTCTTGGAAAGCATCGTTGTAAAACTCGGCTCGGAAGCGCAATTCGTCTTTCACGGTCATGCGGCTTGGCGGAAAAACTCGAAGTTTATCACGGTTTTCTTTTACGCTCAGGTATTGCAAAGTTTTATCCCACAATTCCTCGAAACCGTCATTGTTTTGGTGGCGATTATACTCCATCATGCGCCAACGCCAAATGCCTTCTCCGTAGAAATACACCATTTTCTGATTGCCCTTGTTGGCAAAAGTCATCAGGGGTTTGCTCGTTGCAATATTGCCCACTTTTTGGATGAGTAAGTTTTGTCCAATATCCTTCATTTCCCTTGCAAATGGAGCCGCAACAGGTGGAAATTCTTTGACGCGTTGTTTGAAGGTTTCTGAGAATTGAATCAGTGAAAAATCTTCGTTGAATTGAGCGCCCACATAATCGGAACGGCCCGGACTGTGGCCAACCAAGCCCACTTCCAAATTGGCGGTGGACATATTGGGATTCACAAACAGCACATAAGGTGTTTGACTGCTCTGCAATTGCTTATAGAAGGTTGGATTTTGTACCAAATCTACATCGATGAGAATCAAAATATCGGTTTCGGGAATTTTGTTCAAATCACTCAAAAAATAAGGGGTTACCTCTGTGTTTTGGTCTTTTTGCAACACACTTTGCATAGCTCCAGCATCTGGGTGCATACCACCAAAAACGAGGGCTGCTTTTCTTTTCGATTCTAAAATTTCTACATACACAGTGCGTTTGTTGTTGCTCAAAGTGTATTCCTGAACTTTCGTAATAATTTCTATCGTGTAGCTTTGGATGCCTTTTCCTTTGGCTTCTACTTCAAAGGTGTGGTCGAAAAACGCATTGTTGCTATTGATGTTTATCGTTTTTTCTTGAATAACATTGCCGCCTTTCGACAAACGAATAACCATGTTTTCGCCCTTCAATTTACTGGCTTTTCCTTCTATTTTTATGGGAAAAATATTACCTGAAAACGCGATGTTGTTGGCTACGACATTAGAAATCATGGCGTCGCGCTTGGTGATGGTGTCGCCAACGGCCAAAGTATAAACCGGTGTGAATTTGATTTTTTCAGCTTCGTATTTCGGGTTGAGTCCCTCGTTGAAATTACCATCGGAAAGTAATACTATTGCACCGAGATTGTTGTTGATGAACAAGTCGCGAATATGAGAAAACCCTAGCGCCAAATTTGAAGATGCGCCGTCAAAAAGCAGGGTGTCATCAGGGTGAATAGCACTAGAAAAATGAATGAATCGGGTGAGGTACAAACCGTCCAATTTCTGTTTGGCAGCCTCAATGAACATGGGGATATTCGACTTCACCGTGGCACTATCTGCGTAATTGAGCATCGAACTACTTTGATCAATGAGGAAGAAAATATTGGCGGGTTCGGTGCGGGTTTGTTTTCGTGGAAAAATGAGTCCCAAAAGTAAAATACCAATCACAAAAAGTGCCAATGCTCGCAGTGAAAAAAGCAAGAATTTGATGGGTTTGGAAAAGGTGTTTTGGTCTTTTCGCCAGAAATAATAGAGCCAACTTATTGCAAGTGAAATTATTGCAATTACCGGAATCCAAATATATAGATTATTGGCGTTTTGAAACATGGGTGTAAAGATAGTTGAATTTAAGTTTTACAATTTAGAATAATTTCACCGTTGTTCAATTCCCCCCGATTCTCCCTCAGGAATTTCAAAAATCCAATCATAGAATCCAACAAAGTGGGCATCGAAAAAGCCAAAGCGGCGAAATAGATTTTCGGGAATAAAAACGTGTTTTTCAGGGTCTAATCCTTTGGCGCGTGTTTGTGGTGCCACACCATCGAGCATACAGGGCGCTGTTTTTT
Source organism: Crocinitomicaceae bacterium (assembly GCA_044233745.1). GTDB lineage: Bacteria > Bacteroidota > Bacteroidia > Flavobacteriales_D > Crocinitomicaceae > UBA6165. The sequence goes on from JBIIJN010000005.1 coordinate 16,434, forward strand.
CAAATTTTTCGTGATTCACACCATATTGATAGATTTCCTGCCATTCGGATGCGTTTATTTTGCCTGCTTCTGCATTTTCTGGTGCCAAAATATAAAATCCACCGAAGTTGATTTTTCCGCGCAATTCATCTATCATGCCCAAAGCATAAGCGTAGCCCATGCTGTGCGCTACTATGAACAAGGTATCGTTGTGCGATGAGTTTGGAATTTCATTCAACTGCTGAAGCAAATTTAAACCTGCGATTCTTCCGTTTTCGCGCCGGGTTTTGAAGCCTTTGTAGTTGGGCCGATTGGGCAACAAACGATGGGTCGCCTTATTGGATGATTTGAACCAAGATGTTTGGCCTTTTTCCAAACAAATATGATGTTTGGGGTCTTTACATCGCGTCGGATATTTTGTAGAAACCTGCGTGAAATGTATCAAACTGCGGTAGTTGGATGTGCTAACAGAAAAATGTCCATCGGCATAATACGTCTCACTCGGATTGATGCGTTTCTCAAATTTTAGATCAATTTCACGCCAAGGCCGCCAGTAGTCATAACGGTCAAAATTGTGAATCATGTTTTTCGAATTTGGAAATTCAACCCCGCGTTCTCGAATGTCGCGGAAATTTTCTTCTAAAGAATTCCCCAAACTCGTCGGACGATAGCCATTCACAAAAACCAGAATTCGCTTGGCGGGCTCTTCTTTACTCAAAAGGAATTGCGTAACGTTTGAGCCTTGGTGGTTATAGACCTGCTGATTTTCATATTTTCCATCATCGTCAATGCGATTTACCACAAAATAGTGACTTGGAGCCAAGATGGCAACGCCCAAATCGGGAATCACAATTGAATCACTTTCTCTGTTGAATTTGGCGATGGAATATACACCCGCCGAATCTTTGAACTGGTCGAAATACAAGACGCGTTTTCTTCTTTTCACAAACCAGTCATCACCTTTTTTGATGAGCACTTCTGTGGCCATTTCAGGTTTTTCGGAGCGGTCTAGATCATTGTTGTACAAAATCTCATGCCGCACATTTTCAAGGCTCATTCCTTTAAAATCAGGCACGCGCCCTTCAAAAATCTCATACCGCAAGATGACTTTATTCATGAAAAAGAAAGTGGTAAAAGTGAGCGAACCCAATATGATAAAGACCAGGGTTTGGGCCAAGAATTTTTTGATGTGTAAGAATTTTTTTAGTGACTCGGCAAATCGGTTTTTGAAGCGTTTGCGCAAATAAAAGCCAATCCACAAAATCACGGCGATAAGCACAAAATGTAAGGGCGTAATCTGTATGTTCAATACACTAAAAATGGGTTTAAATAGTCGTTTTTCAATGCTTAAATTGTAGCTGAAGTAGTTCTTTTTATAAGGTCGATGAATGGCTGTTCTGAATGCACCCGGATTAAAAATAATGGTACCATTTTCATCCTCTTCCCAAAAATAATAAGCCACAAACCCATTGAAGGTGTTGATTTCTTCATCATCGTCATACATCGAGTAGGTTCGGTAATCCAAATGCAAATTGCGCCATTGATCGGCTGTGAGTGCAGTTCCTCCTCTCGCATTGAGGAGATTTTCTTCGAAGTTGATTACATCATCTTTTTTCAAGCTCCCGAAACCGCGCGCCAGTTGAACCGCTACTTGATAGGCTAAAACCTCGCTGCTCTGTTTGGTTACAAAAGCTATGGTTTTGCCTTTTACGCTATAGCCCAACTGCGTTTTATTCATAAAGCCTTGGTGCACAAAGACATAAAAGGCGCGTTTGTCACTCTTGGGGAAATCGGAAAAATAAGCGTCTCTAATTTGACGCATTTGACGTGTGAAATGGTCGAATTCTGAACTGGGATTATTCAAATTCGGATTTTTTTCTAGGTCTTCAAAATAATATTCAGGAAGAATTTGTAGTTCGAATTCCAATTGATACGGTTTGAAAATCGAATTGATTTTTTGTGTTAATTCTGTTTCGTTGAGGTTGAAGGGAACCAGCGGAACAAGGTAAATTTTCTCTTTGCGAAGGGGAAACACATCAATAAACAAGCGTCCAATTACTTGATTTTCGTACATGAACAGAAGTTCAGATGAACCACTAGGATTGCTCAAATTGATTTGGATTGTACTGTCTCTACCCATACGTGTGGCTAGATAGAGCGAATCCGTGTTTTGAATTAAAACACAATTAATTCTGGATGAAAATATATTGCTGATCTTCGCAGAAAAACGCAAATCCAGTGCGAGCGGAAAACCTGCTTTGTGAAAAAGATAATGCGTTAAAATTTGATTTTCCTCTCCCCCTAACCAAGTTGTTTTCGGGTTTTGTAGCGTCGTGTCGAGGTAACTTATTTCCCTGTTTCGAAGTTCAAACCTTTCAAATTCAATGGTTTCAGTTTGAGCCAAAAGTCTTGGCATACCCATCCATGAAATACTCAAGAGAGCAAACAGAAAGAGCAAATACCAAGTTTTCGAGCGCATCATTTTTCACTCCATCAAACGTTGTTGGCGATGATATATTTTAAGATTTTTTCAATCAAATGCACGCGGTCTTTTCCCGTTACATTGTGTTTGTGGGTTGGATATTCAAAGAAATCGACTTGTTTGCCTTTTTCAATAAATGCTTTCAGCAGCGATTGGCTGTGTTGAGGCACCACTACATCGTCAATTCCACCATGAATGATGAGCAATTTGCCCTTTAGATTTCCCGCTTTATTGAGCAAACTGGCTTGCTCATAGCCATCAGGGTTTTCGTCGGGTGTGTCCATGTAGCGCTCTCCATACATCACTTCGTAATATTTCCAATCGGTTACCGGGCCACCTGCAACTCCTGTGGTGAACACGCCCGGCTGACGGAGCATCAAAGAAATGGTCATAAAACCACCAAAACTCCAGCCGTGTACAGCCAATCTACTCGCATCCACGAAGGGAAGTGTTTTCAGATAATCTACCCCAACCATTTGGTCTTCAATTTCCAAAGTACCCAATTGGCGATGTACTTGGCTTTCAAAATCAAAGCTGCGATGCGCAGAGCCACGGTTGTCGAGCGTAAAGACCAAATAGCCTTGCTCTGCCATCCAATACATCCACAAATTGGCGCCATACAACCACGAGTTTGTAATCATCTGAGCGTGTGGACCTCCGTAAACATAAACCATCACAGGATATTTTTTATTGGGATCGAAATTGGAAGGTTTGATTAATCTTGTGTACAAATCGCTACCATCTTGTGCTTTCAATTTCTGGATTTCTGCCGAACCGATTTTGTATTCATTTAGTTTTTCTTCGGCTTTTACCAAGGTGCTTAAGCTGCGACCTTTTATGTCCATGATTTTGGCCAAATTGGGTACCGTTCCAGATGAAAATTGGTGGTAGATCAACATGTCGTTTGGACTCATCAGGGCTTGGTGTGTGCCCGATTCTTTGGTGAGTTCAGTTTGAATTTTAGTTCTCAAATCCACTTGAAACAACTTGGTGTCGAGTGGAGAAGCGCCTGTTCCCATGAAATAAACCAAACGTCCATTTCTAGAAACACCTTCAAAAGACAAGGCTTCCCATTTGTTGAAAGTCAATTGTTCTTTAGCGCCATCTAAATTGCATAAGTACAGATTGGTGTTGCCCGATTGTTCACTCATCCAAATGAATTGGGTGCTGTTGATGAAATAAGCCGGATGCTCTGGCTCCACGTAGCGCGCATTTTGTTCTTCAAACAAGGTTTTCACGAATGCACCTGTTTGCGCGTCGTATTGATGCAAGCGCATGTTTTGCTGATTTCTTGTAATTTCGGCAATCAAAACAAATTTTTCATCTGCGCTCCAAGAAACATTGGTTAAATAATCGTGCTTTTCTCCTCGAGGCTCGATGAATACGGTTTTTCCTGTATTCAAATTGTAAATGCCCACTTTGGGTTTTTCACTTGCCAAGCCCGCCATTGGGTATTTAATTAGCTTGGAGATGCCCGGTGTTTGTGTGATATCCAACAAAGGATAGCTTTTCACCTCTGTTTCATCTTTTTGATAGAAGGCTAAAAATGTCCCATTAGTCGACCAAAAAATGCCGTTTGTTATACCAAATTCGCTGCGTGCAATGGCCTGACCAGACACGATGTTCTCATCTTTATCAGCAGTTACTGCACTTTCTTTATTGTCGCGGAAAACATACAAATTGTTTTGTCGGGTGTAGGCTACAGCATTGGCTTTTTCTGAATAATCGTCGTTTTCAAATTCAATCTCTTTATTGATTTCTAGGATTTTTTTTCCTGTTTTTTTTCTGAAATCGTAGAGGAAATATTGTGTGCCATTGCTCAAGAAAAATTCAGAATTGTTGTTCCATTGCATACCCGAAAACCAGCGCAAATCTGTTCCAAGCGTTTTATTCACATCTGCAATGTCTAGTTCGGTAGTCTTTTTTTTCTTGGAATCATAAATTACCAATGTGCTGAATCCTTTGATGTAAGAATAATCGGATGAATTGGGTATCCATTGAAAATTGAATATATAATCGGGGCGGAATTTGCGGTATTGTTCCATCACTGCATCCGCAAGCGTGAGTTCTTTTTGGGCAAAGCCACTTGGTACAGCAAGGATTAAGAAAAAAGTATAAAACAGGATTAATTTTTTCATTGCATTGAATTTTTCTGGGCTCAAAGATAAGCGTAGTTATTGAAAATTCGAAGTCGAAATTCAACAGCCTGCGGCGCTTAGTTCTGATTCTACAGATAATCAGGGTAAAATCTTATTTGAAAAATGTTTTTCTAACTTTAAATTAATCATCAAACGCTTCATTTATTTCCTAGTTTTGCTCCGAGATATTTACATTATGAAGAAGAAATTGTCATTTTTTGAAAAGCTGAGATATTACTTTGAAAACGAGTTGTCAAAAGGTCCCACATCATTAATCAAGTGGTTGGCTATTGTGTCGATTCTTGTGGTATTTATTTTGGGGATATGCATCGAGATTTTCGGGTTAAACGATTTTGTTGAAGGATCGTGGCAATCGCTTATGGCGGTTATCGACCCAGGCTATATCGGTGGTGCCGAACATTGGGGTGATCGAATCATATTGATGTTGGCAACGATCGTCGGTATTTTTATTTTCTCCATTTTAATTGCCACAATAAGTGCCGCAATCGATGGTATTATTGAGAATTTGCGCAAGGGGAAATCCAATGTTTTGGAATCCAATCACACCCTCATTTTGGGCTGGTCAGATAAGATTTTCACCATCATCTCAGAATTGGTCATAGCCAATGAAAATCAGCATAAACCAAGTATTGTGATTTTGGCCGATCGCGATAAAATGGAAATGGACGACGAAATCAAAGCGAAAGTGGACGATTTCAAAAACACCAGAGTTGTAATTCGCAGCGGTTCACCACTCGATTCAAGTGCTGTAAATGTTGTAAATCCGAATGAAGCACGTTCCATTATTGTGTTGTCACCAGAAGATGTTACCAATCCAGATACGCATGTTATCAAATCTGTTTTGGCACTCACAAACGGAAAAAATAGAAAAAAAGAACCCTACCATATTGTTGCTGAAATCAAAGACTTGGTTAATTTGGAAGCGGCAGAATTGGTTGGGAATAATGAAACAATTTATGTGTTTTCTAGCGATTTGATATCTAGAATCACCGCTCAAACGTGTCGTCAATCTGGCTTGAGTGTTGTTTATTCCGATTTGTTGCAATTTGATGGTGATGAACTGTATTTCAGACAAGAACCCAAAATGTATGGTAAAACATTCAAGGATGCCATTTTTGCTTATGAAACATCTTCGATTATCGGCATTTTTACGCATCATGAAAAAGTGCTCATCAACCCAACTATGGATACGATTATTCAACAGGGCGATCAACTGATTGCGCTTTCAGAAGACGATGATACCATTGTGCTCTCTAACAAAACGAACTATCAAATTCAGGACGAGCACATTCAACACGTGGACAGTGAAGAAGTTAAAAAGGAAAAAACATTGGTGCTGGGATGGAATTCGAGAGGGCACAGAATTCTCGAGGAATTGGACCATTATGTTCAACCAGGATCGGAAGTGATGATTTTAGCAGAGGGAGATGAAATTGAAGAAGCGTTTGAACCCTTGATGGCTACCCTGAAAAACAACTCTTTAAAATGGGAAAAGGGCAGTATCATCGACAGAAGTTTGTTGGATGCCATTCAGCCTGAAAAGTATGATTACATCATTGTGTTGAGCTACACACACGACGAAAACATACAAGAAAGTGATGCCAGAACACTGATTTGTTTGTTACACCTGCGCAACATCAGCGAAAAGCACAATAAAGATTTTAGCATAGTTTCAGAGATGCTAGATATTAAAAACCGTGAATTGGGTATTGTAGCCAAAGCCGACGATTTCATTGTAAGCGATAATTTGATTAGCTTAATGTTGACACAAATGTCTGAAAACAAGGAACTAAAGAAAGTTTATGATGTTCTTTTTGAGGCCGACGGTTCAGAGATTTATTTGAAACCTGTATCGCGCTACGTGCAACCGAATGTACCAGTGAATTTATATACCCTAGCAGAGAGCGCAGCGCAACTGAATGAAGTGTTTATTGGTTACAGAATTGTTGCTCATAGCCAAAGTCAAAGCAACGGATTTGGGGTGAAAATGAATTCAAACAAATCGGAAATTGTTACGTTTGCTGAGGATGATATGATTCTGGTTTTATCTGAGGATTAGAAGTTTTTAGCAATTGGTGTTGCGGTATTCTTTTGTGCTTGTGCAGTGCTCCAAGTAAACACTACATTTCGATTTGATTTGATGATTCCTAAATTGTAAAAATCTTAATTTCCCTGATTTTCATCAACCATTAGCCGCATTCAACTGTTACCTTTGTATTAAATTTTTCGAATGGTAGCTACGTCCCGTTTTTTTGTTCGCTTGAGTTGGATCACCTTGATTTCCATATATTTGGTGATTATCGCCGGAAGTTTTGTGCGCATAACAGGAAGCGGTATGGGCTGCCCAGATTGGCCCAAATGTTTTGGTCAATGGATTCCTCCTACTGAAATTGGGGAGTTGCCAGAAAATTATAAGGAGATTTATTCAGAAAAGCGCTACAAAAAAGTGTTTCGATTCCAAAATATGTTGCGCAAAGTGGGTCTGGAAGGCGAAGCCAAAAAAATGGAAGAAAACATGCACCAAATTATGGTGGAAGAAAGCTTCAACGCGCGCAAAACTTGGACGGAATACATCAACAGACTTTTTGGCTTTATGGCAGGTAATCTTATGCTACTCAGCTTTGTGATTATTTTGCGAAAATACCGAAAGCGTCGCCTGGTTGTGGTAGCTACAATCAATATGTTTGTTCTCGTTTTTCAAGCATGGTTTGGTTCTATTGTAGTTGCCACAAATCTTTTGCCTTGGACCATCACGGTGCATTTGTTATTGGCTTTGGTTATCGTGTTTTTGCAATTGTATGTATTGCGGATGATTGCGCCGTCTCAACAGAGAAACATTGCAGTGTCCAAGACATGGTTTTGGATTATCTTGAGCATATTCGCCATCACATTCGTGCAAATGTTTTTGGGTACTCAGGTGCGTGAGGAGATCGATTTTCTTAAAAAAAGTGGTGTTGACCGCGCCAATTGGGGTAATTTGCTTTCGGCAGCATTTCTCATTCACCGCAGTTTTTCTTGGATTGTTCTTATTGTGATGACTTGGATGCTCTACAAAAGCTATAAAATTCGAGAAATGCGCATTTTTCATTGGGCTTACGGTATTTTGGCCTTGGAACTTGTGAGCGGAGTTTTCTTGAATCACCTCAACATGCCTGCGCTTGTTCAAACACTGCACTTATTGCTGGCTTGTATTCTATTCGGAATTTTGGCGCTCTTCACGATGCGCGCGAAAAGCATTGGGGTGTAATGATATCTTACATGACATTAATTCACAAAAAAATCTATCCTGCATTAATTTTTTAGTGAACTTTGGCAGCCCGAAGTAGGGCACGGCATTTTGTAGTTTTTAAAATGATTATTTAAAAATTTGCCTGAGTTTATTGGGCCCGTTTTATGAAATGAAGACAACGTACATAGACCTTATTGAACAAACTTTTGATTTTCCTCAAAATGAGTTTAATCTCCGAGATGGCAATCTCACTTTCCATGGTATAGATTTAATGAGCTTGATTAAAGAATATGGAACTCCTTTGAAGTTTCATTATTTGCCACAAATAAGCAACAACATCCAACGGGCTAAAGGTTGGTTCCGTGAAGCCATGACCAATTTGGGTTATTCGGGGAAATATTACTACAGCTATTGCACCAAAAGTTCTCATTTTTCTTTCGTGGTAGAAGAAGCACTAAAAAACGATGTGCATATTGAAACTTCTTCTGCTTTCGATTTGGATATTGTTCAGAATTTGAAGAACAAAGGCAAATTGGGCGATAAATGCTATGTGTTGTGCAATGGCTTCAAATTGCCGAAGTATATTGACAATATTGCCAAGCTGATTGACGAAGGTGAATTGCGTGTTATTCCCATTGTGGATAATTTTCAGGAGGTTCATGAATTGCTTGAGGCTACAGATAAGGAATTGAATATCGGAATTAGAATTGCTTCTGAGGAAGAACCCAAATTCGAGTTTTATACCTCGCGTTTGGGCATTCGTTACCGTGATATTATTCCTTTTTACAACACTTTGGTGAAGGAAAATCCGCGTATCAATGTGAAGATGCTCCATTTCTTTATCAATACTGGAATTCAGGACACCGCGTATTATTGGAATGAACTGACCAAGTGTTTGCAAATTTACGCTGAGTTGAAAAAGGTTTGTCCAACCCTCGATTCTTTGAATATTGGTGGTGGTTTTCCCATCAAAAAGTCTTTGGCTTTTGAATATGATTACGCCTATATGGTGCAAGAAATTTTGCTTCAAATCAAAACGGTTTGCGAGGAAAATCACATTCCTGAACCTCATATTTTCACTGAATTTGGCTCGTTTACCGTTGGAGAAAGTGGTGGAGCCTTGTTTAAAGTGTTGCACCAAAAGCAGCAAAACGACCGTGAAAAATGGAACATGATTGATAGTTCATTCATGACCAATCTCCCAGATACGTGGGCCATCAACCAACGCTTTATTATGCTACCGGTAAATCGATGGGAAAGCAAATATGAACGTGTTCTTTTAGGTGGATTGACTTGTGATTCAGACGATTACTACAACTCCGAACAGCATTCCAACGCCATTTATTTGCCTCAATTCGACCCGAATAATGAACTCTATATTGGGTTTTTCAATACTGGAGCCTACCAAGAAACCATTGGCGGTTTTGGCGGATTGAAACATTGCCTGATTCCTGAACCTAAGCACATTATTATTTCTCGCAACGAAGAAGGTCGCCTTGAAACACGTGTGTTTTCCGATGAGCAAAACGCTTCGGATTTCATGAATTTATTGGGTTATTACAGATAGAATAATAACCATTCCTCTGGACTTATCCAAGAGCTTATATTGTGAGGAATAAAACCACTTGCTTTTCAATTGCTTATAACTTGAGCTCGAATTGTTAATCGAATTCAGGTTTAAACGCATCAAAAAAAAACAGTCCACTGTTTTCACAATGGACCGTTTTTAAAATGGGGTAATTTGAGATAATCTATTTTAGGATTTCTATTTTTCTAACTAGAATTCCGTTTGCTGTTCTTAAAACTACTGAGTAAAGCCCTGAATTTAGGTGACTCAAATCCATATGCACCTCAACGTCGCTCGTAGAAATTTGCGCTACTGTCCTGCCTATGGCATCCACAATTGTTATGGATTCTAAAGCATGGTTATCGAGTTGAATAATGAATTTACCTTGATTCGGATTTGGGAAAATCAGGATATTGTTCAATTCTAAATCTTCATTGGAAAGCACATTGAAGGTTCCAGAAACCGCTCTACAACCAAATGAATTGGTCACTTCAACCGTGTAATTGCCTTGATTCGTGATAGTCAAGTTGGCTCCAGTTCCAATTTGATTTCCATTCAAGAACCAAGTGGCTGATTCTCCAAGCTGTAAGAAAACACTCAGCACATTGCCATTTTGTGTGATGGTTGGAGTGCTTGGAGCCGGATTTACAACAACCAAGTTGCTTTGCGTACTTGTGTTGGTTCCGTTGGCATTGCTTACTGAAAGAGTCACACTGTATGTGCCGGGGTTGTTGTATGCGATGATAGGATTCGCTGAGCTTGATGTGCCAGGGTTTCCTCCAGGGAACGTCCAAGTTCTTGATGTAATATCAGGAGCAGATTGGTCGTTAAACTGAACGGATTCTCCTGCACAAATCGTTGTGTTTGCTGCGCTGAAATTAGCGGTGGGTAATCCCTCGCCTGGCACGCCATCGATGTTGATGTTGTCCAAAAACAAGTTGTTGCCCAATGTTCCAGCATTAAATCCTTCAAACATCACAACGATGTTTTGACCCACAAATGGCGTTAGATCAATTTCATAACAACTCGCCCCGGGTGTTTGTGGACTAATTGGCTCGAAACACCAATCTACTGCTTGTGCTGGCGTAAAGGGATTTGCGCTTGTTACTTGAGTTGCAAAAGAACCAGTGCCATTTTCAGCGACTTGAAAAACACGGGTCCAAGAATCGCCACAATTAGTTGATACATATATGATTAATGAGTCAGTTGCCGATTGATTGAATCGTCTATACGCATGGTCGAAAGTCAATTCTGCACTTGTATAACCATTCAAACTGATCACGGGCGAAATCAAACCATCGCGCTGACCCGCTTGTGCATAGTTGAAAAAGTCCAATTTCATGGCTTGATTGCCCGGACTAATTCCACCAACTGTTGCGGCTGCCCAAGTGATATCGCTGTCTGGATTTAAAATTTTCCATGACCCGTTGCTGATCACATTCGTTTCAAAAGTTTCAACAAATGGCAAGGTTGCAGGAGTGCCGTTTACTGCAAATGACGATGTGTTGCTGTCATTGCTTGGGTTATTGTCGGCTTCACCGTTTGGATTGGACGTAGAAGCGGTGAAATTGGCAATTCCATCTGCGCTTGTGATAATTGGCAAAGTGACGTCAATGGTTTGTCCGCTCGCCAAGTTTCCTGTCCAATTGAATTGTTGCGCCGCACCACCATTGATAGAATAATTAATCGTTGTGCTGGTCAAAGGATTTAGACCAAAATTTCTCAATCGAACTATTGGAGCAATGTTTGAACTGCATGTAAACAAGGTTGGCGATAGCAATTCTGTAATTCCTGCATCGTCAAAATTGTCTTGTGGAATGATACAGAATGGGTGCGTAGTGCTGCTCCCGAAATTAGCATTTGGAGCAGTCATTGTGAAAATATTGGTGCCGCTTTCATATTGCATGAAGTAATTTCCATTCACACTGCAACTTTGGTACTGGCTGCCATACATACCATCGCCATAACTGTCAGAAATGGTGAAGGTGTAACAACCTGTAGGCAAACAGAATGTGTGGATTTGTTGTGCAAGTGGCGTATTGTCTGTATAAGGACCACCCGAAGCCACTTCTTGTCCATTGTCGTCGTCTGTAACTTGCCAAGTAGTTTCTGAGCCCCAACAATCTGTAATAACAGTTAGGGTGACTTGTTGACCGTTGTTATCTACGAGAATATTTTTGGAACTTGAATCATTGGTTGGGTTTTGATCAGTAACAGCGTTGGGCATTGTGGTAAATGCTTCAAAAGTATAGGCACCATTGGGAATTGTAATTTGAGGCAAGGTTACGTTTACATTGTTTCCTGATGCCAAATTCCCAGTCCAATTGAATGTTTGATTTGCACCACCCCAATTGAAGTTGATTACACAAGATGTTAAATTTTGAGAACCATAATTTTGAAGTGTGAATATGGGGGTTATTGTTCCATTACACAAGGTTGATCCAGGGTTGATAATATCTGTGATTGCGGCATCATGTTGTGCTGCAAACTGAGCAGCACATATCATGGAATTGTAAGCGTTTATTCTTCCTGCGCCCAATTGTCCAATAAAACTTGGATTGGCACTATTGATATTGTCAGCGCCTGAATATAAGCAGTTGATTAGAGCAGTATTGGTTGCACTAGGAGCTGTGGAACGCATCAAACCTAATAAACCTGCAACATGTGGAGAAGCCATTGATGTACCTGAAATTGAGTTGTATGCAGATGAACTGGTAGCATAAGTGCTTCTGATGTTTGAACCTGGAGCGGCTATATCAATCCAAGTGCCGTATTGCGAAAAACTTGATCTTGCATCTGTTGGAGTTGTAGAAGCCACTGCGATCACATTGTTGTAACCTGCTGGATAAAACACCGTGGATTCGTTATTGTTTCCAGCTGCTGCAACAAGAATAGTTCCAGCGTCCCAAGCATAAGTACAAACATTTTGACCGTAGGTGCTAAACCCACCGCCCCCCCAAGACATATTTACCACATCAGCTTCATTATCAGCTGCATAAATGATTCCCTCATAGCCATGAGTCAACTGGTTGTTGCAATTTCCAATTTTTATCGGCATTACACGCACATTGTAACCTATCGATGACACACCAATTCCATTATTGGTTTGAGCACCAACCGTGCCTGCCACGTGTGTACCGTGATTTCCTGCGTTGGTGCCACATGGCGCTGGATTGTTGCCCTGAGTAACGGCATCATAGGGATTGGTAAATTTATTAATCAAATCTACATGATCCATTCTGAATGCGTCGTCGGTTACAGCAACGATAACATTCGCGCTTCCGGTGCCAATATCCCATGCTTGTTGCGCCTGAATTTTGTGTAGCGACCATTGGTTGTTGCTTGGACTTGTGCCCGCAGTGTTGCTATTGATAGGTCCTAAATCATTGGGCGTAAGAAAAGTTCTGTGCAATTCTTTCAATTCAGCGTATTCAACAGACGGATGTCTTTTCAGTTTCTTGATGAGGTCATCTACCTGATAAATATTTTGCAACTGAATTTGGTAAGTCCTGTTCAATTTCTGGTCCTTAATATCCGGGTGAAGTCGCAAAACTTCAACGATTTGAAACTCTGAAATGAATCTGAACAAGGATTCGTTTTTGAAATCAACAACCCGGCTTTTGTCGTTGATGGTATTGATGACTTTCACATTTTCTTTCAACTGAAAAACGACTAAACCGTCTTGGAAGTCGTAGTGTACGCTTTGAGCAAAAAGAGTGAAGAACAAACAGCTGCTTAGCAGCGAGAGTAGCATTTTTTTCATGATAAACTGGTTTTATATAACGTCTTAGCGGCGTAAATTTCAATAAAAAATCTGAATTAAAAAAATTATGAATCAAATTCACAACAATAAATCCAATGAATTGGTTCGCTCACTACAATATTTTAATGATTTCTTTCAAGCAAATATTGAGTTCTTGCAGTTTGTCAGCTGATACAGGAATTTTATGAACACCTTCCATAATAACGTATCCGCCTTCCGATTTGATGTACTCGGTTGTTTTCTCAAGATTCACAACATAGGATTTTTGACAGCGCATAAAATTTTGGTGGTGAAACTGTAGATTCTATAAAAATGAACACACGGCCATGCTGCGCTTGATAAATCAAATCCGTTGGAAACATAAAACATTTTTTTATGATAGTTAAACTATCATTGGCATATTTCCGGTTTAAGTTTTATTTGAGATATCATGGCCTTAATAAAGTCTAATAAGCATTTCGTACAATTAAAGCGCCTTTTCATAAAGTGCTCATATCAATTGAAGCAGAGACACATCGTTGCATCAGATAGCAGCAAAGAATTTTAGTTTTTTTCATGGCGGAAACCTCGGATTAGCAATGGCTGACCGGGGTTTTTTCTTGGATGTTTATCCGATTTTTGCTCCCATCAGGGCCAACATTTTGAATTGCGTGATGATACCGTCATCGGTCATGTACAATTGGTCGAAACTCAAGCCAGTCATTTTGAATTTGATTTCAACGGATTCATGAGGCTTCATTCCATTGAGTTGTTGGTTCATCTCCTTTTTCATGTCATCCAAATCTTGTTTGATGGAATATTTTGAATTTTCTTTAATCAACTTGAGCACCTTGCCAGAAAGCATCCAACTCAGCGATTTCACCAACACGTTTTTGGTATTCACATGATAATCAAGCTCGTCCAAATAAATCTCTGATGTTTCGGCATTGTATTTCGGTATTCCCCTCAAGAAAAGCCAGCCTTGTACTTTACCATCAATTCGAATAGCGATAATTAATTTTTTCTCGCTGTGCCAAAGCTTAATTTCTTCTAACGTCACGTCTTTTTTGCCATCGTAAAGTATGGTTCCTTTGAGTTGGTTGGTAAAAAGTTCATTCAATTCTAAATAAGGTGTTTCCACGGGCAAAACTACTTCAATGTCCTTACGCAACGGCGTATCTGATTTGAATTGAATGTCACTAATTTTATCAGCTTTGGCGGGTTTCGGACCCATCGTGGTTTTCATTTTGGCGCGCAAATTCACGTCCAAAACAATTTTCTCGGTATTCATGCGCAGTGGCGTGGTGAGAAAAGCTATGGGCATAACTTGCAACCACATTTTGTATTCTTCACTTAAGAGCACAGGCTCGCGAAATCCTTGCATATAATCAATGAGTAAGGGTTTGAAATCCAACATACCTTTCAAAGAGCCATCTATCCCGCTGGAAATTGATGAAGCGTTCATTTCAATAAGTGGGTCAACAGCATATCCTACTGGTATTTTTTTACCATAAAATTCCATGGTTGGACTCTCCTGCCAATGGATTTTATCCACCTTAGTACGCGTGGTCATGGCACATTCTTCAAGCTTCACGATAGACAATAAATTCACGATACCTTTCATTCTGAATTCTTTGATGTCATACATGCCGAGCGCGCCATATCTATACCACACGCGAGCACTTACGGGCACTGAAATTTGAATTTGATTGATTTTAAACGCAAATTTTACAGGACCAGTTTTGGTTAAATGCACTTTCAGACCATCTTTATTGAAGTCTTTATCGTCCATGAGTTTTTCGGGCATCACATCATTTACCTGCTTTTCCAATTCGGCCCATGTGAGGGAAACACCAACATTGAGAATAGAGATTGGCACATCAAAAGGCACTTTTTCCGCAAGGGTTTCTTCTGGTTTTGGAATTTCTATTTTTTTTGTACTAGAGCATGCGGGTATCACCAATAAACTCAACAATACCACTAGTCCGGTTCCCCATTTCAAAAGAATCATAGTTCAGAATTTTGCACGAAATTAATCAATATTTTCACTGGTAATAGCACAACCTACTGAAGCACTTATTTAATATCTTTGACCAAATAATTTACTATGACATTTTACATATCATTAAGCATTTTTGTTGTTCTCATTTTGTTTATTGTTTTGGTTTACAATAGATTAGTCAGTTTGCGTAACCTAGCTAGAGAAGCGTGGAGCGGCATTGATGTGCAGTTGAAAAAACGTCATGAACTTATTCCAAGGTTGGTTGATGTTGTGAAAGGATATGCCAGTCATGAGCAAAATTTGCTAACACATATCACCGAATTGCGGAATTTAGCTACGAAAGAAAACGATTTGAAAGCACAAGAAAAGGTGCAGATTGGCATTGCTCAAGATTTGGGAAAACTGTTTGTGATTGTAGAAAATTATCCTGAGTTAAAAGCCAACGAGAACTTTGCTCAGTTGCAAATTGAGATATCAAAAGTTGAACACGATTTGCAAAGAGCGCGCAGGTATTATAATGGGTCTGTGCGAGATTTGAACACGAAAATCCAGCAATTTCCGTCGAATATTATTGCGTCTATTTTTAAGTTTGAAGATGAACCTTTTTTCGACATACAAAATGAATCTGAGCGATCCGTTCCTCAAATGTAAGCCCAATGAAAAAAATACTTTTACCCTTACTTTTCTTGATTTTGCCTTGGTCTGTATTCAGCATGGAATACATCAAGCACTACGATATTGATATTGTTATTGAGTCGGATGGAAATTTGTTGATTACTGAAAAAATTACGGCTCAGGTAGAAGGGAATATCATTAAGCGAGGATTGATGCGTGATTTTCCGACACGCTATAAAGACCGATTTGGAAATAGTTATGTTGTTGGGTTTGAGGTTTTGTCTGTGAAACGCAATGGAGCCAATGAATCATATCATCTAAAAAACAGAATGAATGGTGTTGAAGTTTACACCGGAGATGAGAATCGTTTTTTGAATGATGGCCTACACACCTTTGAAATCAAGTATAGAACCAGTCATCAAATAGGTTTTTTTGAAAGTTATGACGAGCTCTATTTCAATGCCATTGGAGGCGGATGGGCTTTTTCAATTGCCCAATATAAAGTAAGTATTCATTTACCGAAAAATGCGAAAATGCTTGAAAATTCGGTGTTTTCAGGCGAATTTGGTTCCACCACACATAAGGCCCAGGTACAGGCAAACGACAGCATTTTGATCATTGCTTCTAGTGAAATTTTGAAACCGGGTGAACAACTCACTTTTGTGGTTTCTTGGAACAAAGGTGTTATTCAAGAGCCCAGTATTTTAGAGAAAATTCTTTGGCTTGTTCGGAGCAATTTGAACATTATCGTGGCCATTTTGGGTGTTTTGATTGTGTTGTTCATTTATTTGAAGCGCTGGATAAAATATGGTCGAGATCCGCGTAAAGGCACCATAATACCGTTATTTGACCCTCCAAATGGTTATGGTCCATCGGTGGTGGGTTTTCTTCATAAAACAAGAATGCGCAGTGCTTTGGTGAGTGCTACCTTGGTAAACATGGCGATTAAAGGCGCGTTGAAAATTGAACAAAACAAGAAAATTATAGGCTCGGTTTATACGTTGGAGCAATTGACAAACGAAACAATGGCGCTGGATGAAGTTGAAAAAGAGGTGCTTCAAATTTTGTTCAATGGTCGACAAAGTGTTGAATTATCCAATAAAAATCATGCGGTTTTTCAAGCTATTTCAGCGTGCATTGACGGGTCTATCGATAAAAATGTGCATGTCAAGTACTACAACAACAATGTGAACCAGATGATTTTGCCTGGGGTTTTGAGTGTGGTATTTGTAATTCTTAGTTTTGTCGCAGGTCCGAATTTATTGATTGGTGTTTTTGCTTTTCTAGTTTTTGTTCTTTTATATGCCATTTTCATGTATTTGATTCCAGCTCCTACCAAAGAAGGAAGAAAGATGATGGACGAGATTGCTGGTTTCAGGATGTATTTGGTTACAGCTGAAAGTCAATTTTTGAATGACGCGCACAAACCTGAGTTGTCTGTGGAAAGATTTGAAGCCTTATTGCCTTACGCAATAGCTCTTGGGGTAGAAAACGAATGGGGAAAGAAATTTTCACATCACCTCAAATCAATTTCAGCAGATGCGGAGGCAAACTACAAACCTTTGTGGTATTCAGGAATGGCTGCTTCTTCGGTCTTTCATGCGGATGCTTTCGCCAAATCAATCGGCAGTTCGTTTAATAACTCAATATCTTCGTCGTCAATGCCTCCTGGCTCATCATCGGGCTCAGGTGGTGGTGGATTTTCCGGCGGCGGCGGCGGTGGCGGTGGCGGCGGCGGTTGGTAGCTTAATTGTCTTCATTTTTCAAGGCCTCAATTTCCTTGCGAAACAAACGACAACTGTCTTCATAAGCACCCAAATCGTCTTTCAAGCGCACAACTTCACCAAAATTGGCATCATAAAGCACTTTTTCTTCGGTGTAGATTTCTGTAATCTTATTGATTTGCAGTTGCTGCCAAATGATTATTACCATCATACATAGGTAAAGGAGCAAGAGAATCGCACTTTTTTTGTTCATAAACTTGTTTGTTTTAGAAGTCTTCGGGTAATTTTTCGAGATGCTGAAAGTAGTCTGATTTTTCGAGAACTCGGATAATTATATTCGGAAAATAGTAGCGCAGAATTTGAGTGAAATGATAGCCTTGTCGTGCCATTTCCATTGCACCTTCTTGGCAGAGTCCTACGCCATGACCATAGCCAAATCCCTCAAGAATTACATAATCTTCGTGTTCGTAACAGGAAAAATAAGTGGATTTTAATTTGAATTCCTGCCGTATATCCCGCAGCGGAATGCCCAATTCGGGTCCATGAAAAAAAGCCAATCGGTGTTCTTGTACAAAATGAAATATTTTTTCGCGATAGACAGAATCGTAAATCGGATAGTCATAATTGTTTACCAAAAAATCTATCCATTGTTGCTTCGGAATTTTTTTCGACCATCGTGCCTGTGCTGTTTTGATGCAAAATGTGTCTTTGAATGGCTGGAGATACGGCACCGAATTGTTCCAAACATGGGAGGCATCGCAGGTTTCACCTCCACAATTGGCATAGAAAAATGCGTCTATCAGTCGGTTTTTGTCATCTACCATCACCATACCATCGGTTTGCACAACGGCTCTGTTGATTAATGGTGTTTTTATCTGCCGGTGATGATAGGCCTGGCAATGTACTTGGTCGCACAATTGGAACCCATCAGCTCTGTGTTTGTCTTGGTACTTGAGTGCATAGGTTCTACTCATGATGGCTTGCACCATGTAGTAAGTTTCGGTATGCCCAGTGCCACCTTCGCATTCCACAACACCGGAAAGATAATGTTCTATAGAAACCTGATTCACCAAGCGCAAAGCACCATTTGGGTTAGTCGCTGATAAGTCTCCATGGTATTCGCGCGCTTTGGATTTTGGGGATATGGAAAGAAATTCAAGAATATCACTCTTCACTGTTCCACGAATCATGACTTGATTGAAATTTCCCAAAACTTCACCGTTCATTGTAGTGCGCACTCTGTTTTGGGTGTTGGTTTCAAGCACAATGGATTGACCTGGCACAAGTTCGGCCGCCTTGAAATTATCGCCAATCACCAAGTAGGTTCCTTGCATCACTTTGATTTCGATTTTTGTGGTGCTCTGATTGCGCAACACACCAATGTGCATGGTTTGCAACCAAGCCGAAACAGGCAGCAATAACGCTATGATACAGAAGAATGTCCGCATTTCTACAAAAGTACGGGGCTATGAATTCAAAAATCTTACCGTTTTGCAATACTTTTCAACATATGCTGTGCAGTTCTTTCGCTAGCTCCACCGCCGCCAAGGAGATTTTCTAGTTCTAAATAGCCATCTTTTATGATTTGGGCTTGTGGTCCGTTGATGATTTTATCCAACTCCTCTTGCATGCGCCTTGGATTGCATTCGTGTTGTATTAACTCTGTCACCAATTCTCTGTTTAAAATCAGATTCACCAAAGAGATATAGGGCACTTTGATGAGTCTCTTGGCAATATGATAGGAAATAGGGGAGCCTTTATAGCAAACCACTTGCGGTACTCCAAAAAGTGCTGTTTCTAGAGTAGCTGTGCCACTGGTAACCAAAGCCACGCTAGCAGTACTCAACAAATCGTAGGTTAATCCGAAAACGATTTTTACAGGTATTTGTCCACATAGCGATCGGTAGTAGCTTTCTGATTGATTGGGCGCTCCAGCAATTACAATTTGATGACTGACCATATATTTTTGCGCCGCTTCAAGCATCAGGGGTAGCTTTATACCGATTTCTTGTTTTCTGCTTCCGGGAAGCAAGGCCATAATGGGGCGCTGATCCAATTGATTGTCTGTAAGAAACTGGGGTTTATTGAAAGTATTCGCTCTAAATTGTGCGATGGCGTCAATCAAGGGGTGACCAACGAAGTGTGCATCAACATTAAATTTTTTATAGAATTCCTTTTCAAAAGGGAGAATGCAATACAGCTCATCTACAACTTCACGGATAAGGTGACCTCGGTTTTGCTTCCATGCCCAAATCTGTGGTGAAATGTAGTATAAAACTTGAATATTGTGTTCTTTAGCCCATTTAGCTATGCGCAGATTGAAGCCTGGATAATCAATTAAAATGAGTGCATCTGGCTGAAAGTCAAGTATGTCTTTTTTACAAAACTTGATATTTTTTAGAATAGTTCCGAGATTCATCAAAACTTCGATAAAACCCATGAATGCCAATTCTTGGATATGTTTTCTGGGTGACCCAGCTACTTTTGCCATGCGATCGCCACCCCAAAAACGAAACGAAATCTCAGGTTCTTCTTTCAACAAAGACTTCAAAAGGTTGCTGCCGTGCAAATCGCCAGAAGCCTCACCCGCTATTACGTAAATTTTCATCTAAATGAGCGTAATTACGATTGGCACAGTGTAAGCCAATGTTACCCCAACCAAACCAACGGTGAATTGATACCATTTGAGTTGAAAATTGCTGAAGTAAAACAAAACCAAATTTGGAATCATAGAAAAAACCAAAGGGTTGTTTCGATTCACCTTGTCGGCCATCAAATATTCATAATAAGAACTCAGATTGAAGGTGTCAAACTTCCATTGCCAGTAGGCCAAAAATGCTAGAATGGGAAGGATGGCTCCAAAAAGCATCCCAATATAGGTTTTATCAAGTTTTGTTTTCATGTTTAATTTATTCTAGATTCGCAATGCACGATTTGAAGTTATGTGATACACGAAATTTCAAATCACATTTTTTTATTTCTCCAATTTCCAATTGTTTAAAGTGGGTAAAACGTTGTGTGCCGTCATGTCAAATTGTATGGGCACAACGGAAGCAAAGCCATTGTTGAGTGCCCAAACATCTGTGTCTTCGCCTGCATCAAAATTCTCGAATTCACCTGTGAGCCAATAATAGGCTTTGCCAAATTGGTCAATTCGCTTATCGAAACTATCTTTCCAAAAGGCATGTGCTTGCCTGCAAAGTTTAATTCCCTTGAATTCGGTGCTCTTCACTTTTGGCACATTGACATTCAAACAAATATTTTTCGGAAAGTCGTTCTCCAAAGCGCCTTGCATCATAGTGTGAATCACTTGCACGCTCACATCAAAATCAGCATCTGCGGCAAAATCATCGAGTGAAAATCCAATAGCCGGGATGTTTTCAAGGGCGCCTTCAACAGCTGCAGACATGGTTCCAGAATAGAGTACGTTCGTTGAACTGTTATTCCCATGGTTTACGCCAGAAACCAAAAAATCTGGTTTGTGTCCATCCAAAATTTCGTAAATCGCTAATTTCACGCAATCTACAGGTGTGCCCGAACAGGCAAACGCTTGAATGCCATCAAAGCCGTGATAAGGAGTCAAACGCAAAATATCGTGAACGGAAATAGCGTGTCCCATACCCGATTGAGGTTTGTCGGGCGCAACGACTAATATTTGTCCAAAAGGGCGCACGGCTTCAACCAAGGAAGAGATGCCTTTTGCCGTGATACCATCGTCATTGGTAACCAATATCAAGGGTTTGTTTTTTTCAAAATTTACCATAGGGCGAAGATAGGAAATGTTGGGGAAGTAGATTAGATATTTCTAAAAACGGATTCTTGTTTTTAATAGATTGAGGAGCTATAAATTTTGTAAACACCATACTTATTGATTTATAAAATTGCTTTATTTGAACTTTTAATACGCTGATAGAAATGAATGAACTACTTGAATTTGATAACCATTACCATATCTATAATCATGCGAATGGTTTTGAAAATCTTTTTCGCGAAACTAAAAATTATCATTTTTTCTTGGAGAAATACAAGAAACATATTCAGCCGATAGCAGAAACGATTTCGTGGTGTTTGATGCCAAATCACTTTCATGTACTTGTTAGAATAAAAACGTGGCAAGAAATCTTAGATTATTTTCAGGAACAAGCGAGATTACAAGAGGAGCTTAATCGGTCAGATGAATTTTCGTCTTTTCGAGATTCAACATTTCCAAAGTTTCGAACTTTGGAAATGTTCTCGAAAGACGAAAATTCATCCTCTTACCCCAAAAATACATCTCCCCGTTTATTACCAAACGGAAAAGTATTGGATGAATATTTTCTCAGCAAACAATTTGCTAATTTTTTTAGTAGCTACACGCAGTCGTTTAATAAAGTTTACCAGCGGAGAGGCTCTTTGTTCATCAAGAACTTCAAACGTGTAACAGTAACAAACGACAATTATTATAGAAACTTGGTCCTCTACATCCATCTCAATCCAATTCACCACGGTTTTACAAGCAAGGAACTTGAATGGCCATGGACATCTTATTTAGATTTTCCAGAGGAATTTCCTGCTTTACTTCAACATTATTTCGGCGACCTAGAGAATTACAAATGGATGCACAAACAGAAAATTTTGAAATTCGATGAATACGATAAAATCGAAGCTGACATCAACGAGTCTTTTTAAACCGCATCAATCACAAATTCAGTTCGTCTATTCAATGCACGATTGGATTCAGAAGTGTTTGGCTTTTTCGGTTTTGTTTCGCCGAATCCCGCAAATTTCAATCGTGATGCTTTTACGCCTTCTGCAACCAAGAAATCCATAACTGCTTTGGCACGGTTGATTGAAAGTGTCATGTTCTTTGCATCATCGCCAACGTCATCTGTGTGTCCATGAATGGAAACGTTTATCGTGGCATTGGCTTTTAAAAACTGCGCAAATTGTCGTAAAATAAACTTCGAACGCTCAGAAAGTTCATATGAATTTGTAGCGAATAGAATATCGTTTATGGTGTAACTTGCGCCAACTTCAATTGGGCGTATTTCCATGTTTTGGTTGCGAGAAAAAGTTTCATTGGCCACCGTTTCTTGGTCGATCAATCTTGAATCAAATGCCGAACCCTCTCGATTGATGGTTAGCATCACGTCTTGAGGTTTGTCGGTTTGAATAACTGCTGCATATCTCCCATCGTTGCCATTCACGCGGACCTGCTCAACTGTACCGTCAGCATAGTTGATGTCTATAGACACGTCGCTTAAATCTTCTTGGTCTTTGGCACTTAATTCTCCTTTCACAAAAAGCACTTTTTTGGGGCGCGCCTCTGCATAAAGTTCAAAGGAATAAATGTTCCAAACGCCTCTTTCACGACTTGAAAAATAGGCCAAAGTGCCATCGGTTGATACAAAAAGTCCAATTTCATCTGAGTCTGAATTAATTGGAAATCCAATGTTTACTGGCTTTGTCCATTTTCCGTTATCATCTAATCGGGTATAGAATATGTCTAATCCTCCTACACCTTCTCGACCTGGTCCAACATCGGAAACAAAATACAAGGTATGCGAGTCTTGGTGTATAAATGGTGATTTGTCGCGTCCGGCTGTGTTGATATCTTTAAAAGGTACAGCCAACGACCATTTGCCATCGGCATCTCTTTTGGAAATATAGATATCGTCTTTTTGTGTATTGGGTCGAACTGCCGTGAAAAACAAGGAGTTACCATCTGCTGAGAGTGAGGGCTGACCTTCCCATCCATCTTTTGTATTGATATTTGAACCCAAATTCTCTAATTTAGTCCAATTGAATTTGCCATTTGCATCGCGCTCATATTTAGTTGAATACAAATCGCAATTGTTGTATTGTTGACCAAAAACGGTTTCTGTTTTGCAGGCACAAAGAATCATTTCCTTATTATCAACCGATACGGTAGAAGCGCCATAATTGTTGAAGGTGCCATCGTTAAAAGGAAATGGCAGGGGAGTACCACTGTTAAAAGGTGCGTTTAACTCTGTTCTCGACGCCACTGTAAATTCTTCAACAACCTTGGAAGTAATAGCGCCTAAGTCTTTTTTATCTACACGACGGGTAAAAAACATCAGTTCATTGTCGGGTGAAATGGTAGGGAAAAACTCATCGAGTGCCGTAGAAACATTGCGCACAATGGTCGGATTAAAGGGTACCGGATTGCCCAAGGAGGTTTCATCATTTTTCACTTGTCCAATCAGCTTTAATGCTTCTGATTTTTTCTTGTCATAATCTTCGGGATAGCGTGTGGCGTCTGTGCTTTTATAGTCGATGAATTTTTGGAATTGTTGTTTTGCAGCATCTTTTTCTCCAAGCATGTAGTGAATACCACCCAAATAGAAATACACGTCAGCATGATAATTGTCACAAAGCGCCAAACATTTTTCGAATAATCCTTGTGCTTTTTTGAGTTGTTTTTCAGCTTTTTGCACATTCATTTTAGCTGTTTCTTGGGCTTCATTGAAGGTGTACATGGCAAATTCAAAAAACACCATCGCATTTTCAGGCGCAGCATCCGTGGCATCTTTGAAAAGCAGAGCCGCGTCTTGAGCCGATGCTGATGTCGCCTTTTCTACAATTTTAAGGATTTTTTTGTCGGGAGGCATGCACGATGCATCTTCTTCATCTTGGGCAAATGAAATGGGAGCTACAAAAAGGGGGATAAATGCTGCAAGTAATATTTTTCTCATGATCAAGTCTTTTCCAATTTTCTGAATATTGCGATATTCTTTTCAAAAAGCATACCGAACAAGTTGAATAACGAAAATCGGGTAAGCTTGTTACATTTTTAATGACTAATGTTGGACAATTAATACGGTCAATCGCCCCGTGCAAATCAAGTCACCATTGTCTTTATTGTGGATGTCAACTTGCCAAATATGAGTTCGTCTACCGCCGTGCACAAGTTTGGCCCTAGCGCTCACCATACCTGTTCGGATACCTTTCACGTGATTGGCATTTATTTCTACGCCTACAGGATGCTCCTTGTTTAAATCAATTAAAAGTGTTGAACCAACCGAGCCAATGGTTTCAATAATATAGGCGCTTACCCCACCATGAAGCAGGCCCATAGGTTGGTGCGCTTTCGGTGTCACCGGCATTTCCATGACCAAATAGTCATCTCCAATTTCGGTGAATGTCATACCCAAATAAGCAGAAACAGATTCCCCCATCATGCTGTTCATGAGAGACAAATCAACTTTTTTTAGCATCTCGCCACAGTTTTAGAAAAGTCCGTTTATTTCCGAGTCGATGTTGAGGATAATTTTCCCAAGGTCTTCATCGTTTTCGTTGAAATTGTTGTTGTCTACATCTACAATCAGGAGTTTGCCTTTGTCGTAGGTTGAAATCCAAGCTTCGTAGCGTTCATTTAACCTTTTTAAGTAGTCAATTCGGATACTTTCTTCATACTCACGACCACGTTTTTGAATTTGATTCACCAATGTTGGAACGCTGGCACGTAGATAAATGAGTAGGTCTGGCGATGAAATGAAGCCATCCATCAAGTTGAATAAAGAAAAATAGTTTTCAAAATCACGTGTGGTCATTAAACCCATAGAATGTAAATTCGGAGCAAAAATATAGGCGTCTTCATAGATTGTTCTATCTTGAATCACCGTTTTTTCACTTTTTTTAATCTCTTGGATTTGTGTGAATCTTGAATTCAAATAATAAATCTGCAAGTTGAAAGACCAGCGCTGCATGTCATCATAGAAATCATTGAGATAAGGGTTGTGCTCAACGTCTTCAAAATGTGTATCCCAATTATAATGTTTCGCTAATAGTGAAGTTAGCGTTGTTTTTCCTGAACCGATATTCCCTGCGATAGCAATATGCATGAGTAAAATGTGTTTAATTATTAATGAATGTTTTTCAATGAATGATTTGAAAAGCGCTACGAAAATACTAAAATAAATAGCTTATAGGCAAATCAAAACGAGCAATTGTTCATAAAAAAAGCCCGCTGCAAAATAGCAGCAGGCTTGAAGAATAGATTGCGCGAATTTATTGTTTTACGTACTCTGTGGTAATTTGATTACTACCATCACTATACTTCAGTTTCAAGTTGCTTTTGTCTAAAGATTCAATCGTTGATTCTTGTAGGGTAATTGTTCCCGCGGCATTTTTGGTAACCAAGGTTTTTCCGTCATCTTGAACCAAATACTTGTAGTTGATGGTTTGTGAACCTGTTTGAGCAGATACATCACAAATCTCATCCGTTTTCAATTTGCAAGAAGTGAAAGTTAGAACTGTTGCTTGTGCATCCGGAACAACTTGTCCATTGTATTTGCTCAATTTCCACTGGCCATCAAGTTTTTTCACTACTTGTTGATTTTTGTTACAGCTCACTGCAAGAAACGCGAGCATAAGTCCCATCAATAAAATTCTTGTTTTCATATTTGATTTTTTTTGTGCTAAGGTAAGTTATTTCCCGTTCAGTTGCCAATATTCAAAAAAAAAGGTTGCCAAAACTGACAACCTTCTTAGTAGCGGGGGCCCGACTCGAACGGACGTCCGTCAGCTGACGGATATGAGTCCGTCGATCATTTTGGGTAAGATTTGGGATTTAATGAAGTCTCTTCCCCTGGATGATTTGAGCTCAAGTTCTCTCTTTGCCGCACATTTCTTATCTTGAAAAAATTCGACATGAACAACCATCCAGGGTCTAAATTTAATGGTGTACCCTTTAGTGGATAAAGAGTTATGGCTTTTAAAGCGATCAATTAAAGATGTAGTGTACCCAATATAAATTTTTTCATACCTTACAGCATATAAAACATAAACTACAAAATCGTCGTTTATCATTTGAATAAATTTAAATTAAACAAAAAAAGGTTGCCAAAACTGACAACCTTCTTAGTAGCGGGGGCCCGACTCGAACGGACGACCTTCGGGTTATGAGCCCGACGAGCTACCAACTGCTCCACCCCGCAATGTATGTTGAGATAAATCTCTTTCCGAACACCATTCGTGTTTCGGAGTGCAAAGATACAAAGTTCTTCGTGTAAAGCAAGTTCTAATTGATGTTTTTTTCAATTATGGCAAATATCACTTCCCTTTTGCTTTGAAAATAATCAATAAGGTATAAAACATAATCTTGAAATCGAGCGCCAATGACATGTTTTTGATGTAGAGCAAATCAAATTTCATGCGGTCGAGCATTTGGTCTACGTTTTCAGCATAGCCGTATTTGACCTGTCCCCAAGAGGTGATACCCGGTCTGATTTTGGTCAGCTCGAGGTATTGAGGTTCGCGTACCACAATTTGGTCGATGTAGAACTGCCGTTCAGGGCGTGGACCCACCAGGGACATATCGCCCAAAATCACATTCAAAAACTGAGGAAATTCATCGAGCCTAAGTTTGCGCATAATTCTTCCCGCAGGTGTTATCCTGGGGTCGTCTTCGCTAGAAAGTTGAGGGCCATTTTGTTCCGCATTGATATACATGGTTCGGAACTTGATTATTTTGAAAGGACTTCCTTTTTTACCAATGCGTTCTTGAAGGAAGAAAATCGGACCTTTTGAAGATGATTTCACCCAAATCGCTAATACCAAATAGAGTGGAATGAGCACGATGAAAGCAACAGTAGAAACCAAAACATCGATAATTCTTTTCAGGTGTTGTTGCCAAATGGGCATCGGATCGCCATTTACCTCAATGAGCAGCGTGCCGAATATGTTGTTCATCTTTACCGATCCCGACAAAATATCATACATATCTGGAATCAATTTGATGCTGATTTCGTAGGGTGAAAGTGTAGAAACGAGCTGACGCAATTTTTCGTGCTCCGATGTGTCGAGTGCAATGATTACTTCCTCAATTTGCATTTGCTCGATGGTTTCTTTGATGTTTTCAGCGTGACCCAAATAGGGCAGTTCATCTTTGAGCTGGGTGTCGATGCCGTTTAGATTCACGAAGCCTACAAAGTTGTGCCCCATGCTTTTAGGTAAATTCTTGATTTCCCGATATATAGAAATGGCCTTTTCGCTTCCGCCAACCAGCAGGGTGTTGAAACCGAATTTACCGTTTTGAATTGACTTTACATAAGAAGTAATCAAAATGAATCGAGGAATGAGCGTGATTATAAAATGCAACAAGAAAAGTGCGAGAAGCGACTTGTAATAGGTTTGATAGGTTTGCACTTCGTCGTCCAATAAAAAGGCAAAAAACAATACAATGGTGCCAATAAGCGATGCGGCCAAAGTTTGGGACACTATTTTGAAGCGATGCAGTCTGAGCACGTCTTTGTAGGTGCCAATAATACCGTAAATTAGAATCCAAAACAAAGGGATAAGCACCACGCCGAGCCAAAAACGGTCGTTTGCCAAAAATTCCATAGATTCAATTTCTGTTTTTCTGAAATAGAAAAACATAGACCAAGCAATTGCTCCGGTCATATAATCCATGAAAATAAATCCGCGTTTGGCTATGGTTTTTCTCATCTATCTATATACCAATTTGATGTTGTCGATGGCTACAAATGATTCAGATAAATCGCTTTCGCGTATTGCAGACAACATCAGCTTGTATGTGCTGCCCCAGCCTGAGGCTGCCAAAAATGGTTTTAATTCGATGTACATTTTTTTCCAAACGACTTGTTCAGATTTTTGAGCCACAATCAATACATGTTGAAAAGTATTGATTCCCAAAGGGCCAACAGACCTGATTCCAGTTTGTATAGAATTGGTGTTGTAAAAATCGATTTCGAGGTAGGCTTCGTTATTTGGATTCAAAGCCCAATCTGGTGTGGTAGTGGCATCCCAAAGATTGATTTCAGAGTTGAGTGCAACGTAACCAAAAAAGCTGCCATTTCTCGGCGTTAGTATATTGGGATTGTTAGATTTGATAATATCCACCTGTGATAAACCAGATGATTCCATTTGCAAGGAAGCATCTTCAAAGTCTTCATACCACACCTGCGTTGTATTGTAATATTTGGTCTTTGGTGCCACATGCACGGTATCTAATCGGGTGAGATTAATCGCTTCAATGTGATGCTCTACAAAAGGATAGCGCGTTTTTGCTCCAGATTGCCCATTTTTTCTCACCGCGGGTATGAGTTGAAGGTTGTGTGCGCCTTCGATATTTAACGGTATTGTGCAAGGAAGTGGAAACACACCATAAATTTGCCCATCGATATAAACGTAAACATCTAGAAATGCATGAGTCAGCTGACCATAAACGATGTTTGTATTGTTTTCTAGGGTGAATTCGCTGATGTGCAAATAGCTTGGAGGTGGAATATCTTTCCCACATCTACTGAGCGTCAATAAGATAGCGAATAAGTAGAGAATTCTCATAGGTTTGTGTGCAAGGGTAATTAAAAACGAAACGCTAAACATTTTTGTTTTATTGTGTGACCAGCTGTTATTAGCTGAGTTTTTCTAAAATTCGATGTGCTACTTGAAGTGCTGCGAAGCCATCTTCAATTGATACGATAGGAATTGTTTTGTTGCTAATGGCTTTTCCGAAACTTGAAAGCTCTTCTTTAATGGCATTGTTGGCTACAATTTCTGGTTTATCGAACATGATTTTTTTGCTTGGTTTGCCTGCTCCCAAATCCATAATCATATCGAATGGGTCGGGCTCACCTTGCACATCTTCCATAGTGATTACCTCCATTTCTTTACTCAAGAAATCAACGCTGATGTAGGCGTTCTTTTGAAAGAATCTGCTTTTGCGCATGTTTTTCAACGAAATTCTAGAAGTGGTTAGATTGGCCACACAGCCGTTTTCAAATTCGAGTCTGGCATTGGCAATATCGTGAGAGTCGCTAACCACGGCAACTCCAGAGGCAGAAATATGTACAACGGGCGATTGAACAACGCTTAAAATGACATCAATATCGTGAATCATCAAGTCCAAAACAACCGGCACATCGCAACCACGCGGATTGAATTGAGCCAAACGATGGGTTTCGATAAACATAGGCTCGCCAAAATAGGGTTGAGCAGCTAAAAATGCTGGATTGAAACGCTCCACATGACCTACTTGAACAATGCGTTTTTTTTCTTGCGCGATTTCCATCAATTTTCGACCTTCTTCGAGTGTTTCTGTAAGCGGTTTTTCAATGAAAACGTGTTTGCCCGCTTCAAGCGCTTCTTTTGCACAAGTAAAATGCGTTATGGTTGGGGTTACAATGTCCACCGCATCAACCTCCTCGAGCAATTCAGCTATTGTTTCAAATCTATGCAAACCAAATTCGGATGCAGCGAAATTCGCATTGTCATCGTTGGGGTCGTAAAATCCTACCAAGTCAAACTGGTCCACAAGTTCTTTAAGAAGTCTGATGTGGATTTTACCTAGATGTCCTGCTCCCAAAACGCCAATTCGAATCATGTGCTTTTCTAATTTCGCGCAAATATAGGGAATTGTTGCTTTCTGCGGAATGGAATATGGCTAAAGTGATTTGTACATGGCTTTCCACTCATCGGAGCTTGCCGATTGAAGCAATTTCCACATATTTTCTCCCTCAAAAAAGTTCACATTGATGTTGTATACACCAAACTCTGAATGGAGATAAATTTGTTGATTTTTACTGGGCATATAAGTGTTGTTGGCCCAACCGAATGCGCCTCGCTGATGGGGTAATTCTCTGTAGCGAATTTTCCAAATGGTATCTAAAATAGGGCAGTGGAGTCTATTTCGATCGTCGTAGCCCCACAAAATATTGTGTTTTTCAAATAGATTTTCTTGTTGAATATTGGGTTTCATTTTCCAACGACCTTGAGCAATGTAAACAAAGTCTTGCCTATTGATGTGCCTATGCGATTTGCTCCCATCTGCCTCTTCGGTGATGATTACATAAGTCATGTCGTATCCAATAGTGCTTAAAGAAAGTAAAATTCCGAAATAGCTCTTCGTAGAAATGCTTGCGCTCATGCTATTGGTTTGTGAAGCGGGAAGCAAAAATGCCAGTGCCAAACAAACAAACAAAACCAGAAAGCGATATGAAGCTGTTGTATTCAATAAACTGTTGATTTGCACAAATTTAATGAGTTAAACGCAAATCAACAAAGAAGGTTGTACTATTCTATAACAGGAGCTGTTGATTCAGCATTTGATTGGGCCTTAGCCTCTTTCTTGGCTTTTTTGGTTTTCTTCTTTTTGATTTTTTTAATCATCGTGTCAATAGATAAATCGTATTTGGCTGTAACAATGATACGATCTTGACTGTTTGGATTTACACGGTCCTCATAAATAACACGCAGACCAATTGTGTTTCCAAATTTTAGTTCTTTTTCTACGCCAATTTGATAACGCATGCGGTGCCATTCTAAGGTCGAATAGCGCATCCTGAAAAATATTTCGCTCGATGCAAAAACACTTACTGTTGTATTGGGAATGGTATAATCGATGCCTATTTTTTGACGAAAATATTGTCTTGGAGCCCGCACTTGATTCATGAAGTAGGGGTCGAAATAAACGGTTGAAAATTGATAACGCGTTCGTGCCGACAGGGAAAAATGTTCGAATTTATGTCTGTAGCTCAAAGAAACCATAAATCTGTGTGGATTCCATTGGGGCGTAGTGGTATATCGATATCCTAATTCAATGCTCAGCGGTTTGATGATCTTGTATGCTGTGGACAATTGAATGTGACTGGATCGAAAACGCGTCATATTGTTATCCAAAGTGAATCGATAATCCAATTCAGTTTTCCAATTTTTATTGAATTTGTAGCTGATAGTGGGATTGATTCTGAGGAACCCGTCCGTGTTTTGACTTAGAATTTTACCGGTACAAAGGAGTCCAAGCGATATGAATGCGAGCCATCTATTCATAACCAGATGTAGGTAGCTTACTTTCGCTTTCCATGGAGTAATAATAGGCTTTGATGAGCGCAGTATCTTTCAGGTAGTTGATGGTCACAATTTCAACCTTATGAATGTCAAGTCCCGTGCGTTCTTTTAAATCGGCAATTAGCAGACTGTTTTGTTCTGGTTTGATAAGTTGTACGTTGTCGTAAACAATTTCTTTGACGTTTTCATTGTTGATGAAGTTGAGTTGCTCCAAGAAGAACGTGAGTGCAAGAATTACTAAGTTACACACAACCAAGATGATAAATCCTTCTCCAATTGTTGCCAATGAATTTAGCATTCCCAGGGCGACACAAACGAAAAAATACCCCATATCTTTAATAGATACTACTATGGTTCTGTATCGAATAATCGAGAAAATAGCAAACAAGCCAAAGGCAAAACCCATGTTAATTTTGGCAGCACCTAATAAATAACAGATCATGAAGTTAATGACGTTAAACAAAACAAAGGTGAAGATGAAGTCTTTGTTTTTGTGCTTGCGGTAGTAGATAAAGCCAACAAGAATTACAATGGCGAAAATATCTATCAGCGCGCGCATTGAAAAATCATAAGTATCGAATATGGGTGTTATCGTTATTTCTGGTTCCATGATTTAAGGTTTATTTAAAGTTCTCAAAAGTGGTAAAAAATTGTTTTTGCGAATGTCTTTTTTTAAAGAAATTATTCCGAAAACATATTTACTAAAGCTTTTCTCTCTTATGTTATTGTGTTTCAAAATTTCCGTAATGTTCGATCGACCGTTGGATCTAGATTGTTTGATTTCCAAAACGAAAAAATCATTCAGTTCTTTGATATTTACTCCATCGTCAAAAACCAAATTAAAATCTAGGGTAATACGTTCAGAAAAATCTGCTTTCACAAAAGTGATTCGTCGAAAGTTGTTTTTCAATGTTAATTGTAGGCCTTCAGTTGATTTCCTTGTAAAGCTCTGAACCGTTTTTTTGGCAACGTCGCTGAGCGTTTGCAATATATCGTCAACTGATTCGCGGTATTTAAAAGTACGATCTATTTTTTCTTTTCGTTTGATTTCAAAAAAACTGGTGTTTGTTTCCACATACTTTCTGCTGCGCACTTTGATTCTATGCACATAGCCGTTGTGGTGATTGAAATAAAACTGCAAGTCTTTGGTGTCAAAATAGTTGTTCTCGTAAGTGAAGATACGATGTCCTTCTATTTCTAAAATTTTGTACTCTTTTTGTAATTCGTTAATGATGAGTTGAAGTCCTTCTCGTTTGAGCACATATTTTCTGTCGATTCTGTCGAGCAAAGCAACAGAATCCAATTCAGCCAAAGAAATTGGCGTCATTTTCCAACAAAAGCTCATGAATTCTTCGTTCATCAAAATCGATTAAAATGTGATTTCAATGTCTGGGGCAACAACTACCTCCTTTTTTGCTGTAATCTCGATAGTAATCAAGTCGAACATTTGATCCCAATCACAATTATCGCAATCGCCAAATGCCCAAAGGTCATATTTCCCTACCTGTAAATAATCGAATTGATAGGAACCATCGTATGATGTTCTAATATCATCAAAATATTGTGTTGAACCATGTTTAGAAATATAAACTCTGACATCACCGATATAATCTTCGCTTGAGAGATTACCATTGGGTGTATAATCGCGTCCATATACCTTACCTGAAATAGAGGCTTTTCCTCCATATCCTTCCATCTTGCCACAAGATAACAAGGTAACAGTTAATAAGCTGAACAAAGCCAGATATAGTGTTTTCATAATGGGTGGTTAATAGGGTTTTAGCGTCGCAAAGCTATTCAAATATCCTAATGTTAAGTAATTTTTTTTTAAATGTTAAATTTTGTCACTTTATTTTTCTTTCAAAAATCGAATTTTTGTTATCGAAATTCAAATAATTGAAGTAAAAACCTACTTTTCATGGGCTTGATGAATAGGTACGCAGCGAAGGTAGCTACAATTTATATACTTTTGCACGGCAATTAAAATCGTATTATTACATGTTGGAAATTCAAAGAATAAGGAAAGACCGTGACGCGCTGATTGAAGGGCTCAAAAAGAGGAATTTTGATGCAGCTGATTTATTGGACCAAGTGATAGAAAAAGATGGTGCATGGAGGTTGAAAAAATCTGAAATGGATGAACTTTTGGCTAAAATGAATCAGCTAGCCAAACAAATAGGCGAGTTGTTCAAGTCGGGCAAAAAAGATGAGGCAGAAGGATTACGTGCTCAAACTCAGACTTTGAAGGAAAACGAGCAGGTTTTGAAAACGGAGGTCAGCGCATTGGAAGATGAAATTCGAGACTTGTTGTATCAAATTCCCAATGTGCCAAAAGCCATAGTTCCAGCTGGAAAATCAGAAAAAGACAATGAGGTTGTTTTGGAATCTGGAACGATTCCAACGCTCGGTTCAGATGCCGTTCCACATTGGGATTTGACTACGAAATATGACTTGATCGACTTTGAATTGGGGGTAAAAGTGACCGGTGCGGGCTTCCCTATTTACAAAGGAAAAGGAGCTAAATTGCAACGCGCACTGATTAACTTCTTTTTGGATGAAGCCGAAAAAGCTGGATACCGCGAATTTATTCCGCCTCTTGTCGTGAATCAAGCGAGTGGTATAGGCACAGGACAATTGCCTGATAAAGAGGGGCAAATGTATCATATAGGTATTGATGATTTGTATCTGATTCCCACAGCAGAGGTTCCGCTGACCAATATTTACCGCGATGTGCTACTGCCCAATGACGACTTTTCAATAAAAATTGCTGGTTACACGCCTTGCTTTAGAAGAGAAGCAGGTTCTTATGGTAAAGATGTGCGCGGACTCAACCGTTTGCATCAATTCGACAAGGTAGAAATTGTGCGTTTTGAGCATCCTGATCGCTCCGAAATTGCCCATGAAGAAATGCTCGAACACGTCAAAAATTTGTTGAATAAGTTGGAATTGCCGTACCGTATTCTTCGACTCTGTGGTGGCGACACAGGATTTGCTTCTGCCCTAACATATGATTTTGAAGTATATTCAACAGCACAAAATCGTTGGTTGGAGGTATCGTCTGTTTCAAATTTTGAAACTTTTCAATCCAATCGTTTGAAATTGAGATTTAAAACCTCAGATGGCAAAACGCAATTGGCGCATACTTTAAATGGTAGTGCTTTGGCCTTGCCTCGAATTGTGGCCGCGCTACTTGAAAACAACCAAAAACCAGATGGAATTATTATTCCCGAAGTTTTGCGTTCTTATTGTGGCTTCGATATAATTGACTAATTTGGTGTGTTTTTTGATAGTTCTCGTCAAATTTAGAGTATGAAATAGCCATGCAAAAGTATCGCGCACCTGCGAAGCAAGCAACGCAGTTAACCACCGATGAAAAGAACATGGCGATTCACTTCGTTGCTGCTAACGCGGTCCATATGACCTTTAAAAGACAACTAAGCAAAGCGCTCTCGTGAGCACCTTGATAAAAAACAAATAGCGAATAAATTATTTACATATGAATAAAATTACCCTTTTATGGCTTTTGGCACCGCTTTTTGCTGCTGTTTCTTGCCTAGATACAGAGCGCAAAGGTTATTTTGCTGAAATCGACAAAATGTTGAATACGATAGACAGCCTAGAGCAATTGCATCAGGGCCTACCCAATGATAGTTTTTCAATTATCAAGGAGGAAGCGTTGAATATTGAAAAGGATGTCAAGTCTTATTTCATGGAAGACACCGTTGACTTTGAATTTGCCAGAAAAATGAATCGTTTGCGGGGCATCAGAA
The DNA here is from genome assembly GCA_044233745.1 of Crocinitomicaceae bacterium. Classification (GTDB taxonomy): domain Bacteria; phylum Bacteroidota; class Bacteroidia; order Flavobacteriales_D; family Crocinitomicaceae; genus UBA6165. The sequence continues at coordinate 51,512 of JBIIJN010000005.1, forward strand.
AAGGCAGCGATTTTATAGCCATGCGCCGAAGCTTTTTGGATACGGTGTTTCAGTTCCAACGTGAGCAGTTGCTAACCCTGCGCGGAGATATTGAAAATGGTTCAGGCCAACGCGATCAATACCGCAGTTTTGTTGATGCTGAAAAAGAAAATGTGAGCAAGATTGCTGCTGCTTTCAAGGATTATAACTTGCGATTCGGCGCCATGCGTTCTGAATATTATGATATAGCAGATGTAATAAGAGAACGCATTAAACCGTTTAAAGAAAAAGCCCTTCAACAATGAAACTACTGCTGCTTAATGTAATGTTGTTTTTGACCATTTTCAGTGCTTTTGGTCAGAGTCCTGAGCATGAGTTGGCGAATTTGTATTTCATGAATGGCGAATACGATAAGGCTATTGACTATTATGAAAAGTTCTACAACGAAACACAAGATCCCTTTTATTTGCAGCGTTATGTGGAATGTTTGACCAAAACAAACAATGGAAAAGATGCTGAAAAATTTTTACTGCGCTACATCAAAAAAAATCCAAACGACTACTTGATTGCAATTTATCTCGGACGTTTTTATGAAGATGAGAATAGAAAAGAAGACGCCGATAAACACTATCGAAAACTCATTGATGAATTGCCAAGCAACGCCAATGCTGTACTCGAATTGAGCAAAGTTTTTAGAGATTTTCGGATGTATGAATGGGAATTGGAAACTTTGCTGAAGGGCCGAAAAATGCTCAAAGACAGTTATCCTTTCAACACGCAGTTGGCCGAGGTTTATGGCGCCTTGAACCGCAACGAAGATATGATTGATGAATATCTCAGCCTCATCGAAGTGAATCCAGCGTATAAAACGTCTGTGCAAAATTTGTTGAGCCGCTATCTACAATTTGATGGTGAAGAAGACGCCATCTATGAATTGACGCGCGAACGATTGGTTGAAAAAGTGCAGAAAAATCCAAACAATTTGGTGTACACCGAGATGTTGATTTGGCTTTATACCCACCGTGGCAATTATCCTGCTGCTTTGATTCAAGCCAAGGCCTTGGATAAAAGAGATAATCGTGCCGGACGAGATGTGCTCAACATTGGTATCACTTGCAAGAATTTCGGAGATTATAAAACCGCCCGTTCAGCATTTCAATACGTCTTGGATTTGGGCGTAGGCACCCCGAATTATCTTAGCGCAGAAAAGGAACTTTTGAACACCCTTTTTATTGAAATCACAAAAGAACGTGTTTTCACAATAGCAGAAATTCAACAAGCCGAGCAGGCCTACGAAGCTGCTATTGAGCGTGTTGGAAAATCGAATAAGACCTATCGCATGATGATGGAGTTGGCAGAAATTTTGGCTTTTTATGGCAATCAACCTGAAAAAGCAACGGCTTTAACCGACGAAATCATGGCTTTGCCTCAGTTGCCCAAATTGGCAGTGGCCGAAGCAAAAATGTTGAAGGCCGATATTGAAGTAATGCAGGATCATGTGTGGGAAGCTGCTTTGCTCTATATGCAGATTGAAAAAGATTTTAAATACGATGTGATAGGGGCAGAGGCCAAGTTTAAGAATGCACGTATTTTCTACTATACAGGTGCTTTTGAATTTGCTCAATCACAATTGGATGTCCTCAAAAATTCGACATCAAAGTTGATTTCCAACGACGCTATGCGACTTTCTGTGATGATTACCGATAATTTGGGAATAGACAGTAATCTTGTAGCTATGACTCAATTTGCCAGCGCCGATTTGCTATTGAAACAACATAAATATGAACAGGCCTTCTTGATTTATGATTCAATTGTGAGCGCTTTTCCTGCCCATGGTTTGGTCGATGAAATTTTGATGCGTAAGGCAGAAGCCATGCAAATGCAAGGTCGTTGGGAAGACGCTGTTGCCTATTTGGAATTGGTTTATAAAAATCATCCTCAAGATATTACCGCCGATGACGCGTTGATGATGCTCGGTGATATTTATGAAAATCGCCTGCGTAATCCGGAAAAAGCAATGGAGTGTTACCGCATTATTATGTTCGATTACAAAGGAAGTTTGCACGTGATTGAAGCCAGAAAACGTTTTCGGATTTTAAGCGGCGACGCCCCAATAGAAATGGTAATTCCGAATTAGAATTATAGAGAGTTGGTTATTGATAATTTGTTTTTAGATTTTTCAAGGGAACTGATTCATTTAATACAACTCGAATTTCCAGTTGGGGGACGGACTCAATTACAGAAGTGAGGATTAGGATTTTTTTCTTTGGATACCAATTACAAAAAGCGCTTGTCGTTTGAAAACCTCAAGTTTTCTCAACTTTTTGATAATTGGTCCAAAAGAAAAAAATTCCCGAACGGCTTAATTGAGTCTTGACTTTTTGTTTCTTTTGTGTCAAGACAAAAGAAAAGAAAATAATAAGATTAAGAATATTTTAAATTATGATAATTTACAACGTTACAGTAAACATTGACGAAACCGTTCATGAAGATTGGTTGCATTGGATGCGCACAACGCATATCCCCGACGTGATGAATACGGGTTTGTTTATGGAAAGTAGAATTTCTAAAATTCACGCCGAAGAACAGGGTGGGCTAACCTACGCCATTGCCTATCTGGTTGAAAGCATGGATCAACTAGATTTGTATCAAAAAGAACATGCGCCGCGTTTGCAAAAAGAACACAGTGAAAGATACGCAGGTCGGTTTGCAGCGTTCAGAACATTTATGGAACTTGTTGAAGAGTTTAAAAAATGAATTTGAGTTGGAAATATTCGAAATTCGAGATTTGAAATTCACACAAACCTCGAATTTCAAATCTCAAATTTCAAATCAATTTATCCCATGGAACAAAAAAAAGCATCCGAACTGGTACTTAGCGATGGCAAGGTTTATCACTTGGATTTACATCCCAGTCAAATTAGCGAAACCATTATCCTAGTTGGCGATCAATTCCGTGTGCCTAAAGTTTCGGCTTTTTTTGACACACTCGAACATCAAGTACAGAAAAGAGAATTCCTATGTCACACAGGCACCTATCATGGAAAACGCATTTCGGTTGTGTCTACGGGCATTGGTACCGACAATGTGGATATTGTACTCAACGAATTGGATGCCTTGGTGAATTTTGATTTGGAAAAAAGACAAGAAAAAGAGCAAAAAACAAGTCTTAATTTTGTGCGAATTGGAACGTGCGGAGCGCTGCATGCTGAAATTACACCTGGGTCTTTTGTGCTTTCAACGGGCTCTTTTGGTTTGGATAATGTGGCTCATTTCTATGAAATTGATAACACACAAGAAGAGCGCGACGTTCTAAATGCATTCAATAAACATGTCGGTTTTCCAGAAACTTTGATTCCGTATTTCACTTTTGCTGATGCTGGGTTGAATTCCGTTTTGGCGAATCATCCGAATGTGCATCAAGGACTAACAGTTACTGCTAGTGGATTTTATGGTCCGCAGGGACGTCGTTTGCGTTTGCCTTTAAAAATCGCAGGATTGAACGATGCTTTTGCAAGTTTCCAGTTTCAAGAATATAGAACGGTTAATTTTGAAATGGAAAGTTCGGCTATTTTTGCACTTTCTCGCGGATTGAATCACAAGGCGGCTACCATTTGCGTGGCTCTGGCCAACAGGGCAACTGGCGAGTTTTTAGAAGACTATGATGCACCAATGAACGATTTGATTCAACATGTGCTTAACTGTATCGCCGATGTCTGATACAAAGAATAAAAACGATGGACTGAAATGGATGCGCATGGCTGGAGTGGCCGCGCAAATGGGAGCAATCATTTGGTTGGGACATGTGCTTGGGGTTTACCTCGATAAACGTGCAGGTAGAGTGGATGAATTGTATCACAACATTGTAACACTTGCCGCCGTGATGCTCGCCATGGCGCTTGTGATTCGTGAAGTAATAAAACTTGGCAAGGACTAAAAATTGGAATTATGTTAAAACACATCAATTGGAAATCGAGTAAGAACATTGTACTCATAGGTCTAGCGGGCTTTGCTTTACATTTTATCGCCTTATATTTTTTGAAATGGAATGGTGTTTGGCTGTGGGCATTTTATCTCTATTTTATGGTTGCAGCCATTGCCGTTGGCGCTTTTATGAATTACTACAATACCAGCAAACCAGACCGCATGGGCTTGATGTTTATCGTGTCTATTTTCGTTAAAATGCTGCTTTTTACCGCCGTTTTTAGTCCCTTGCTGTTTTCTGGAACGCCCATGCTTATTCAAGAAAAATTAAAAATACTGATACCTTTCGCATTGTTTTTGGTTCTCGAGGTGATTGAAATCATGAATCTACTCAAACAACAATCTTAGCATTTATGATAAATCGATTAGCACAACTTGAAGCCCTATTGGCAGAAGACCCCAACGATGTTTTTGTTGTTTATGCCATTGCCTTGGAGCATTACAAATTGGGCTCTGCACAAAAGTCTATTGCATTACTCAAAGATTTAATCGCCCAGCACGAAAGCTATGTGCCAGCGTATTTCAAATTGGGTCAGTGGCTTTCTGAAATGGATGCCATGAACGATGCCAAATCTTATTTAGAGACAGGTATCGATCAAGCAAAAATTCAAGGTGACACCAAAGCCATTCAGGAAATGCGCGAATTAATCTTATTCATTGAAGATTATGAAGACTAATACTGCTCTTATTTTCTTGCTTCTAGCACTGTTTTCTTGTGAAAAAGATGCGTGCCCAAGCAACTGGACCTTGTATGAGTCGGAAGCGCTTGAGATTTGTTATCCAGATTCATGGGAGCTAAACGATTCCGGGATTTATGGTTCTGAACTTGTAATTATTGATATGTTGGATGCGGAATCCTCAGGATTTGGTAAAAATGTGAATATCATCAAGCAACATCAATCCTATTTCCCTCAAATTCAAAGCCTTGATGATTACGCTACCTTTTCCAAAAATCAAATGGCCGACTACCTGGAAGATGTCCAAATTCTATTTTTCGGAAAGAAAAAAATCTCCAATTTCGATGCGTACAGAACCGTGATGCAAGCCAATCAGAGTGGCCGCGAACTCTTCTTTGTGCAGTTTTATTTTGCATTTGATGACCATTATTATGTAGCAACTTTTACGACCACAAGTGATGACAGTCCTGAGAACAAAAAATTGGGAGAAGAGATTATGGATAGTATGATATGGAAATGAAAGTCCATAAGAAAAACTCTTAATGAATGACAAAATTAAAATTCGTTCAAATACTTAGAAATCTTGATAGAAATTGTGAGGGACTTTCTTATGACGTTATTCGCGACATGGTGGAAGTTTTAAGGAAAAACGGTGAAATCAAACCTGCTAATTTTATGGAACAGCAAATGATCGAAATTGTCGGGAAGAATTTGTTCAACCACGAGCAAACTTATGCTGACCTTTGGGAGTTATGATTTTATGTAGCACGGAGAATACGAAATTGTTTCGCAAACATTTGTCCAAACTTTTTAGAATTTAGACGAGAAAGGTCTTGCAGGCACGGCGGAACTGAATTGATTTTCCGGTTATATTTTTTATTGTAAACTTTTAATTCATTGTTTTTGAGGCTAGAAGAAAATTTGTTTGATTTTTTTTCTTTTTTTTCTTGCTGATTATGAAATTAACTCTACTTTTGCACCCGTGTTTGAATGATCAGTCATTTATTCGCAATCGGGCTCTTAGCTCAGCTGGTTCAGAGCACCTGCCTTACAAGCAGGGGGTCACTGGTTCGAACCCAGTAGGGCCCACCCTATGGGAAAGCACACCAAAATCGGTGTGCTTTTCTTTTTTTCGACCTCTAGAACCCTTGATATTGCTAAAGATTAGCTCAACAGCCGGATTAAGATCAACGGTTCGAACTGATTTTTTTTCGTAAACCAACTTATTGGGGAATATCGAACCGATTAACCTCCTTCTTACCTCTATACCTCCTTGTTTATATATGTTTTCTAGGTTAGAAAGGGTTCTAACCATGCGATCTAGTTTTTTATCAAGGTCGATTATTTCACTATGTGATTTGTGATGCTCCACATTCAATCGCTGAAGGGCTTCATCAATCTCGTTTTTCATTGTTCGATACTCTTCTGAGGTGATTTCGCCATCAAGCATAAGTGCCCTGGCATTTTTAGATCTTTGATCGAGGCGGTCAATTTCTCTTTTTATAGCATCTATTTCCGCTCTGTTGCATCGGTTCTGATCTGCATACTTTTTCTTTAAAATTTCAGCAAGTAAAATGAGCGGACCTTCCTCAAATCCAAAAGATTTAAGAAGCTTTTCAAATGCTTGATTTACATCCTCTGCTTTATGTCGTTCGGGGCAACCTTTCAGACAATGATAGTAACTATAATACCCGTTTCTTCCTTTAGAATTTGATGCAGTTAGTGGCTTATTACATTGCGGACAAATTAAAAAACCGCGTAGAGGAAACTCCTCTCTTATTGTTTTGAATTGAGGTGGTACTTTTCTTTTTCTACCCTCAATAATGTCCTGACAGGCATAAAAGACGCTTTCCTCAATTATGCCCTCGTGGATTCCATCAACCCATTGGTCGGGCTCATTCTTGTATGCACTAACCAATATTTTTCCAATGTAAGCTTTATTGCGAAGCAGATTCCAAAACCCATTTTTACTGGTCTTCAGACCTAATATATTGTACTTTTTTCTTAGCTCCTCTGCACTGTACAAACCCGTCGAGAATTCTTGAAATACTTTTTTAACCAATTCCTCTATCAAACCACCCTCCGGAACAATTACAGGCTTGTTGAAATGATCTCTAGTATGTCTATAACCCAATGGACGTGACCCCATCCAGCGACCTTCTTTTCTTGCTCGGCGCATACCGTGAAATACATTCAGTGCTCTTCTATCATTGTCCACTTCAGGAGTTGTAAGGTAAATGGCCAATAGTACTTTTTGCTCGGGAATTTCCAGGTTCAATGGCTGTTCCATTGCCCTTGCCTCAACCCCTAGCTTATTGAGTTTAGAAAGTTCGGCATAGGCCTCTGGTGCATTTCGAGAGAAACGATCCCATTTTAGAAAATAGATGTAATCGACTTTACCTTTGTTTGACTTCAGGTACTTCATAATCTTTTTCCACTCAGGTCGATCGAATGATTTACCACTCTCGTCGTCATGATACACGCCTACCACATGAATATCCTGATGCTCGCAATAACGAATCAATTTATCCTTCTGATCGGCAGGGCTATATCCATTATTCTGTTCGTCAGTTGAAACTCTGGTGTATAGAATAGCATTTTTTTTCATGACAGTTGTTTTTTCTTCATTTCTAGCATTAAATCGGCAAGTTGCTCCAGCCATTGTTTTATCAAACGAATTTCTTCATCTGTTTTTCCATGTGCAAACTTTCCTAATAATTTTCTGCATTTTTCATTTGTAAACATTAGTTAATCTAAACCAACTATAAGCCCATTCAGGGGTTAGAGTTTTCGTTTTCACTCGAGCCGCTTCACGGGTCTATATTCTTCGCGTATTTTTTACATACACATGTTTATCATTACGATATTTTATCACAATTTCTTCGTATTCTTTCAATCCCAATATTCGTCTTACTTCTTTGGCTTTTTCATCCATCATGTCGGATTCGGTTGTCCCCTCAATTATTAATGTATCGTCAGGATTTATTTTTATCTGAATACATTTGAAATCTTTGCTTCGGATTGCATCTAATACTTTCATTTCTTTTGGATTTATAAACCCCCAATGTACAAGATTGGGTAGATTGTCCTTCCCTTCCATGAATTCTGCAACCAAAGCATCAATGGGAATGATAAGCGATGGTTGTTTTAGTAAGTTTTCGGTTAAATTCGGCACTTGTCGGTGCTTCTCGGAGTAACCGGTCAAATCGTAAGTATAATCGTCTCCTACTTTTTTGAAAACGATCACCATGTGTAATCCGGAAAAAAGGGTTTCGTGAATTATGGAGCCAAATAATGAAATTAAGTGTAATTCCCCATCTTCTATAATATCGTCGATATGCGCTTCTATAAATGCAATAACTTGCTTAACTTTTTCAAGGTCCTCCTCAGATGCTCCTAAAAAATCGCAATGGAATTGATAAAAATCTTCAGGATCCTTTCTGATTTCCGAAATGAGGTTAGAGAAAAGTTCATTTTTAAGATTCCGAATGGCCTCAAGAGGCACCCCAAAATCCCTTGCAGCTTGTACAATCTTCAGCCATATAAAATCGTAAATATTAAGTCTTACCCATGATCTCTTTTCATCATCGCTATCAGACTTCCAGTCAATAATACCCTCTTCTTTCCAATTGTAAAAATTTCGCTTCTTGACACCGCTTAATTTCAAGGTCGCCCTACGTTCAAATATTCTGGAAAACTCGTTCTGAATCTTGTTGATCAACTCTAGATTTAGGGATGGAATTTGAAAATCTTGCATACTTATTTGTTTTATTGCTACAAATACCTATATTTGTCCCACAAACATACTAAATAATTACAAAGTGACATCATTAAAGACAAAAAAATATTTAATGCGTCTGGAAAAAAGAGGCACCGAAATTCCAATTGACCAGGAATCTCCATTATATCGCATTTGCCCGCAGTGTATTGACGAATTCATGGCGGAAACGGAGCAAGATGTCTACTGTTGTACAAAATGCAAAGACGATTTCAATAATGCTAAAAAGGCACGGAAAAAACTTAATCTACAAAAGGAAGAACGATCCGTTGAACCAGCACCTGACACACCATTTGTTGAAGATCTAAAAACGAACTTGCAAATGAACATAGATATACTCGAACAAATTTTCAACGGCAACCCTGAAGGCAATTATGCGACCTTCGAAGAACTTGATAAACTCGGGTTTGACCTTAACTCCAATAACGGACAGTGCATGCTATACAACACGCCAGATCCCGATGAATGCGCTTTTGTAGTATACGGCCCATTTCGTCTTTACTGGATCACTTTTGATACCGTATTAATTGTTAAACCATAAATATATCAATCATGTTAAATTACAACGACATCAACAAACTTTTTGGGAAACCGCTTAGCCTAGTAGCAAAACCGAAGACTCCATTTCAACTGAAATTATGGCATGTGGCACTTGTCGGTGCAGTCGGATATTTTGCACTCAAAGGTATAGTATACTCCATTCAGGAAAAATCAATTCGAATCCGAAGGAAGGAAGATTGAGTTTGTGGTGATAATTTTGATAAAATTAAACACGCAGTTTTTTCCATTACTTAATTGTTGTTGATTAGAATTTATGCTATTCATAAGTTAGGCTTTGCCTCGCACTGTAAATAGCTGACCAAGTTTGAATTCGAGGTAGTGCTATTTTCCATCAAAGAGCTTGCTTAAATTGTAGGCGTTGAAGCCAAATACAACAAATCATCCATCATTATCAGCAAATAAACCCCCATTTCACAGCGGTGAACCAAATCATAGGAGAAGGAGGAGCAGTAAACGTAATTTTAGCAGACTCGTTCATACACACTAAAGAATCGAACTCTTGTGCGTGTCACTTCAAAAAAACAGAAAAATAAAAAGATAACATTAATTTTATGCCATTAAATCAACAAAAAAAGTGGTGCCATACGATGAATTTAGTAGCACAGTTTGGCAGGTGGAGAAAGTGTGCTTCGCTAAATTTTGATTTCTTCATGATTTTTTTGATTGATTAAAATTAAAAACTATACTTTTAATTATTTAAAAAATCAGTCCTATACTAACACTAATTTGCAAACTGTCAAAAAAGTCAGCCAGGTTCAAAATTAACCTGCTCAAACATATATTCTATAAATAATGAAACGTATCATCGTCGGATTAAGTATACTAGTCCTCTTTTTTAATCAAATTGTATCGGCACAAAATGAACCTAAACCACCTGTTTTTAAGGTTTCTTTTAGCAATAATTCGCCTAAAACGGGTGACATAATAGACGTTATCATCAAATGTGATATTCCTGATGGTTTGCACATGTATAGTACCAATAGTAAATGCGACATAGGTCCTATCCCTTTCAGTGCTATTTTCAAAGAAAATAAGTCTTTTTGCCTTCAAGGTACTCTCAAAAGTGTGGGTGATAAAGTAAAAATGGACGAAGTTTTTAATTGTGAAGTGGGTGAATTTGTGAAAAAAGCTGAGTTTAGACAAAAAATTAAAGTACTCTCTAATGATTTAAAAGTTACACTTACCGTTGAAGGACAGTGGTGTACAGAAATAGCTTGTTTTAATTTTGGTTCTTTAATTCCAATCTCTTTAACAGGTCAATTAAAAGCAACCGGCACCCCTGTTTTATGTGACAACAAAACAACCGAAACTTCTCCTACACTAGTTGTGCCTGAGGAAGTTCCCGCTGTTGATTCAACCATTAAAACGGATACTACAAAATCACCTGTAGTTCCAAGTAAGTCAAGTGCATCCTACCGTTTAACTCCTGAAAATAGTTCACAACCATGCCTTAATAAAACCTTTAACGGCTTGTCTTCTGAAACACAAAATGAAAACAATTGGGGACTTTTTGTAATTGCCTTCCTTTCTGGTTTAGCCGGTTTGTTAACACCATGCGTGTTTCCTATGATTCCCATGACTATTTCTTTTTTCATGAAAGACAACAAAAGCAAAAACAAAACCATAATCAATGGTTTGTTTTTTGGTATTTCGATAATATTAATTTATGTATTATTAGGTAGTGTAGTTTCTGCACTTTTAGGCCCTGATGCGGGTAATTTTCTTTCTACCCATTGGGTTCCCAATATTATTTTCTTTACTGTTTTTATGGTGTTTGCTTTTTCGTTTTTCGGGGCATTCGAAATTATGCTACCTTCATGGTTGTCAAACAAGGCTGACCTTGAGGCCGATAAAGGTGGTTTTTATGGCATCTTTTTTATGGCACTTACCTTAGCAATTGTCTCTTTTTCTTGTACAGGTCCTATTGTAGGAAATGTAATTGTAGAAAGTGCGAAAGGTGGTTCTCCCGTTCGCCCTATTGTTGCTATGTTTGGTTTCGGATTGGCCTTTGCATTGCCGTTTACCATTTTTGCTATCTTCCCTCATTTATTAAAAAGTTTACCTAAAAGTGGTGGATGGTTAAATTCTGTTAAAGTGGTTTTTGGTTTTTTGGAATTGGCATTGGCACTCAAATTTTTAAGTATAATCGACCAAACTTATCATTGGCATTTGTTGGATAGAGAGGTTTATTTGAGTTTATGGATTATCATTTTTGGTTTAATGGGTGTTTACTTATTGGGTAAAATAAAATTTGCGCATGACAGTGAATTAAAATTCTTAGGAGTACCCCGATTGTTGTTTACTGTATTGACATTCTCTTTTGTAATATACATGATTCCTGGTTTGTGGGGCGCACCTCTGAAAGCTTTAGCTGGATATCTACCTCCTATGAGTACTCAAGATTTTGACATTAATCGTTCGTTGAGAGAAGTTAATGGTGTTAAAGGAAACATGTGTTCAAAACCAAGTTATGTCAACGACTTACATATTCCTCATGGGCTCAATGCCTATTTTGATTATGAAGAGGCAGTGGCTTGTTCTAAGGAACTTAAAAAACCTTTGTTCATCGATTTTACAGGGCACGGTTGTGTTAATTGCAGAAAGATGGAAGAATTGGTTTGGAGCGACCCTAGAGTGCTTAAACTATTAAATGAAGAGTTTGTTATAGCTTCCCTTTTTGTGGATGACAAAAAAATAAAGCTGCCTGAATATGACTATTTTATTGGAAAGTTCAGTCAACAAAAAATCACTACTTTGGGTAAGAAAAATGCTGAAATACAAATTTGTTATTTTAATTCTTCGTCACAACCCATGTACTGTTTATTGGATAACAACGAGGAATTACTTAGAAAGCCTGAAGGTAGTGAAATCAACAAAAAACAATTTGATACCGAAGAGTTCTTAAAGTTTTTAGAGGAAGGTGTTAAGGAGTTTAAAAAAAGAAACAAATAAACGATGGAAAATACCAAATTGAACCCCTCCTATTATTAGGACAATTTTATTGTAATATCCTGACCAAAAGAAATTAAGATCTTAATAAATTCTCTGTTGGGAATGATTTTTATTCAAATTTCATAATAATGATCATTGATTTTCCTCATTGTTTGATTAGGGTGTATGGGCTTCGTCTGGACAAACGGGAAAGTTTCTTTGTTGACATGTAAAATAATTTCTTGAGGGGGTTCGTCGTAACGAATTACGCCGATTATGTCGAAGAAGTAGTCATCCCAGTCGATTGAGCATTTTTCAAAATTTATTTCTTGATTGAGTTTTACATTTTTAATACGGTTGATGGGAAGATTAAAAGTTGTATGATGTTGATTTTGGTACTTCCCGAAGATGTGCCATCGATTCGCGTATTGTTTTAAATAGTGAGGATGAAGGGTAATAGCGTGTTTTTTATTTCGACAAAGGTTTCATAAATTGTTGTAGAAATCAATAACCACAATTGAAAAATCAGTTCTTTTCTATCAACTATTTTCCCAATAATTGAATATTTGAATCCTGCTGGGCACTCTCTGCAAGGTTGCAAACAATTTTCCATATGGTGTTTCATCCATAGTTTTGCCCAATAATAAATAAAAACAAAAATTATGAACAACAAAAAAACAATATATCATTTTATAATCGATAAAAGTGGGTCCATGGCAGGATTGGAACATCAGGTGGTATTAGGATTTAATACGCAGTTAGCAACCTTGAAAGAGTTAAAACAAATGTACCCTCAACAAGAGTTCTGTGTCTCCTTGACATATTTTAACGATCACGTAAGCACAAACC
>JBIIJN010000120.1:0-5186 GCA_044233745.1 Crocinitomicaceae bacterium
AGCTGTTGGTGTAAAGGTATAAGTTGTTGTTGCAGTGTTATTAATCGCCGGGGCCCACGTTCCCGTGAAACCATTCAGAGAAGTTGTAGGCAAGGCAGGAATATTCGCTCCACTACAGAAAGGTCCAACTGCTGCAAAAGTAGGTGTGATGTTTGGATTGATGGTAATGGACAAGGTGGTCGTAGTTGCACACTGACCTGCAGTTGGCGTGAATGTGTAGGTTGTTGTTGCGGTGTTATTAATCGCTGGCGCCCACGTTCCTGTGAAACCATTGAGTGAAGTTGTGGGCAATGCTGGAATATTCGCGCCACTACAAAAAGGACCAACTGCTGCAAAAGTAGGTGTGATGTTCGGATTGACAGTAATTGTCATTGTTGTAGCCAAAGCGCATTGACCGGCAGTTGGCGTGAAAGTATAACTCGTTGTGGCTGAATTGTTGATTGCTGGTGACCAAGTTCCTGTGAAGCCATTGAGCGAAGTCGTAGGCAAGGCAGGAATATTCGCACCAATACAAAATGGTCCAACAGCTGCAAAAGTTGGGGTAATATTGGTATTGATGGTGATGGTTAAAGTTGTGTTTGTTGCACACTGACCAGCCGCAGGCGTAAATGTGTAAGTCGTTGTTGCTGTGTTATTAATCGCTGGTGACCAAGTTCCTGTGTAACCATTGAGTGAAGTTGTAGGCAAGGCAGGAATATTCGCGCCACTACAAAATGGTCCAACTGCGGCAAAAGTAGGTGTGATGTTCGGATTGATGGTGATGGTTAATGTTGTCGTAGTTGCACACTGTCCAGCTGTTGGTGTAAAGGTATAAGTTGTTGTTGCAGTGTTATTAATCGCCGGGGCCCACGTTCCCGTGAAACCATTCAGAGAAGTTGTAGGCAAGGCAGGAATATTCGCTCCACTACAGAAAGGTCCAGCTGCTGCAAAAGTAGGGGTAACGTTGGGGTTAATTATAACGGTTCTCGTTGCCGTGGTAGCACATTGCCCTGCAGTCGGTGTAAAAGTATAAGTTGTGGTTGCTGTATTATTGATGGCAGGTGACCAAGTTCCCGTAATTCCATTTTGTGAAGTTGTTGGAAGAGTTGGAATATTTGCCCCGCTACAGAAAGGTCCCACAGCCGCAAAAGTTGGGGTGACATTGGGTGAAACCGTTATTGTTACTGTTGCCGAACCCGGACATCCCGAAACAGTTGATGAAACCAAATAAGTAGTAGTAACGCTTGGTGAAACAACGTGGCTAATACCATTGCCGAGTCCATTGTTCCAAGTGTAGGTTGCACCACCACCAGATCCTGAAATTGTTGTGCTTTGCCCTTGACAAATTGTTAAATTTGTTGCATTTGCGACTACAATTGGAGCTGCGTTTACAGTTATAATTCTGGATGCAATAATTTGGTTTCCACACGCGTCAGTCACAACTGAATACAAGGTTATTGTTCCTGTGTTAGGGAAATTTATACTGGCGCTCTGTCCGGTGGCAATAGTTGGTAAACCAGTTGGACTAAAACTCCAAGTGTATGTATATGGCGCCACACCATATAAACCTGTTGTGCTTGCAGTAATAGATTGACCTTGACAAATCGTTGTTGCAGAAACCGTTATTGGATTGGCTTGATTACTATATTCAAGTGTTCTACCCGTGATAGTGACAGAAAAAGCTGATGCAGCACCAATACAGTTGTTGTTACATCCTGCTGTACCCCAACAACTTCTGAAAAATTGCAGCGTGAAAGTAACATTTTGAGGCGCACAAGCAGGTGCTGGCAAACATGCGGCTATATCATTGTAAATGGGAATATTAACACCAGTACAAGTACCGCCGCCGGTCTGGTTACAAAACCAAAAGAATCCAGCCTGATTTGGGCTTACACACGAACCAACTGTGAAACGCATTGCTCCTTCATTCATCCAACACAAGCCTTGAGCAATATAACTGAAGTTCGCTGTAACATTTTGAAAAACTGCATTAGCCGGAGCTGCCACCGTTAAATTATAATTACAGCTATTGATAAAATTACACGATGCATTGTACATGGAACCCAAAATGGAAGCTTGTGCCAGTGTATTGGTGCCTGTTACAATAGGGTCAATAACGACCGGAGAATTTTGTAATTGTTCTAATAACCAAACAGAAGGCACTAAAATTGCTACAGATTCATCCGACAATTGATAAATTAACGAGGTGCTGTTGTTTTTCGGGTCGGCTTTCGAATAGGCCAATCCTTCACCGTATTGAACAAGCTCATGCATCTGATCGTCGTAGATGCTAAATGACCCTATAAATTCTTTGGATGCGCTATTTTCATGGGCTATTGTTCTTGTGGTTTGACCATTTTTCAAACTGAATTGGTCTTCAAAAATGAGTTGATCAAAAACACCAATGCCTTCTATGTTATTGATAATGAAGTTGGTTTTAACAGTGCCTCGCATCACGATGAATTCTGCGTCTATTCCAGGAAAAATGTTTTTCACAAAAACCCCATCATCGCCTGAAGTGAATTCTGACCAATTGGCTTCAAATAAAAATATTTTCTGATCATCAATAGATTTGTATAGCTTCCAATTGTTGAATTTCAGCAGCAAACCGTTGTGTTCAATTTCAATTGATTTGTTGGCTGGGCTTAAGAAAAGCGGATTGGCAAAATAATTTGCATGTAAGCCCTTGATTTCATTGGATTTAAGCCTGTGGTCTATACTCAACCAATACTGACCGTTCCAATAGTTCAAATCTCCATAACCAGTTTGTTGGTAAAAAACAAAAGTATCTTGAATGTCTAGGAAATAGCGCTCATTTCTTGTTCGCTTAGAATAATCTTCAACGCAGTTCTCACATGGAGCATCGTGCGGCAATAGGCCAAATTCCGGGTGTTCCTGAAAACCTACGACATTAAATTTGTTCCAATAGGGATGTGAAGATGCTTGATTCGATTTATAAAAGGTTGAAAAATTGTAAGGCTGTGCTGTCATTTGCCCACTATCGTGGTTTTGGGCTTGTAGGCCCAAAACAACCAAAGTTGAAAATGAAAGAAAGAAATAAGCCTTCAACTTATCAGCAAGATTGTATAATTTTCGCATGGTATAGAGTTCTGATAATAAAACGTTGTTAAATTTTTTGGGTTGCCGAAAAAAACAGTTAAAGTTAGTGTTAAATAGTTTAAAATAGAACTTCCCAATGCGCGAATGTTCAAAAAATGAAAAAAGCCACACTGAATTATCAATGTGGCTTCTAATTAAAGTGATAAGTCGATTTATCTCAATAGATTGAAATGTCCTCGGATTTCATTTCGTTTATCCTTTCCAATTTCTTTGTAAGTGATTTGCCAAATGTATGTGCCGTCTTGACAAGTGTTGCCGCCATAAGTGCCATCCCAACCAATTTCAGAATTGTTCGACTCAAAAATTATTTCGCCCCATCTGTTGAAAATCACCATTTGGTATTGGTAAATATCAAAGCCCGCAGTAAAAATGGGTCTAAAAGTTTCATTATATACGTCTCCATCCGGTGTAAAGGTGTTGGGCACATAGAAAACTACAACATTGTCAACAACAATCAATTGTGTTGTTGAATCTACACAACCGTGCGAATTGGCAACGACCAAAGTCACATAATAGTATCCCGCGGCTTCTGGATAAGTATGTTGTGGATTATTCAAAGTGCTAGTGCCACTGCCATCACCAAAATTCCAGGTTTGTGATACATGTCCTGTTGAAGTGTTGGTGAAATTAGCTGTTGGATCAAAATTGGACAATTGTTGCGAATTTACGACAAAACTTGCCTCAGGTTGTGGGTTCACACATACAATATCGTCTAAAGTCAAAGTACTTGAGCACCCTGCAGCGCTCGTTATTTGCAAACTTACATCATAGCATCCGAATGAATTGTATGTGCCTACAACAGTACCACAGTTACTCGAAACTACGCCATTACCAAGGTTCCATTGACATGTGCCAGATGAACCTCCGCTATTGGAGAAAGTCACTTGTAATGGTGCGCATCCCTCCTCATAGTTGGCTGTGAATGATGCGTTTGGCATCGGGTTTACTGTTAGGTTTAAAGTTGCCAATGAATCACAACCTTGAAGAGATGTTAATGTTAAGGTGTTTGTGCCCGAAGTGCTTAGAGAAAGTCCATTCCAGAGGTAGGGAATCTGATTTTGGCAAATTTGAACATTCGTTGTGCTCGATAAGGTGGGTAACAATGTTAAATTTAAAATGGCTATTGAATCACAACCGTTAGGTGAACTCAAAATTGCTTGAAATTGTCCAGCACTGTTGATGTTTTGACCATTCCAACTATAGGGCAATTCATTTTGACAAATTGAAATATTGGTCACACTCGGTATTACAGGTGTGATGTCAACTGTCATGGATGTGTTTGCAGCACATTGATTTGGGTTACTTGTAAATGTGTATGACGTAGTCTGCATGTTGTTTGGCGCAGGACTCCAAGTTCCAGTAAAACCATTCAGTGAAGTTGTTGGAAAAGCTAGAATAACTCCTCCCCCACAATAGGGGCCAAGTTGGCTAAATGTGGGTGTTATCAGCGGTGTGATGGTAATGCTTGTTGACGCATTAGTAGCGCATTGACCAACCGTTGGCGTAAAAGTATAGGACGTTGTCGTTGTGTTGTTAATTGCAGGTGCCCAAGTTCCAGTAAAACCATTTTGTGAGGTAGTTGGCAAAGGTACTATATTACTCCCAGTACAAAACGGGCCAACTTGTGAAAATGTTGGCAGTATGTTGGGATTAACGGTAATGGTTAAAGTTGTAGTCGTGGCACATTGACCTGCAGTTGGGGTAAATGTGTAAGTTGTTGTTGCAGTGTTATTAATCGCTGGACTCCAAGTTCCAGTGTAACCATTGAGTGAAGATGTTGGCAAGGCAGGAATATTCGCGCTACTACAAAATGGTCCAACTGCGGTAAAAGTTGGGGTTATGTTCGGATTAACGGTTATGGTTAAAGTTGTCGTCGTGGCGCATTGACCTGCAGTTGGGGTAAATGTGTAGTTTGTTGTTGCAGTATTATTAATCGCTGGACTCCAAGTTCCAGTATAACCATTGATTGAAGTTGTGGGCAATGCTGGAATATTCGTACCACTACAGAAAGGTCCAACTGCTGCAAAAGTAGGTGTGATGTTTGGATTGATAGTAATTGTCATTGTTGTCGCAGTTGCACATTGACC
>JBIIJN010000121.1:0-5040 GCA_044233745.1 Crocinitomicaceae bacterium
GTTTGCATATCCTACATTTTTGACCTTATTTTGCACCGCGAAAACCAAAGTGATTTTCGTTTGTCTTGTTTAGAAAAATACATCATGAGTAAAAATTTAGTCATCGTTGAGTCCCCTGCGAAAGCCAAAACCATCGAAAATTATCTTGGAAAAGATTACATTGTGAAATCCAGTTATGGCCATGTTAGGGATCTTGAAAAAAAAGGTCTTGCTATTGACATAGAAAATAATTTTACTCCTGATTATGCGGTTACTCCCGACAAAAAAGCCGTGGTAGCCGAACTGAAAAAACTAGCCAAAACTTCCGAAATGATTTGGCTAGCAACGGATGAGGACCGCGAGGGTGAAGCCATCTCTTGGCATTTATATCAAACTTTAGGTCTGAAACCAGAAAACACCAAACGCATCACCTTCAACGAAATCACCAAAGATGCCATTCAAAGAGCAATTCAAAATCCGAGAATGATCAATGAAGAATTAGTAAATGCCCAACAAGCACGTCGCGTGTTAGATAGATTGGTGGGTTTTGAATTGTCTCCTGTGCTTTGGAAAAAAGTGCGCCCTTCATTATCAGCGGGTCGTGTGCAATCAGTAGCGGTGCGCTTGATCGTGGAACGTGAACGCGAAATTCAAAATTTCAAAATTTCATCCTATTATAAGGTACAAGCAGAATTTAGCAAAGGTGCTGCTTTCAAAAGCGAGTTATCTAAAAATTTGGATTCAGCTCAAGAAGTAAATCTTTTGCTTGAGAAATGCAAAGACGCCATTTTCACAATAGATGATGTGCAAACCAAACCGGCAACCAAATCTCCAGCTGCTCCTTTCACCACAAGTACTTTGCAACAAGAGGCCTCGCTCAAATTGGGATTCTCCGTTACACGCACCATGCAAGTAGCTCAAAATCTATACGAATCAGGGCACATTACCTACATGAGAACAGATAGCGTGAATCTTTCTCAAGAAGCTGTAAACAAATCAAAACAAGCCATTATTACTCAATTTGGTGAACAATACAGCCAAACAAGACAATACAAAAATAAAAACGCTGGAGCTCAAGAGGCACACGAAGCCATTCGTCCAACCGATTTCATGACCAACGCCATTGATGCTTCTAGAGATGAAGCGCGACTCTACGAGTTGATTTGGAAAAGAACCACGGCCTCGCAAATGGCAGATGCTCAATTGGAACGTACGGTAATCAAAATTACAAGTCCGAAAATTGAAGAACATTTTATTACGCGTGGTGAAATTATTCGCTTCGATGGTTTTATGAAACTCTACCTTGAAACTTCAGATGAAGACGAAGAAGACGAAGCCACGGGATCAATAATTCCTAAAGTAGTGCAAGGCGATGTGCTTGAAAGCAAATCCATATATGCTACTCAAAGATTTTCACGACCACCTTCAAGATATGTGGAAGCAACCCTCGTAAAAAAATTGGAGGAATCTGGTATTGGACGACCATCCACCTATGCGCCAACCATTTCAACCATTCAAAAAAGAGGCTATTCAGAAAAAGTAGAACGAGAAGGCGAAAAACGAAGTTTCGATTATTTTGTGTTGAAAAATGGTGCTATCTCACACGAGCTTCGAACAGAAACAACAGGTGCAGAGAAAAATAAACTTTCCCCAACAGATATCGGCATTGTGGTTACTGATTTCTTGGTTGAACATTTTGGCGATATCATGGACTATAATTTTACCGCAGATGTAGAAAAAGAATTTGATGATATTGCTCAAGGTTTATTGAACTGGACGGATATGATTAAGAAATTCTATGGTCCATTTCATGAAAATGTTGAAAACACCTTAGAAACTTCAGAGCGCGCTTCGGGGGAAAGACATCTGGGAATGCATCCAGAAAATGGCAAACCTGTGATTGCAAGAATAGGACGCTTCGGACCGATGGTTCAAATTGGCGACCCTGAAAGCGAAGAAAAACCACAATTTGCATCGTTGGCTCCCAACCAAAGTATTACATCCATTACCCTCGAAGAAGCACTTAATCTGTTCAAACTCCCACGCACACTTGGTCAATTTGAAGATAAAGATGTGCGCGCCAATGCCGGACGATTCGGTCCTTATATCCAACATGCCAGCGCTTTCACTTCTATACCCAAAGGAGAAGATCCAATGAGCATAACCTTAGAAAGAGCAATCGAGTTGATTACCGAAAAACGCATCTCAGAGGCTGCGAAACTAATTAAGTCGTTTGATGAAAATCCTGATATGCAGCTACTAAACGGTAGATACGGCCCGTATTTAAAAATCGGGAAAGACAATTTCAAACTGCCCAAAAATATTGATGTCGATGCATTGAGCTACGACGATTGTTTGAAAATATCGCAAGACCCCGCAGCCCAGCCTAAAAAAGGAAAAGCCAAAAAAACCTCCAAAAAATAAAACATGAAGGATATTTCCATCTATTTCAATCCAATCAATTCGCAGTTTCAATCCATATATAAAGACTGCCTTGGAAATATCATAAATCCTAACAGCATCAACTTTCCAGAATTGCAAGCTGGAGATATCGCATTGGTTTTTGTGCCAGAATTTAGAAATATGAATGCTTCTTTCCATTTTGAAAATTATGGCAATGGCATTCGCGAGGAATTGTATCGATTATATCCAAAACGCAACTGGAATAAAAAAATAGTGGATTTAGGCGAAATCTTGCCAGGACAAAATACAAACGATACATTTTTTGCACTCACCTCAGTTGTTGAAGAGCTCGTGAAAGCCGAAATTCTGCCCATTATAATTGGTGGCTCACAAGATTTGACCTTGGCACAATTCGATGCCTATAAAGATTTGGAGCAATTGGTCAATATAGTATCCATTGATGCCAGTCCAGATTTTGGTCTTCCAGAGGAACCGCTGATGCCTAACAACTATCTCCAGTACATTTTACAACGCAAACCCAACCACCTTTTTAATTATAGCACAGTTGGCACACAGATGTATTTGGTGAACCCCAATGAAATCGACTTGATGGATAAGTTGTATTTCGACATATGTAGATTGGGCGAATTCAACAAAGACTTCACAATAGCCGAACCACTGATTAGAAATGCTGACCTAGTTTCAATTGATCTGTTAGCTACAAGAAATAGTGATTACCCCAGAGAACAATTCAGCTCGCCCAACGGATTCTATGCCGAACAAATGTGTCAAATAGCACGATACTGCGGCTTCAGTGATAAAATGACATCTATCGGACTCTACAATATTTGGAACCCCGACAACATTGAAGGAAACAACCAACTCGCTGCACAAATCATCTGGCACATCATTGACGGCGTAAACAGCCGCGTTGGCGATTTCCCGAAAGGACTTAAAAAAGATTACCAAAAATACCGCGTAGCACTCACACAGTTTAAAGACGAAATCGTATTCTACAAAAGCTCAAAAAGCGACCGGTGGTGGATTGAAGTACCCTATCACACACACGAAAAATCGAGATACGAACGTCATTATATGGTACCATGCAACTACGACGACTACAAAACAGCCCTAGAAGACGAAGTGCCAGATTTGTGGTGGAAAACCTATCAGAAAATTTTTATTTAAACTTTCCTTCACCTAAAATTAGCAATCTCTCAATTTGATTTTTTTTCAAAAGTTATCCCACTTCAAGAAATTTATCTATTTTAGCGCCGTATTGTATCAACTCTATTGGTGCAATTCAACCGAACAAACGTTTATAAAACCGAGTTTATGAAAAAACAACTATGCTTATTTTCAATCATTTGCGTTTCATTTGCGCAATACACTTTTGCTCAGCAAGACGCAGCCGTTACGCATGGCATGTACACTAAAATGACCTTCAATCCTGGTGCAACAGGTTCGGAAGACGGCATTTGTGGATCTTTAATTTACAGAAATCAATGGGATAGAGTTAATGGTGCGCCAAACTCTGTGTTCTTTAATGTTGAAGCTAACCTGAATCGCTTTGTGAGAAATCTTGGAGCTGGTGTAAGCGTTGTGCACGATGCAATTGGTTTTAATCGCCAAAATACTGCTCATTTGAACTTATCCTATAAGATAAAACTTCCAAATAGCGATTTTATTTCTGTTGGAGTGGGTGCAGGTATCGTTAATATGGGTCAGAACCCTATTTGGGTTACGCCACAGCCAGGAGTTGTAGACAACCTACTTCCACAAAGTTTTGCTGCTACCAATATGGACTTCAACTTTGGTATTTTTTACCGTTCACAACAAAACTTCTATGTAGGTATCTCTTCTACACATTTGTCAGAATCCGTTCTTGCATCAGCCACTAGCTCACTCTTAACCTACAACACCGCACGTCACTATTATTTGATGGGTGGCTGGAAAAAAGAAGATATCCTTTCAAACTGGGATTTGGATTTAAATACCTTACTCAGAACAGATATGAATAAATTTTCATTTGATCTATCTGCTCGCATGTTTTATCAGCAGCGCTTCTATGGTGGTGTTGGTTTCAGAAACTCAGATGCTGTTTTAGTGTTGTTGGGTATGGAAGTTATTCCAAACTTAACAATTGGTTATTCCTACGACATCACTACAAACAGATTGGCAAACATCTCTTGGGGTACGCATGAAATCATGTTGCGCTATTGCAGACCGATTCCAGTTCCACCGCCTACCATTCACAAAAATCCAAGACATTTGTAATTCGTAATATTATTTTATCGAATTTTGTAACCTATTTTTTGAACCTTCGTTATTAACCTGAAGTTCGCTGTGTCTAGTCGTTAAACTAGGCACCATAAAATTTAACAAAATGAAAAGACTAATTTTCTTAAGTTTCATTGGTTTGTTTTTATACTCCTGCTCCACCCGTTCCGGTCATGTGATAGGAGTAGAAGGAAGATTACCATACCACCCTGAATTACCCTTGGGTATGGTTTACATCCCAGGTGGCTCATTCAACATGGGTCAGAATGATTCCGATGTTCCTTTCGTTCATCAAACTAGAAATCGCGCAGTTTCTGTGCAAGCTTTCTACATGGATCAAACCGAAATTTCGAATAACGAATATCGTCAATTCGTAAA
>JBIIJN010000051.1:0-18834 GCA_044233745.1 Crocinitomicaceae bacterium
GGTAGAGTTAAAAAAGTTGCCGCCTCGCTGAACGCTTCCTTCATTGATGTAGGTTATGAAAAAGATGGATTTTTACATTATTTAGATGTAGGTCCTCAGTTCAATTCTCTTAACAAGTTCTTAAAAGACTCCCTAAACAAAAAGCAGAAAGTTGCAGACCTGCTGTATTTCCAGTTGGAACAAGATATACCCAAAGAGGGCAAAGTTGGCGACATTTTATCGCATAGCCAGCCCATTTTGGTGCAAGTAGCCAAAGAACCCATTTCAAGTAAAGGTCCGCGCCTATGTTCGGAAATTACCTTAGCCGGGCGCTATATTGTTTTGGTTCCTTTTTCCAACAAAGTTTCTGTTTCCCAAAAAATCCGTGAAGCCTCCGAACGCGATCGTTTGCGCGACATCATGCAGAGTATCAAACCCAAAAATTTTGGTGTTATTATTCGCACAGTGGCGCAAAACAAAAAGATTGAAGAGCTTGATCAGGATTTGAAAAACCTCCTGGCCAAGTGGAAACGCATGTATGAAAATGTGCTTACCAGCAAACCGCCAACACGCGTTTTAGGTGAGATAGACAAAGCATCCGCCTTGCTGCGAGATATGTTAAATGAGGATTTCTCAAAAATTCATATCAACGACCCTGAAGCCCTCGAAAGCATGAAGGCGTTTATCTCCGAAATTGCGCCTGGCAAAGAGAAAATCATCAAAGCCTATGATGGCAAAGTGAATATCTTCGAGAAGTTTGGTATCAACAAACAAATTAAATCGTGCTTTGGCAAAAAAGTGCCGCTGCCTTCTGGTGGGTATTTGATTGTTGAACACACCGAAGCCATGCACGTTATCGACGTGAATAGCGGTAATAGAAAAGGTGCAGATGGTCAGGAAGACAATGCGCTAACCACCAACGTAGAGGCTGCTCATGAAATCGCACGTATTCTGAGGTTGCGCGACATGGGGGGCATTATTGCCATCGATTTTATTGATATGTACGACAAGGAGAACAACAAAATGTTGTTTGATACGCTCAAAGAAGCCATGAAAGCCGACCGAGCGAAACACAATATTTTGCCTCCTTCCAAATTTGGTGTTGTTGAAATTACGCGCCAACGTGTGCGTCCAGAAACAGATATCAAAACCAATGAATCGTGTCCAACATGCAAAGGCACTGGCGAAGTTCAGGCTTCTATTTTGTTGGTTGAAGAAATTGAGGGCGATTTGCGCAGCCATTTGGCAGACAGTGCTCAACCGAAATTTGCGCTTTGGGTGCATCCTTACATCGAGGCATACCTCAAAAAAGGTTTCATTTCTAAGCAAATGCGTTGGTTCTTGGAGACAAAAAAATGGGTGCCCGTGCGTGGTGTTTCAGACATGCCTTTGCTATCCTACAAATTTGTTGACAAAGATCTTAATGAATTGGTAAATGGCTAAATCTCCCGAATACCAAACCGCGAAAACCAAACTGGAGTCATTTTGTGCTTATCAGGAACGGTGCACGCACGAGGTTAAGGAGAAAATAAAAGCCTTCGATTTAAACGAGTCTGAAGTTGTGGAATTGCTTGGCTTTTTGCGCGACAATAAATATTTAGATGAAGAACGATTTGCCCGGAGTTATGCTTCGGGCAAATTTGTGATTAAAGGCTGGGGTCGCGTTAAAATTCGCAGCCATATGAAAGCCAAATTTGTACCCAATGAGCTTATTCAACGCGGACTTTCTGAAATTGACGACGACGCATATCTAGAGCGACTCAAGAACCTGGCTCAGCGCAAATGGGCCGAATTAGACAAGGAAAAAAATGATTGGACCAAAAAGCAAAAGCTCTATCGCTTTCTAGCCGGAAAAGGCTATGAGACCTTTCTATTCGACCAACTTGATTTGTAATCATTGGGCACTGCTTTTTTTGACTCAACGGTTTACTTGAGGTACACAATCAACGGCCAAACAAACTTTGTTCTTTTATCGAACTTTGTTTCCCTTGTTTTGTTTTTACATCATGGTTTTGCTCAATTCAATTTTGCTGGCGCTTTGGCTTCCTTGTGCGCAGTTTGTTACCCAGAAAAATGAGGAACAAGCTAAGCTTATCATTGAGGTTGATAATATTCGCCACCTTGGAGGACAATCGATGCGTTTGGCCATCGACAAAAGGGAAAGTTTTCTTGTGACCACAACACCGTTTGTTTATGCCATCGTAGAGGTGCGAAACGATAAGATTACTCACACGTTTTCCTTGCCTAAAGGCGAATATGCCGTTTCGGTTTATCATGATTTGAATGGCAATGAGAAATTGGATAAGAACTTTTTTGGCGCCCCTACGGAGCCTTACGGATTCAGCAGAAATTTCAAGCCTTTTATGCGTGCACCCAAATTTGACGAGGTTCAAATCTCCCTTACTCAAGACAGAAAAATTAACATTTCACTCATTCAACCCTAATTGATTCAATAATATGAAGCGTCTGTATAGCCAACAATGGTTGCCCATTTCCCTCGATGAAGCTTGGGATTTTTTCTCAAGTCCGAAAAATCTGAATGAAATCACTCCCGAGGATATGGTTTTCGAAATCAAGTCGGATGTGCCTGAAAAAATGTATCCCGGTATGTTCATTATGTATTCCATTCGTCCTATGTTCAATATACCAATGAACTGGGTTACTGAAATTACACATGTGTCCGACAGGAAATTTTTTGTTGATGAACAGCGCGTTGGACCCTATCATATTTGGCACCATGAGCACCATTTCGAAGAAAAAGACGGTGGTGTTTTGATGACTGATATTTTGCATTATAATGTTGGAATGTCTTTTTTGGGCTGGATAGCTTCCAAATTGTTTGTCGATAAAAAGGTTCAAGGCATTTTTGATTATCGCTACAAGATTTTGGAGCAGCGCTTCGGCACGAAATGATTTTTCAAAACCTGCTAAAAATCAAATTTTTTCAAAGCTTTAATTTTCTACTTTTGCTCAAAATTTAAAATTCATGCAAAAGCCTATTTACCTTGTTCCTTGTGATTTTAGTGATAAATTTGAAAGTGCCTTGCGTTTGGGCATCGATTTGGCCGTTTATAACAAAGGCTCGGTGATGTCTGTGCACATCGTTTCAAAAAAATCCGATAAAATTGAGGCCAAACAAAAGATGAAAAAAGTAATCGCCGCGTTGAAAGATGAAGAGCGAGAGTTGGTCGAATACCGTGTTTTGGTCGGTGATATTTACGATGACATTGCCAAAGCTGCCGAAGTGTTGAATGTAGCATTTATAGTAATGGGTACGCACGGCGCCAAAGGCATGCAAAAATTGATGGGTAGCCATGCTTTGAAATTGGTTAATTCAACTTCTTCGCCTTTCATGATTACACAGGGAAACAAGTATATCGATAAAATGAAGAACATCGTGTTCCCGTTTAGTCACGAGAAAGAAAGTGTTCAAGTTGCCATGTTTACCGCGGGAATAGCCAAGCAGTTTGGTAGTAAAGTCCATTTGATTGGCTTCCACGACAAAGACAGTTTGATTGAATCTAAGATGAAATCGAATTTGATGCTATTGAAGAATTTTTTCACAGAACAGAAAATCGATTTCGTTGTTGCTGATATTGATAAATCTCAGGATTTTGAAAAAGAATTGATGACCTATGCCGATGGAGTAGATGCGGATTTATTTGCGGCCACTTTCTTCAGCTCCTCCTTGATTAAAGGTGTTAGCGGTTTCCTTCAGTTCCTGATTGAAAATGAATCGAGTATTCCTGTTCTTACTGTAAATTCAGAGGAATTAAGCGTGAGCAGCGTTTCTTCGGTGATGATTGGATAAACGTTTTGCTTTTATAAAATTAGCGGGATATCAGAAATGGTATCCCTTTTTTTTGCTTTCTAACTCAAGTTTGATGTAAGATTTTTTCTTCGATAAGAAAGCTTTCCGTAACAAGAATAGGTCACAGCGATTTTGTTGTCCTGGCTTAGATATCTAATTGCGCATCTTGCAAATGCAAAGCGACGCAAAAAAAAAGGACGCCGAAATTCGACGTCCTTCTTTAAACATATTGGAGAGTGATTATTTCACAATCAATTTCTGAGTAATTGTAGAAGTACCAGCAGAGATAGTAACTGTGTACATACCTTGAGCCATACCTTCCAAGTTCATTGTGATGTTGTGAGCACCAACAGTCAATTGACCAGCGTTGATGGTTTGGATTGTTTTGCCAGCCAAATCGCGAATCACGATTACTACGTTTTCGTCACCGTTCAAAGACATTTGAACATTGGCCGTTTCAGCAGCTGGGTTAGGATAAACTGTTACATCACTTGCATCAATTGTTTCGTTTTCTAAACCTACGAAACAAGTGAAAACTGGACGCACAACAGGTACGCGAACATAAGTTCCACCATCAACAGTTGGTGATAAAGATACGAAAGTTGAACCATCCATACCGATCGTTGTACCTGCCAAAGATTCACCTGCAAATGCAACCGGAATAGGAGCACTTTCTGAGAAAGAAGCCATAACAGCAACGTCTTCACCAGCTGTAACGTTGATACAGTTTTCATCGAAATACAAACGAACCGTTTTTCCAAAATCAGCAGCCGTGATTTGATATTCAGCAGTAATTCCAGCAAATACAAACTCATCATTTACAAACTTCCAGATTTGAGCGTAAACAGTATTTCCAAGATAATCTGCCTGGCCACCTGCCGCAATATTTGCAATACCCACATCAACAGCACCAATGTTGTTGAATGGTCCACTTGCTGTTTGGAAAATCTCAAACCAAGTACCAATAGATGGGTCACCTTCTGGTTCAGCCCAACCTGTAAATCCACCAGTCATTGACGCAGGAACACCTGTGTAGAAGTCGCTTGCCATTACACCACCATTTGCACCACCAGTTGCTGGAGTAACTTCAAATGGGAAAGAAGCAACATCATCACCTGTGTTGGTCAATGTGTTGTTGGACATTACAGTTAAAGTAAAGTTGTAAACACCAGCTGTGGCAGGAACTGTAAATGCAGGAGCGCCAGTAATATACAAGGTGTCGTTTTGCGTTGAAGCTACTGTTACCGGAGAACCGTCACCGTCATAGTTGGTAGTTACACCATTCAAATAAGCGTTTTGTGTTTCAACACCATTGTTTGCAACATCTCCTTTGAATTCAATTTTCAATGAACCATCTGTTGGCACTTGAGATACAGGAACTTTAGTATGCATGTAACCCAATTGACCAGTTAAATAAGCATATCTATTGATCAAAGTCATATCGTTTTCATCACCAGGCACAATAGTCATGTTATCAACATACCAACCGTAGTCGATAAAGTTCAGATTAGCACCGTTTTGCGCACCATTCCAGAACAAACGAACTCTAACTTGAGAAATATCACCGCTCAAATAAGGCATTAAATTTACTCTTCTCAACATCGGGTGAGGATAAACTGCACCTCCCGTGCTTGTTAATGGAGCGATATCGTTATTGTCTTTCACTGTTACCCAAGTCACACCATCCAAAGATATTTGAACAGCTTGCAAGGTGATGAAACGCGCACCATATTGGTGAAACTCCAAGTGTGGCACTTGAACACCAGTCAAATCGATTGTTCCAGTGTAAGTCAAAGTGAAAGGTCCGTCAGCAACAGCAGTTGTTGTAGTACCATTTCTGAAACGAGCAAATGAACCAGAAGTGTTCATGTTTGCTTGAAAACCGTTGTACCAGCTGTTTGTAGCAGTACCGATAGACCATCCAAATTCAGGTGGATTGGCACCAACAGGTCCGGCTGCAGTCCAGTTGTTTGCATCTTCAAAGCCATCAAACCAAACGCCACCACCTTTAGGTGCAACGATAATGGCATTTTCTGGCTTAAAATCCACTGCTTCAGTTGCAGGGCTCGCGGCAGCTGCATTCTTCACAGGAAGAACAGGTAAGTTGTTTTGTGCAATCGTTGTTCCAAGCGTCACAACAAAAGCAGACAATAGCATAATTTTGTTTTTCATGTTTATCAATTTTTTTTTCGAACCTCAAAGTTAAGGCTTTTTTTAAATAAAATGCTTACACAACATATTTTCATCAAGGAAAATAACAGGTCTAAGCTCAAAAATTTACTTTTCTGTCTTTTAAAAATGCCAAAGAATGACGAACGCCATCCAAATCTGATTGTGATAAACAAGAAACAGAGATATTTTCTTTGTTTAAAATGGGTGTCTGTATATATTGACCCATGGCATCAATTATTTGACTTGATCCGTTGTATTGTAGTTGGTTATAATCGCTTCCAACACGGTTCAATGCCAATACAAAGCACTGATTTTCAATAGCTCTAGCGGGCAGTAACTTATCCCAATGTGCGATTCTTCTTTCAGGCCAGTTGGCAACATAAATGATGGCATCGTAGGCAAATGTGCCGTCTTTTGAGATGTTATTTCTGCAATTTTCTGGAAATCTCAAATCGTAACACACCTGAAGCAATAGCTTCCATTCGCGAAAGGAAACAATCGTTTTTTCGCTGCCAGGGGTGTAATATGCATCTTCTTTGGCCAATGAGAAAAGATGGATTTTGTCGTAGTAATCAACATTTCCATTGGGGTGAACAGCCACCATGCGATTGAAATAATGCTCATTTTCTGTGATAATTAGAGATGCCACACAAAGACAGTCGAGTGATTTGGATTTGGTTTTTAACCAATTCAGTCCCATTGAATTCTCCATTTTTTCTGCCAGCGCTTCTGCATTCATGGTAAATCCGGTGTGAAACATTTCAGGAAAAATGAGTACATCAACCGACTCAGAAAGTTGAGCAGACAACAAGGTGTCGAAATGTTGTAAATTTTTGGCTTTATCTTCCCAAAATTGCTGGGTTTGAACCAAGGCTACTTTTAAATCTGACATAATCGTTGGGCGGCTTGGGTTAATGTTTCTTCACTTTTTGCAAAGCACAGACGGAGTACATTTTGTGAATATGCTTCTTGGAAGAAAACGGAAATCGGAATGCTGGCTACACCAATTTCTTTTGTGAGCCAAATGGCAAAATCTTCATCTTTTTCTTGGCTAATGGCACTGTAGTCAATCAGCTGAAAATAGGTGCCCGAACAAGGCAAAAGTTTGAAGCGACTGTTTTCAAGGAGTCCGTGCAACAGGGTTCGTTTTTGATTATACATGGCGGATATCGCACTGATATCAACGATGTTCAAATAATCGGCAATGGCATCTTGGGCATAATGATTCACCGAGAAAACTAAATATTGATGCACTTTGGCAATTTCTGAAATGAGGTGTTTGGGTGCAGTTAAATAACCGACTTTCCAACCTGTTACATGCAATGTTTTGCCGAAAGAAGAAACGGTAATCAATCTGTTTTGAAGCGATTCAAATTGGTGCATCGTGATGGCTTCATCGGTAAAATTGATGAACTCGTAAACTTCATCAGAAAGCACCAAACAATTGGGAAATCCATTCAAAATTCCGACCAATTCCTTCAATTGATCTTGCCCAAAAACAGCTCCAGTCGGATTGTGGGGATTGTTGATGATGAGCATTTTAGTTTTGTCATTCAGGGCAGATTTGATGCGGTCTAAATCCAACGAAAGACTGTGGGTCAAGGGTATATGAATACAAGTTCCTCCAATCAATTGAATAGCTGGTGCATAACAATCATAGGCTGGGTCGATAATGATCACTTCATGGTCTTTGTTTACCAATGCTTGAATCGCTGTGAATATGGCTTGTGTTGCTCCAGCGGTTATCAATATTTCATCTACAGTAAGTTCACGCTTTTGTTCACGAGTAATCAACTTTTGAATGGCTTCGCGCAGTTTAGGCAAACCCATCATTGGTGCATATTGGTGCACATTTTTATTCAGACTTTCTTGGAGAATGGCTTCGAATTGTGCATCGAGTGGAAAATCAGGGAAGCCTTGAGATAGATTGATTGCCTTGTGTTCGTTAGCCAAAGCACTCATCGTGGTGAATATAGTAGTGCCAAGGTTCGGCAATTTCGATTGGATATTAAGGGCAACGAGTTCCTCCATGTATTTTGATTTGGTTGGTAAAAATAGAAGTTTTTTAAACCCATCATTGCGAATCTGTTTGAAACGCTATTTTTGTCAAAAAAAACGCATGAAAGTTTTATTTGTTCTACTGGGTTCTCTTGCTATGATGGCTTGCTCGCGCACCAATGAATTGTGTCACTGTATTCATGAGGCCGACGAATTGAATAAGCTTTCCAATGAACTGCTTTATGCCGATGAGGTAAGCGCAGAACAACAAGCCGAATTGAATCAACTCAGAAAACGCATCGATTCGCTTTGTGCTCCTTTCTACGAAATGGGTCCAGAAGAAATGTATAAAATGCGCAATGAGTGCATCGATCAAGATTTGCTGGATATGCAAAAGTAAAACCTCAATTTTAAAGATTATGAAAGATCGTTTTTTCGGAGTTCTACTCATTTGTTTTGTTTCAATGGCTTTTGTTGCATCATGCTCCAATCCTGACACATCCAATCAAGAATCAAGCGAAGAAAACAGCTTATCACCAGAGGTCAGCGATGAACCTTCTGTGAACTACGATTCCATTTGGCTCGAGGAATTTGTTGCCTTTCGCGATGCTGTTTACCAACAAGATTTAAAGGCGATTAAAGAGTTTGTTGATTTTCCGATGGAGGCGGGTGATATTTGGTATGTTGCCTATCTTGATGAGAAAGATTGGTCTGATATTGATAATGGCAAGACGTTTTCATCACAGGATTTCGACAAAAAATACAAAAGAATTTTTGATAAAGACTTCATTGATCATCTGTTGAAGATAAAATCAAAAATTTTGTTTGCAGAAGGTAAGTTTGAAACACAAGAAGTTCGCATCGGTGAGGAGGGAATTAAGATGTACGCCAATTACTCTAGCGAAGAAAATTCACTGTCACTGATGCTTCATTACACCAGGTATCACCAATATGATGAAGAAGAAGAAACCACCACAGAATCCTCAAGAACCTATAATTTCTTTTTGATAAACAACAAGTTGCGATTTGTGGGTGTGGGTATGGCTGGCTAAACTCCAATTCAAACCCCAACCAATTTCCGATACCCCATCACCATTTTAATCTGTCCAAAACTGATTTCATCGCCCAAAATTTCTTTGATGGGTTTCGTGCTTTCGGCATCTGGAATGGCATCAATGGCAGCCATGATTTTGTCCAAGGTCGCTTTTTCCATAACATCGCCAATGTCCACTTTTTCTTCTGCGATGAGTTTTTCAAAGTGCCCTTCTATGGTGGATTGGGTGAACAAACGAATAGCCGCAATTTCTTCAATTGTTTTGCCTTCTTTCCACATTTGAAAGGTGATTTCTGTGGTTGGAATTTTTTCTGGTTTGTCGGTTTTTTTCTTCTTTTTGCTATTTAAAGCTTGCTCAATTGCGTCGTTTTCTTCGGCGAGCAACTCGGGCGATTTTTGCTGGATGAGTTCTTTGGTTTGCGCCAACATGCGCTCGCGGTAACGGGCAACAAAATTTTCGTCGAGCAAAGTTTTATCTAAGGTGCCCCCTTTTGTAAATGCCAAAACCAAGGCGTGACAGTTGTTTATTTTCCTCAAAAACAGCAAAAATTGTTCTTCTATTTCCAACAACTCATTGAAGTAGGTTTTTGATTTTTTGGCTTTGCTCACCATTGCCAATTGCAAGTACAAACTGCTGCCAAAGGCTTCCAATTGCTTGATGAAATAGTTTTTGGCGCCGTCAATTTTTTCGGTAACCGCTTCGTAGTTTGCGCTCCTGAAGTTGTTTTCAATGTAGGCTCGGAAATTCTGACTCACATCCACCAAAGGCAACAAATGCGCAGTGGTTTCATGTGCCCAAAGCGTGAACTTGTTTTTCAAAGCGCCTTCCTGAATATCGGTGTAGGTGCGCAAGTGGGTATTCCAAATATCGAGCAACAATTGTAAATCAAAAGTCTGCTTGATATATTTGCGCATATAGCTTTCCGATGCCTCGCCCAAGATGTTTTTGGCGCGGTCGAAATCGAATTCCTGTGAAGTGTAGTCCAATACGTCACTCGTGTTTTGCATGTTTTGGAGTCGCAATTTGTTGAGCAAAACCAAGCCGTCGAGGGAGCGCAAACGTGAAAATGCCACATAAGCCTGTCCGGGTTGAAAAACATCTTGCACATCCAAAGCCGCTTTGGTGAAGGTGAGTCCCTGACTTTTGTGAACCGTTATCGCCCAAGCCAAACGCAAAGGATATTGAACAAAAGTGCCAATTACGGTTTTTTCAACTGCCTTGGTGTTTTCATTCACGGAATATTGCTCGTTTTCCCATTCGTGGCGCTCCACTTCAATCAAGGAATTATCATCGTCGCAACGTACTTTGATGCAATCGTCTGTTAGTACTTCAATTTTGCCGATTTTGCCGTTGTAGTAGCGTTTTTGAATGGATTGGTCGTTGCGCACAAACATGACCTGAGCGCCGAGTTTTAGTTCCAGACTGGGATTCACAGGATAAATTTTATCTGGAAAATCGCCCGTAATTTCAGCGTTGAATTTATACGATGCACTGGTCAAAGCGCGCAAACTACTGTCGTTTACTTGGTCGGCCTTATAATTGTGTGTGGTCAACAAAATAAACCCCGGATTGTCTGAAAGCTTGAAATTGGGTTTCACATATTGATCCAAAATTTCCCAATCGGAGGACATCATTTTACTGTCGCGCAAACGATTCAGCAAATCAATAAAACGCTGGTCTTCTTGTCTGAAAATAGTGGAAAGTTCTATATACAAAGGCGGTTCTTTCTTGATCGAATGCGCCTGAAAAAAGAACATGCTTTGGTAGTGTTTTGAAAGCAAATCCCATTCTTCGTTTTTAACCACGGGAGGCAGCTGCATCAGGTCGCCAATGAAGAGCATTTGAACCCCACCAAAAACAGCGTTGTTTCTCCGCACACGACGCAAAGTGTAGTCCAACGCATCAAGCAAATCGGCGCGCAACATACTCACTTCGTCAATCACCAACACTTCCATTTGGCGGATGATACTCAGTTTTTGGCGCGACATCCTGTGGTGGTTTTTCAAACTTCGAGGCGTTTCAAAATACACGCGACCGTTGTAATTGCTAACATCAGCTGGAACAAAGCATCCAATCGGCAATTGGAACATGGAGTGCAAAGTTACCCCGCCAGCATTCAGCGCTGCGATACCCGTCGGCGCAACCACCACCACGTTCTTGTGTGTGCTCTCGATAATTTGTTTGAGTAAAGTCGTTTTTCCTGTTCCAGCCTTGCCCGTTAGGAAAACATGTCGCTCAGTTTGATTGATAAAATCGAGGGTCAGGACGCCCTGTTCTGTCTTTTCAAAATTCATAATAAGTAGGTTTTGGTTGGGCGAAGTTAGAAAAAAAATTATTAGTGCTTATAAAATAGTCAAAAAAATGGTTAATTTGGCTGCTGGCTGCTAGCTTTTGGTTCTTGACATCGGTCAGCCGCCAATTGCCAGCCGCCAATCGCTAAAAAACCACAGCCACCTTCCCCACCGATTTCCCAGACTCCAAAAACGCATGTGCTTCGGCCAATTCTGTTGCTTTAAACTCTGCGCCCACTTGAGGTTTTAAAACACCTTTTTCATACAATTCTTGAACGCCTTTGATACACGCACGCATCATTTTTGGGTTATTATCGGCAATGCGCAACATGTTCACGCCAATGATAGACTGTGATTTCATCATCAACACAATGGGGGTAATCAAGCCCATTTTGCGCACGAAGTTCAACTGTGACAAAATACCCCATTTCGCATTCGTCAAATCTGATCCGCCAAAAAGTATCATTTTCCCTCCACCTGGTCTGAGTAGCGCCATGTCTTTTTTGAAGGTCGCGCCCGCCACGGGATTCATGGATGCGTCCAGTTTTTCTCCTTTCAATTGCGACTGTAATGTCTGTATGTAGTCGTTATGATTATAATTGATGAAGAAATCGGCACCTTGTGACATCACGTAGTCTTTTTTGCTATCGGCACCGCACTTCGCATAAACAACTGCACCGCGTTCTTTCAATATTTGAATCAGCGCAGTACCCACACCACCAGCCGCAGCATGAACCAAAATATGGTCGCCAGGTAAAATCTGTGCTGCCATATACACCATATAATAAGCGGTCAAATATTGTGTGGTCAAAGCCAAAGCCGATCCCGCAGAAATTGCATCATCAACAGGCATCAAGGCATCCACTTGTGTAATGGCATGTTTCGCGTATCCCCCAAAGCGCGTGAAAGCCACCACACGTTGATCAATTAAATTGCTGTAATCATCTGAGCCCGTTTCTATAACCCTACCGACTACCTCATAGCCGAGCACACAAGGTTTTGGCGGCGCATCGCGGTACAAACCTTTGCGCGCCATCACATCGGCGTAGTTCAAACCAAAAGCTTCAACTTCGATGAGCACTTGGTCGGGTTTTAGCTTGGGCAATTCTATTTCGCGCAATTCAAAAGCTTTGGTAGGTGTGGTGTTGGCGATGAGGTGGAAAGCGGAGGTGAGCATGATTATTTGTTTTATTTAGTTTGTTTTTAACCGTGTAAATCTAAATTTTACTTTTCGATTTACACGGTTATTTTGTTTGATTATTATCCATGTTTTTTGATAAAATCGTCCATAAACATTTTTATTCCCATCACCGTTATGTTCGATTTGAGCTGATAGGAATCATCTGTTGGGATGATTACATACAGGTGTTTGAGTTTCAAATCGTCCATCGCTTCGTATGTGCCTCGCGTGAGTTTTGGTGATGAGCTGAATTTAATTTCTACGCCAATTGTGACATTTTTAGGCAAAGAAATGATGAGGTCGATTTCGGCACCATGACTCGTTCGGTAATAGCTTAAAGTGGTGTTGAATGGCAAAATCGATTTGATTTGCTGAATCACAAAACCTTCCCACACATTGCCAACATTGGGATGGGCGAATAAATCATCGTAGCTATCAATGCCCAGAAAATGATTGACCAAACCCGAATCTTTGATGTAAAGTTTGGGGGATTTCACTAGTCGCTTGCTGATGTTTTGGGTGTATGGCTCAAGCAAATCGACTAAAAATGCGTGCTGAAAAAACTGCACATATTTTTTCACCGAAGGCGCCGAAACCCCCAAAGACTTGGAAAGCGAGGCGTAGTTGATTTGTTCGCCATGCAAATAGGCCAACATCCGTAAAATCCTTCTAGAATCTGCTGGAGAAATAGGGAGACCCAACATCGGCAAGTCGCGCTCAATATAAGTTTGCACAAAACTTTCAATCCAACGCGAACTCATTTTGTTGGATTTTGCAAATAAAGATTCAGGAAATCCACCGCGAATGAGCAAGGTGTTCATATCTATGTCCGCGGAAATTTCACGCAAATTGAAAGGCATCAGTTCTTTGTTGAAAATGCGACCTGCCAAAGATTCTGAGCTGTCTCGAATTAAATCTGGAGAGGCCGAACCGAGCAAAATAAATCTCGCCGGCACGCGCTTTTTATCAATCATCGAACGCAGAATTGGAAAGAGTCGCTGGTCGCGCTGTATTTCATCGAGAATGACGCATTTGTCCTCGTTGTTCTCAAAGAATAAAACGGGGTCGCTGAGTTTGATTGTATCTCGTGGGTTTTCCAAATCAATGTAAACAGAATCTTTACCAATGACTTGAGCAAGATGTTTAGCAAGGGTAGTTTTACCCACTTGCCGCGGACCAACAATTGCTACTGCTGGAAATTGATCCAACAGTTCAAGTAAGTCCGTTTGCGCAAATCTAGAAACCATTTTTAGTTTTTTACCGTGTAAATGTAAAACTAATTTTTCGATTTGCACGGTTAATTTATCGAAATTAATCAAAAATAATTGACGCAGGCGGAGTCATTTTTTCATCAGAATAAGAAAAAATCTACTTTTTTACGGTGTAAATGTAAAATTGGAATTATGATTTACACGGTAAGGTTTTACGTTCCGAACGCAAAAAATCAATGATTTAAGAAGGCAAATTTGTTTAGAAAACTGGAAAACACTTTTGATTGTCGTATGGAATACCTACTCCACCTCAAACAAAAAGTCGTTATAAGGATACCGCACCTTGAAAATTGTTTTCACCTCTTCGTAAATCTTGTCGCGGAGTTCGTCAACGTTTTGCTTTTTCTGGGCGGAAATGAACACACAATTGTCTTCTAGCTTCGACATCCACATGGTTTTGAGTTCTTCAAGTGTGGGTTCGTGCAGACCAATTTCATCGTCGTTCAGTACAGGTCTCATGCGCAAGGCATCAATTTTATTGAAAACAACAATAGTCGGTTTGTCGTTGGCTTTTATTTCGGCCAAGGTTTCATTTACTACTGTGTAATGTTCTTCAAAATTCGGATGCGAAATATCTACGACATGTAGCAACAAATCAGCTTCGCGCACTTCATCCAATGTTGATTTGAACGATTCCACCAACATGTGGGGCAATTTACGGATAAAACCAACGGTGTCTGAAAGTAGAAAAGGAATGTTTTGAATCACCACTTTTCTCACCGTGGTATCCAAGGTTGCGAAGAGTTTATTTTCTGCAAAAACCTCTGATTTGCTCAACAAATTCATAATAGTGCTTTTCCCAACGTTGGTATATCCCACCAAAGCCACGCGAACCAATTCGCCACGATTGCCGCGCTGAACACTCATCTGTTTGTCAATAGAAATCAATTTTTCTTTAAGCAGTGCAATTTTCTGCTTGATGATTCGGCGGTCGGTTTCAATTTGTGTTTCTCCAGGACCACGCATACCAATCCCCCCTTTTTGGCGTTCCAAGTGCGTCCACATGCGGGTCAAACGAGGTAGTAAATATTGATATTGCGCCAATTCTACTTGTGTTTTGGCGTGAGAAGTTTGTGCCCTTTTGGCGAAAATATCCAGAATCAAATTGCTGCGGTCGAGGATTTTACATTCCAAAATGCGTTCGATGTTGCGCAATTGCGAAGGACTCAATTCATCATCAAAAATGACCAATTCTATATTCCGTTCGGTGATAAAGTCCTTAATTTCCTGAATTTTACCTGTGCCCACAAATGTTTTGGGATGCGGCGATTCAATTTTCTGTAAAAATCTACCTACGGTTTCAGCGCCAGCCGTTTCCACTAAAAACGCCAATTCATCCAAATATTCACGGGCTTGTTCCTCAGATTGATGCTGAGAAATTACCCCGACCAAAACGGCTTGTTCGGCTATGCTGTCTGTTAAAATGAAATCTCCCAAAATGGTGTATTAGTGTTTAAAATCGTGGACGAATGCCGCCACAGCATGAATTTCTTCTGGTTTCAAAATGCTCTCAAATGGCATCATATCCCCCTGACCTTTGGTGATGACTTGTTCTATTTCTGAGGCATTCAGTTTGGTTGTTTTCAAATTTTTCGCTCCGGAAACACCTCCCGTACCGTCTGGTTTATGACAGGCTGCACAATGGATGTTGTATAAACGCTCCGCATCTGGTGAACCATCAGCTTTTACAGGTGGAGTAGAAGTGCAAGCAGAAAACAAAACACCCGTTATTAGGAAAGAAAGTGCTGCTTTTAGAACCATGTTGTAACACCCAATTCTTTTCTAAATGGCCAAGGAATGGTTGCGAATATTATAATCAAAGCAAAAAGATAGCCCAACATAATGATGCGGTGTTTTTTGTTGGCATCGTCCATTTTCTTGGATTTTGCGTGTGCAATGGTTACCAAAACAACAGCCAATAGCATCCCGAAAATGTGTTCAATTCCAAAAAATCGATTTGCTGCTGATGAGAACATTTCTGAGAAATTGACTTTTTCACTGATCGCATAAAGCACCAATCCAATTAACAATTGCACGTGAACTGAAATCATGGCAAACAAGTTCAATTTTCTGTCGCCATTGCTGTATGCGCCGCTTTTCTTTTTCATGATTGCATTTACGATGGCAGCGAGCATTAAGCCTAAAACGACATAGCGCAAACCAGAATGTGAACGAACCAATATATTTTGTAAAGTATCCATGGTATAAGTTTTGGGTGCAAATATCGGAAAAAGATTAGGATAATGGGAATTGTTAAATGCACAAAAAAAGACCATCTTTATGGATGGTCTTCGAAAATTGATCTTGCCTTCTCTTAGAAGAAGTACATACTCAGCATAAATTGAACTGCCAAATGCAACACTGCCATTTTTTGAGCGCTTTTTGAAAAATAATAAAAGGCGCCAACAAGGTTCAACAACGATAACATGGCCAAGGCACCAACTAGATATTGATTTTCGTTTCCTACTGTAGTAATCAAAGATATAATAACTATTGATGAAGACACAACGAAAGACGATAGCACTTGAACCAATGTGGTGTCGTTTTCCTTTTTCATTACCAAGCGTATCGGAAAAAAGGAAACGCTGATTAAGAGTGCATAAAACAAATGAACGAAGTTTGGCATTAAATCCATTCTTGCAAGGAGCAATAGAATTGAAAACAAGCCCAATGCTGCAATTTCGAGTTTAAATTGATTTTTCATGAGTCGAAGTTCGATGGACGAAAGATACAATATTTTTGAATTATTTCTTCTTCAACCACCTCGGCATCAGCAAACTTCCGATAAATAAATAAGGGAAATAACTAATCAAACGCCAGAGTATGGCTAATGATGAAATCAACAAAGCGGATGTAGCAAAAGATCCTAAAAGTCTTGTAAAACCCCATTCTGCGACGCCACTAGCACCTGGTGTTGGACTAATGAGCATGATAATCCACAAGGCGAATTGTTTGGCAAGGACCACAAAATGCTCGTAGAAGCCAAGGGATAAAAATGCGGCCAAAATCATGTTGATGACCAAATAACGTCCGGTCCAAGAAAGGAAGGTGGCGCCAAAAATGCCCAACCAAAATTTAGCACTTCGCCCTCTAAATTCCTTGGATGTAATGACAATTTCATCACCGGTTCGTCGGAAATCTTCGCGGTATTTTTTGATAAAGGGCAGTTTGGCAATCAGCATCAACATCGATTTGATGAGTCTCGGCTGGAAAAACAAGCTGATAAACAACATCAAGGAAATCAAAACAATGATACCATATCCCAACCAAAACAAGGTAATGAGTCCGCTAGAAACATCACCAGAAAAATCGGCAAACATGACTGAATATCCAACAATCATCACAACAATTGGCACACACAATACAAAAAATAAATTATCCATAAACGCTGTTATCACCACCAGAGCTGTGGCGCGACCCAACGGGATTTTTTCGCGATTGAGAATAAACATTGCAACAGCTGCTCCCCCCACAACGCCTGGTGAAAGAGCAGATGCGAATTCCCACATCATAATAACTACAAATGACCGATGCCAACTCAGTTTTTTATCGGTAAGTAGCCGGATTCGAATGATATAGCCCAAGTCGCGCACGAAAATCATGAGTATGGCCAAAAGAATAAATACGGTGGATTGTCCCGACCATTGAATGTCAGAAAGAATATCTGAGATGTTTTGCTTTCTATATTGTCCAGCGGTATCGGGTAAGAATTCTTCCTCTAGCCAATGCTCAACGATACCATTGTTGTTGCTGTCTTTCCACAAGTGCGTGCCAATTTCATTCGCTTTCACTTCTACAAAGCGCGCCTCATTCAGATTGGAATAGAGTAGATAGCCGGCAACGCCTAAGCCTATAATCAAGGGAATCCAAACGCGGAATCCACGGAGCATTTTGGGTGGCGTAGCTTGTGTTTCC
This sequence comes from Crocinitomicaceae bacterium, assembly GCA_044233745.1. Taxonomy (GTDB): domain Bacteria; phylum Bacteroidota; class Bacteroidia; order Flavobacteriales_D; family Crocinitomicaceae; genus UBA6165. Next base: position 17,673 of record JBIIJN010000051.1, read on the forward strand.
ATCATTTTATTCGCGTTCTTCGGTATTGTTTGCTTCGGTGTTTTCTTCGAGCGAACCCAGTTTGCTTTCTAGATATAAGCGCGATTCACTCAAGAAAGGAATGGTTTTTATTGAGGTGAATTTTATGGGTGAATAGAGCATGGATGAGGCTCTGTTTTCTAATGGAATCAATTTTCCATTTGGGTCATACGATTCGTAGGTAACGAGTAATATACTCAACAAATACAGTGCTTTGATGCATCCAAAAAGCAATCCAAACATGCGATTCAACACGCTCAAATTCAAGGCTTTAATTACCTTTTCAAGGGCAACACCACCAAAATAGATAACAGCGCCAACAGCAAGAAAGATAAGCGTAAAAGAAATCGCCGGAGTGGAACTGTATTCCTCTCCGACGTTTTCCATGATTTTGTGGCTCAATTTGTCAGAAAAATGCACTGCGACATAAATACCAACAATGATGGCCAACAATGTAAAAATTTCAATAATCAACCCGTTTTTGAATCCTCTCCAAGCGCCGTAAACGAGCGGGAGGACAAGAAATAGGTCGAGCAAGGTCATAAGTCTATTGCTTCACGATTTTGTGAATTTCAACGTGTTCACCAAAGCGAATTTCAACGAAATATACACCGGCTGTCAAGAAATCCAAATTAAATGCGGCTTCTGTGTTATTCACGGAGCCATTTAAAACTGCAGCGCCTTGAGCGGTATATATGGTAATTGTTTTTTGTCCCGCAAGGTTGAAAGCAAAATTCAATGTGCCGTCAGTTGGATTTGGGAAAATACTGGCTTCGAACAAATCAGCCGCCAAATGCTCCAAGCTATTTGTGGCATTGCCCAAACAGAAAGCCAATTTCTTCTGGCTGCCGAAGTTGGCTTGCGCTTGTGTAATTTGATTCAAGATAGCGCCGTTGCTCAGGATTTGTAGATATCCCACAGTTTGACATCCAGAACCGCCGCCAATACCATCTCCATAGCTGTCGTTGATTTCCAATACATAACATGCTTCCGCTAAACAGAATGTTTCGTTGATTAATTGACCGTCTTGACCATCGTAAGGACCACCCGTCAATAGCACTTGGTTTTGTTGTTGATTCAACAATCTCCAAGAAACCTCATCACCCCAACAATCGAGTTGCAAGTTCATTTGAACGTCAATGCC
>JBIIJN010000052.1:0-18669 GCA_044233745.1 Crocinitomicaceae bacterium
TTCATGTCCTTCTTTGTGGTGATTTTGATGTTTTCCTCATTGCCATCAATCACATGAATGGGAATTCCGCTTTTTTCGACTACTGTAGCATCATCAGTAAAAGCAGGTTCAAAAGGCTGTTTATACGCTTTTATCAAAATCCCACGCTGAAAAACCTGGGGTGTTTGTGTGTAAACAAAAGCTTCTTTGTTGACGCCTTTACTGCCATCTTCCGTTTTGATTCTCAAGGAACCGTGTGGACGAACGGCAGGTACAGCGGCGCGCAATATTTGTGCACTCTCAAAACATCTTTTTATGGTTTCATGCGTCACCAAAGGGCGCACACCATCGTGAATCGCAATCAAATCACCCGTAGCATGGTTGATAGCATTTTTTACCGATTGAAAACGGGAGTCGCCACCAGTAACAATGCGGTGTTCAATGTGAAAATTGTATTCTTCGCATATAGTTGACCAATAATCAACCCAATCGGCAGGTAAGGTGAGAATGAGCTCCATTTCTGGGTCATAATCATGAAATAGCTGAATGGTGTGCATCAAAACGGGCAGACCATTTATTGGAAGAAACTGTTTGGGTATTTGAGAACCCATTCTTTTTCCAAGTCCCGCCGCTGTAATGATAACCGAGTTCATGTCTGCAATTTTTTACGAAAATAAACAATTTCGTTATAGGAAAAAATATTTCTTCGGACGATTACAAAATCAACATGGCATCGCCATAGGAATAGAATCGATACTTTTCCTTAATGGCTTCGTTGTAGGCTTGTATCATCAAATCGTGACCCATAAATGCAGACACCATCATCAACAAAGTTGAATAAGGTGTATGGAAATTAGTTACCATTGAGTTGGCAATACTAAAGTCGTAAGGCGGATAAATGAACTTGTTGGTCCAACCATCGAATGGCTTCAACATACCGTCAGTGGATACCGATGTTTCAATTGCTCGCATAGAGGTTGTACCAATGGCACAAACACGCTTATCTCTTTCCTTCGCTCCATTGATGATATCGACACTTCTCTGCGGAATAATGACTTGTTCAGAATCCATTTTGTGTTTGGTCAAATCTTCAACCTCAACAGATCGAAAAGTCCCTAAACCAACATGTAATGTGATTTCAGCGAAGTTAACTCCTTTAATTTCAAGGCGTTTCAATAACTGTTTAGAAAAGTGTAGACCAGCAGTTGGAGCAGCCACAGCACCTTCATTCTTAGCAAAAACCGTTTGGTAATATTCTTCGTCGTCTGGTTCAACTTCGCGCTTGATATATTTCGGGAGCGGCGTTTCACCAATATCTGTAATTTTTTGTTTAAACTCTTCGTACGGTCCATCAAATAAGAATCTCAAAGTACGTCCTCTAGAAGTGGTATTGTCAATTACCTCAGCCACCAAGGATTCATCGTCTCCGAAGTATAATTTGTTGCCAATACGAATTTTGCGCGCTGGATCAACCAAAACATCCCATAGAATGCTTTCTCTGTTTAATTCGCGCAACAAGAAAACTTCAATTTTAGCGCCAGTTTTTTCTTTGTTACCATATAAACGAGCAGGAAAAACTCGCGTATCATTCAAAATCATGACATCACCATCGTCAAAATACTCCAAGATGTCTTTGAACATGCGATGCTCAATTTTCCCAGTTTCCCTGTCAATAACCATTAATCGGCATTCATCACGATTTTCGCTGGGATGACTGGCAATTAATTCTTCTGGAACATCAATCTTGAATTCTGACAACTTCATTTTCATAAGACAATCTCAATTTAAATAAGTTATAATACAAACGCCCGTGCAAGGCAAAAAAGTTTGCAAAAGTACAAAATTTTATGGCACTAATACTGAATGCGTTAAAAACAACTATCTTTGCGCTCCCAAAATGGAGAGTTGTCCGAGTGGTTGAAGGAGCACGCCTGGAAAGTGTGTATACCTCAAAAGGGTATCGAGGGTTCGAATCCCTCACTCTCCGCAAGTAAAATCTCTTGAGCTTTGCTCGAGAGATTTTTTTGTTTTGAGTGTCGAAAACCCTAAGTTTTCGTAAGCGAAAAAACAAAAAAATCTCAGCTTGCGACTGAGCAAGCTATGAGATTTAACTTGCAAGGTCTCCCCCAAATGGGATCACGTGAGTAATCCCTCAAATATTCAAAATCGAATAAAAAATCTCAGCTTGCGACTGAGCAAGCTATGAGATTTAACTTGCAAGGTCTCCCCCAAATGGGATCACGTGAGTAATCCCTCAAATATTCAAAATCGAATAAAAAATCTCAGCTTGCGACTGAGCAAGCTATGAGATTTAACTTGCAAGGTCTCCCCCAAATGGGATCACGTGAGTAATCCCTCAAATATTCAAAATCGAATAAAAAATCTCAGCTTGCGACTAAGCAAGCTATGAGATTTTACTTGCAAGGTCTCCCCCAAATGAGATCACGCAAGTAATCCCCTACATCTTTAAAAGCGAATGAAAATAAAAAATCTCACCTAACTATTGCAGCTTTGTGAATTTCGCCAAACCATTCTTAACAGACCAATAGTTCAAACTCAGGGTGAAAAAAAAAGACGCCCGAGAGCGTCTTTAAAAATTTCTAGTCAGCAATCGTTATTTTGCTGCTGCAAATCTTTTAGCTACCTCACCCCAATTAATCACATTGAAAAATGCGTTAATATAATCCGGACGACGGTTTTGGTAATTTAAGTAGTACGCATGTTCCCAAACATCTAAACCAAGAATTGGTGTGCCACTGCATCCTTCGCCCATCAAAGGGTTATCCTGATTTGGCGTTGAACAAATTTCGAGTTTACCATTGCTCACACACAACCAAGCCCAACCTGATCCAAATCGCGTTGCGGCGGCTTTTGCAAATTCATCTTTGAAGTTTTCAAACGTTCCGAAAGCATCGTTGATGGCTTGAGCCAATTCACCAGTTGGATTCCCACCAGCATTTGGCGCCATGATTTCCCAGAAAAGATTGTGGTTGTAAAAGCCCCCGCCGTTGTTTCTTACTGCTGGTTTGTCTTTACATAAGGCCATGATTTCTTCAATAGACTTTCCTTCAAGGTCAGTCCCTGCAATAGCTGCATTCAAGTTATTGGTGTATGCCGCGTGATGTTTTCCGTGGTGGATTTCCATTGTACGGGCATCAATATGAGGCTCTAAAGCTTCGTAAGCATAAGGTAAATTTGGTAGTACAAATGACATAATTTCAATTTTTTAATTAGTGCTTCAAAATTAACAATTTTAAATCATTTTAATCAACGCTTCTTGGGCTAATTTGTTTATTTCATAAATTGAAAATATCATTTCGGAAAGCGAAAGTGGTATTTCAGGATAAATATGCGCCCATTGTCAAAATTTAATGCAACCCTCATGCAATTCAATACGTTAAAGTAATATAAATCAAGATCTAACTCAAATATTGCGCTTATGAGACAGTTAAAGATCGGTAAACAAATTACCAATAGAGAGCATGCCTCATTGGATAAATATTTGCAGGAAGTTGGACGTGAACCTTTAATCACTTCAGATGAGGAAGTACTACTGGCTCAAAGAATCCGAAAGGGAGATTTGAATGCATTGGAAAAACTCACCAAAGCCAACTTAAGATTCGTGATTTCTGTTGCCAAACAATATCAAAATCAAGGGCTTCCTCTACAAGATTTGATAAACGAGGGCAATATGGGTTTGATAAGAGCAGCTGAAAAATTCGATGAAACACGCGGATTTAAGTTCATATCATACGCTGTTTGGTGGATTCGTCAATCTATTCTTCAGGCATTGGCTGAACAAGCACGCATTGTTAGGCTGCCATTGAATAAAATCGGCACCTTAAATAAAATCAATAAAGCCTATTCGCTACTCGAACAGGAAAATGAAAGACCTCCCACAGCCGAGGAGTTGTCGGATCACCTAGAAATGCACGTTGATGATATCCGCAAGGCACTAAGTCATTCTGCGCGACACAGCTCTATTGATGCGCCTATCAACGATAACGATGATTCATCTGCGACACTCGTAGATTTTATGTCGAATGGTGATTTTCCTTCTCCAGACTCAGAAATGTTGAAACAATCACTCAAAAGGGAAATTGAACGCTCACTTTCCACTTTGAGCTACCGAGAACGATGCATCATCAATATGTTTTATGGATTAGATGGCACAATGCCCTTATCCTTAGATGAAATTGGCTTCAAATTCGACCTCACCAGAGAGCGCGTGCGACAAATCAAAGAAAAAGCCATCCGAAGATTGAAGCATACTTCACGCTGTCGTCATCTCAAATTGTATTTGGGTTAATTATTGGATATACAACGAGGTCATGGTCAATGCCCCAGCAATTGGTTTATCATTGAAGAAATTTATTTGCTCATCTTTTCCTTTAAGCGCTAAAATGTACAACATCGGCAAATAATGCTCAGGTTTAGGAATCGCCAAGCGCAAAGATTTACCTAATTTTTGAAATTCAGTCAAGCGGCTAAAATATTCATTGGCGATATGCGATTTGATAATCGAATCCGCTTCTTTGGCCCAATCGAAAGAGAACTGTTCATCCAAACGACGCAATACACGATCAGTTTGGAATGTGCCAACACAAGCAAATTGTCTTTGGAAATTCAAAACATTAGAATAGATGGTTGTTCTTCTTGGAAAACACGCTGTTTTCAGATACTAAAGTGTAGAACTTTGAATTGTCCAGGTGGGTTAACTCTAATAGATTTTTATTCACTGTTACCTGAGCACCTGGACCAACCCCATGCCAATGGAACTATAAAAATTGCCAGCTGTAACACTGCTTATTGCGGAGTACTAAGTGGCAAACGCAAATTTTGTTAGCGTAACTGTAGTACCGACGCCGCCAATTGTTGCAGTTTCAAAAGTACTATCATTTAAATACTTGGTTTAGGAATAAAAAAAAGGATATTACCGCAACTAAAAAAGCAAACAGTAGTTTTGAAAAGAATAACGTCTTTTCATGATTGAATAATGATAATTTTAGCAAATTTACTATGAACTCGCTTAATGCGTCCGACGAGTTAATAAAATTATTTTATGATGTTAATTTCCTTTCCTTTTCGCAGAAAGTAAACTGTAGCAAAAATCGTAGTCAAAAAAGGAGCCAGCATAGCACCAATCAAAGGCAACATGAATAGCAAAGAAAATAGCGCACCGAAAGCCATCATCATCAGAGGATTTGCAATGGCATACTTCCAACTCCTGCCAATAGGCACCATATTGCGCTCAAGCGAATAATCCACAAAATTAAATCCTATGAAAAATGCCTTCAAAACAAACAAAATATAGGGAGATATTTCAGACAAATTGCCAATCCAAGCAATTAGAAACCACAAGCCCATAACAATGCTGCTGAAAATAAAACCCGTCGCTAAAATCCCTATGGTGCGTATCAACTCTTGCATCAAACGCTCAAAATTGAATGCGTATTCCCTTCCGGTAAGTATCGTATCACAGCGCTCCGACAACAAAGCCATTATTGGAGAAAATAAGGTAATGACCGTAAATTCAAACAACATTTGTGTGAACCACAACACACCCGACTTGAACCAATAACCTATCTTGGCAAAAAAACCCAGCTCCTCAGTATTTACCTCATTTACAGAATCATATGCCCCAATACTCCACATAAATGACACATAAATTAGGGTCACAATAAACCCGGGTATGAGGTATTTGTAAATCGAACTGTCCTTGAGAATTTTCAAGGTGTTTTCATACAATAGATTCCAATTCATCACAAGTAATTTTACGCGAAGTTAGAAGCAAAATATCATGCATGTGAATTCAAGCGCTAATTTTACAAGAATCACTACTTTTAGCGCCTGAAAATAAAAGCGCTTTATGAAGATATCATACAACTGGTTATCAGACTATATCAAACACAACGAAACACCAGAAAATTTAGATCAAATTTTGACCGACACCGGACTAGAAGTAGAAGGAGTTGAAAAAATTGAAGGTGCTCCCGGTGGTTTCCAAGGATTGGTCGTAGGCGAAGTATTGAACTGTGACTTACACCCTGATGCTGACCGTTTGCGCGTAACAACCATAAACATCGGCGAAGAAGAACCCTTGCAAATTGTTTGTGGGGCGCCGAATGTAGCTGCCGGACAAAAAGTTATCGTGGCTACTGTTGGCACAACACTTTATCCAACCGAAGGCGAATCTTTCAAAATCAAGCGCAGCAAAATTCGCGGGGTGGAATCGATTGGGATGATTTGCGCCGAAGATGAAATTGGGCTGGGAAAATCGCACGATGGCATCATGGTTTTGGACGCTTCCGTTAAAGTGGGTACGCCAGCAGCTGAATATTTCAACATTCAAGATGATTATTTATTGGAAATCGGTTTGACCCCCAACCGTGCCGACGCCATGGGACATATTGGTGTGGCACGCGATATCCGTGCATTTTTGAACACACATCGCAAGGCAAATATTGAATTGCAATGGCCTGTTATTAAGGATTTTACAGTGAATTCAACTTCGCCTGTGAAAATTGAAGTCGCAAACAAACTTGCTTGTCCAAGATATTGTGGTTTGACCATCGACGGCATTCAAATTCAAGCTTCTCCGGAGTGGTTGCAGCAGCGTTTGCGCGTAATTGGTATGAGTACGATTAACAATGTGGTTGATGTAACGAATTACGTGATGCACGAATTGGGAACACCGCTTCATGCTTTTGATGCGCAAGTTGTCAATGGACATGTTTTGGTGCGCAATGCCAATCAAGATGAAGCTTTTACCACTTTAGATGGAACAGAACGCAAATTGCACGCCGATGATTTGGTGATTGCCAATGCCAACGAAGCCATGTGTATTGCAGGCGTTTTTGGTGGCGCGAAATCTGGGGTTTCGGAAAGCACGACTTCCATTTTCTTGGAATCGGCGGTTTTTGATGCAGTAACGGTTAGAAAAACTGCGCGTCGTCATGGTTTGAATACCGATGCTTCTTTCCGTTTTGAGCGTGGCGTGGATCCAGAATTGACGATGTATGCTATGAAACGCGCGGCACAACTCATCATCGAAGTAGCTGGCGGTCATATCGCTTCTGAGCCACAAGATTTGGTGGGCGCCGACTTCCAACCAACAATATTGGATTTTTCTATTTCTGCATGTAATCGTTTGATTGGCATGGACTTGGAAACCTCAACCATCGAGACGATTTTGAGTAATTTGGATTTCAAAATATTGAACAAAGCTGATGATATTTGGACCTTGAGCATTCCGCTTTACCGCGTAGATGTGCAACGCCAAGCCGATGTGGTGGAAGAAATTTTGCGCATTTATGGCTTCAACAATGTGCCGATGCCCGAGAAATTGAACGCGTCTTTGTCCTACTCAACAAAGCCTGACCCAGAGGCGATTAAAAACAAAATTGCGAATTTCTTGGTGGCCAATGGTTGCTTCGAAATCATGAATAATTCTTTAACCAAATCTGCTTATACAACAGCGGAAAAAAATAAATTCCTCCAAGATGCTGAATCGCGCACTGAAAAATTGGTGCACATCCTCAATCCGCTTTCAAATGAATTAGACGTGATGCGTCAATCTTTGGCTTTTGGGGTTTTGGAGTCGATTGCTTACAACCAAAATCGCCAGTGGTTGGATGCCAAGGTTTTTGAATTTGGTAAAATATATTTCAAAAATGAAGAGGGCTATTCCGAAGAAAATCGCTTGATGTTGGCCATAACCGGCAGCAAAAACGACGAAAACTGGACAGAACAAGTTCAAAAATCTTCGTTCTATACCTTGAAAGGCTTGATTAGCTCAGCATTGACCCAATTGGGCATTTCGAAATTCATATCGGAAGGGATTTTGGAAAACGCAGCCTTTTTAGAAGATGGCGTTTCTTTAATCATCAACAAAAATCAGGCTTTGGGCGAGATGGGTTGGATCAGCGCTGCCACCAAAAAACATTTCGGCATCAAGCAAGATGTGTTTATTGCAGATTTGAATTGGGATGCCATTCTAAAAGCTGTGGTGATGAACAAAATCGTCTATCAAGAATTGCCCAAAACCTTTGCCGTGCGCCGCGACTTCTCTTTGCTTTTGCCCAAAGAAGCCCGCTTTGCAGACATCGCACAGATTGCCAAAAAAGCCGACAACAAAATTCTCAAAGAAGTTGGACTCTTCGATGTTTACGAAGGCAAAAACTTGGACGCCAATAAAAAATCCTACGCCGTACGTTTCATCTTCCAAGACCAAGAAAAAACGCTTCAAGACCAGCAAATTGATGGGATTATGAATCGGATTAGAGAGGGCTTGGAGAAAGAGTTGGGGGCTGAATTGAGAGGATAATATGAAAAATAAATTAATGAAATTCGCGATTATCTTGACTGGCACAATAGCTTTAATAACCTCCTCCTGTGCTTTCCACGCCTACGAAAACGCCCTGCCCATGAAAAAAAATCTCCATGAAAACTGGGAATTTGCCGCGCAAGATGAACTGCAATGGCGTTCCGCTCAAGTGCCAGGCGTTGTGCATACCGATTTGATTCGTCATGGCGTGATTTCTGATCCGTGGTTTCGCTTAAATGAAAAAGACGCGCAATGGGTGGAACGCAAAGATTGGGTGTATAAAACGACTTTTGACATCAGCAAAGAAGAGCTGGACAAAAAACACATCGTGCTCACCTTTGAAGGTTTGGACACCTACGCCGAAATTTCGCTCAACGGGAAAATTTTGGCGAATACCGATAATATGTTTTTGCGTTATGAATATGATGTGCGTAAACACCTAAAAGCGGGAAAGAACGAGTTGCGCGTCAAATTTCAATCGCCCATCAATAAACTGGAGAATTTTGTGGCTGCACGACCGTATGTATTGCCTGCACCCAATGAACCTGTGGAGGTGAAAGTGAGCCCTTATGTGAGAAAGGCGCCGTATCATTTTGGTTGGGATTGGGGTCCGCGCATGGTTACGAGTGGCATTTGGCGACCGGTTTATTTGAAATTTTACGATGAACCCATTATCCGCGATGTTCAAATTCACCAAAAACAATTGGATTCCACTTTGGCATTGATTGATGTTGAAGTGGATGTTTTTATTCCCAATAAAGGCGACTACGAACTAAGTATTGGAGCGATAAAAATCCCGTTGGAAAACTTGCAAGGAGAGCAAAAAATTCGTCAAGAAATTCGCATTGAAAATCCAATTTTGTGGTGGCCTTATGAATGGGGCGACCCCTATTTATATGATGTGGAAGTGCGCATTTTTGAGAAAGAAACCATCGTTGACGCCAAAACCAAGCGCTTCGGATTGAGAACAATTGAATTGGTACAAGAAGCTGATGAATTGGGCGAGACGTTCTATTTCAAAGTGAACGGACAGAAATTTTTCATGCGCGGGGCCAATTACATTCCGCAGAGTAATTTCTTACCATCTGTGACGGACGAACAATACCGCAAACTCATTGAAGACACCAAGGCAGTGAATATCAACACCATTCGTGTTTGGGGTGGTGGCATTTATGAGAATGATATTTTCTACGATTTGTGCGACGAACAAGGCATTTTGGTTTGGCAAGATTTCATGTTTGCTTGCAGCATGTATCCTGGCGACGAAGCGTTTGTGGAAAACGTGCGTCAAGAAGTGCAGCAAAACATTTTGCGTTTGCGGAATCATCCAAGCATTGCACATTGGAACGGCAACAACGAGGTCAAAGTGGCTTGGACCAATTGGGGTTGGCAAAAAGAATTCAAATATTCAGAAAAAGATTCGACCAAAATTTTCAACGACTACCTGAATATTTTTGAGGATATGATTCCGAGCGAATTAAAAAGACTAGATCCGCAACGCAGTTATTCACCAACTTCACCGATGTTTAGCTTCACTAAACTAAAGGAATTTAAAAAAGGTCCTGTACACTATTGGGGCGTTTGGCATGCCGGACAAGAATTCGACAAATACGCGAAATACGTGGGTCGCTTCATGGCAGAATGGGGCTTTCAGTCCTTCCCGAATATGGAAACAATCAAGCAATTCTCCACCGAAGAAGATTGGGATATCGAGTCTGAAGTGATGAAATGGCACCAAAAAAGCTACATCGGAAACAGCATGATTCTGAAACAAGGACTCAACTACTTCCAGAAACCAAACACCTTTGAGGAATTTGTGAACTTCAGTCAACGAACACAAGCCTTGGCGATGCGTGCGGCGATTGACGCACACCGATTGGCACCCTACAACGGCGGCACGATTTATTGGCAATTGAACGACTGCTGGCCTGCGCCAAGTTGGTCAACCCGCGATGTTTATGGCAACTGGAAAGAAGCCCACAAACAATTGGCTTGGTTGTATGCTCCCTTGGCCGTGCTCCCAAAAATCGACGACAACGACAAAGCCCTTGAATTGGTGGCCTTGAACGATTTGCGTTTCACGGAAAATGTGACTTTGGTTATCACACAAATCGGTGTCGAAAATAAAGAACTGCACCGCCAAAACATCGGCGTGAAACCATCGACTTTCAATGTGGTTTGGCAAACTGAAGATAAAGCCATCATCAAACCGCTGAAAAAAGGAGAAATCACCTTAAAAGTGCAGTTGCTCGATAAAACTGGTGTGGTGAGATTTGAAAGAGTGGTGGATCAGTATGATTTTTTGTGATGGGGATGGTTTTTTAGAACGTAGAGATTATTGACCCATTTCGCATCTCTCGATACAATACCGACATGCGCTACCTCGGTACATTCTCCGCAGAGCTCCGAACACTTCTTCCTATTCGGCAGACGTGCGGTTGGCGTCTGTCGGAATCACTTCTACCTGCTTCGGCAGACAGGCAATAGACTGAATCCTCGTTAATCTGGAAATCAGCGTTCTATTTTTTCAAATTTATTATCGGCTCACCACAAATCTCTGGTTGTAAACACCGTCAAGAGCAATCATGCGAATTGAATAAGTGCCAGAGGACAATTCTTGAACATCTAAAGTTTGTGTGCCTTGCTCAACAACATTTGTGCGCACCACTTTTCCACTCATATCGATGATCTCAATTTGGCCGGCCACAGTGCTGTTAATTGTTACCGAACCATTGGCTGGATTGGGGTAAACTTGGAACATTGACAAATCGTTCTGTTCCAAATTCAGGTCATTCAACACAAAACATGGACTGGTTACGGAGCAATCTCCAATGGTCAATACAACGGCATATGAACCATTTGCCGTTGGGGTAAATGCTGGGGTGAAAACACCAAGTGGAGCAAAATTATTGTTGCAATCTACCCACGAGTATGTTACACCCGCTGTGTTTTCAGAGGCGATTAAGGATCCTGTAACATAAAGAACCTCGGTGTTTAAATTGAAAATTGTCACCTCTTGTTGCTCGGTAGATGTATTGCCATTGCCATCATCAAAAGTCCATGTGACCACAGTTGATGACGTGATTGGGAAAACAGCGTTGTTCGTGCCTTGTACTTGACCAACGCAATTGTCTAAGGCAGAAACGGGCGGCAAGGAATTCAATTGACAATTCGCCGAAATCGGTGTAAAAACATTACAAGCTGCGATATTTGGAATTGTGATGGTTTGTCCGGGAGTCACCGTGCTTCCTAACACCGTTTGGCCTTGACATTGAATGGTGTATCCGAAAGAATTATCATTAAAAACACCTGCTGTAGTACCCATAAACGTGAATGGACCATTGATACCACTCACAACAACCTGCTCCAAAATCGAACCAAAGCCACCACCTGTATATGGTCCTCCTGAAGCCACAATTGAGCCGCTACCATTAGTGAAAGTCCAAAACACCTCGTCGTTATTAAACCCTTGAGCAGAAATAGTAATCACGAAACCAGAGGCCACAGGTGCTGTTATGTCGTCAATAATAACTTCTTGAGTGGTTGTTGAAACGTTGCCAGACGCATCAGTGAACGACCAGGTAACGGTTGTAGATTCTGTGATTGGGAAAGTAGCATCCGAGTTACCAGCAACAATCTCGCTGCAATTGTCAAAAGCAAACTGCTCTTCCAACAAGGTCACCGAACATTGCGCAAATACAGGCTCTGGGGAAGGATTATCAGGCTGTGGAGCTTCCTCATCGGTGACGCTGATGACTTGTGTAGTTTGAATACTTGTGTAGTATGGACGAAATATGGTTCGTTCGTTGACTACATTAAATGTGCCATTGGCATTTCTTTCTGCTGGCGTGTTTGCCTCTGTGCCTGTTGCATTTTCCAACCCCATAGTCATGGCCGAACCATTAGAAATGTTTTGAGTGGAATGAACTTCAACAAGATTGGAGGTTTCGAACAATTTTACTTGAACTGTAACAGGATTGCCTCCCCCGGTGTGTTGAATATTCGAGAAATCTAGAATAAAAACTCGATTTGGAGCCGAACCGATGGTGGTATATCCAATCGTTCCTCCCAAGGCTGGATTCAAATCGTTCCAAGCAAAAGCAATCAAATTATTTGGATTCGCTGCATTGGGTAGAAGTCCACCAGAACAACAGCCATTATTTCCATCATTGTTGAACGTCAAAAAGCCATTCGAGGAAACATAGGCTTGGTTGTAGTTCGTGCCATAAAAATCAAAAGAAAAACCCAATGGAATTTGAGGAGAAAGGGCATCATTCGTCAAATTCAATGGCGTAAATGGGCCGTTATATAAAGCTAAAGGTAATCCAGTTTGATGTCCATAATACGAACCTGGGTCAGCAGTGAAAAGAACCATTTGGTTTACCACAGATAAATTGGCATTGGCATTCATTCCGGGAGCCGTGATGCCGCAAGAACCAGAAGCATTTTCTACGCCAATAGTGTGTGGAGAACCATCACTTGAATTTTGAGTGGAATGAATTTCAATATTCCCGGTAGATTCAAACAATTTGGCTTGAACTGTCAATGGCAAACCCGCTCCACCATAATGCGGCACGTTGTTGAAGTCAACAATAAGAATTCGATTAGGCGCTGTGCCAATGGTTGTGTAACCAATTGTTCCTCCTGAATTTGGATTGAAATCGTTCCATGCAAAAGCAATGACATTATTCGGGTCTCCATTGTTTGGTAAGAGTTGACCTTGACAACATCCGTTTGCATTAGTCACCATATCAAATGTAATAAAGCCGTTGGATGAAATTCGAAACTGATTGTAGACACTCCCATAAAAGGCAAAATCAAAACCTATTGGAAGCGGACCACTAAGTTGATCGTCGGAAAGTGAGATTGTGGTTAAGGCTACTGATTCTGGCGCATTGGTCAAACCTGCCGTAGCAGTATAGCCAGCCACTGGTGCGCTAGGAGCACTTGTATAGGAAATCACGTGTGTCCCTAATCCCGCCTGAACAGGAGAAAACATATTACCACTAACGCCTGGCCCTTGAAAAACCCCACCGCTCGGGACGCCAAACAACTCAGCGGCATTGGGGCACGTGTAAATGGATTGAAGTCCGGAAAAATTTCCGGATTGGCATTGACTCATTAGCGCTTGGCTAAGCAACAAAGAAAAGGTTAAGACCAATAAATTCTTCATATTTCATGTTTTAAGACATCCAAAGCTAATATGAAAAAGATAAAAACCAACAATTTTATAATACCAATCAATAAATGGTTGTTTTTATAAACCTAACCTTCCATATTCGCGCCCAGCCATCGTTCCATCACTTCCACCTTTTCGCCTTTGCGCTGCGCAATATCTGCGACTTGCTCTTGGGTGATTTTTCCTACTCCAAAATACTTAGCATCTGGGTTGGCGAAATACCAACCGCTCACTGAAGCTGTAGGCCACATCGCTAAAGATTCAGTCAATGAAACGCCCGTGATTTGTGTGGCGTTTAGAATGTCAAACAAGCCAATTTTTTCTGTGTGGTCAGGACAAGCGGGATAGCCTGGTGCCGGACGAATGCCTTTGTATTGTTCTTTGATTAAATCATCGTTCGAGAGATTTTCATCTGCGGCATAGCCCCAAATTTCTTTTCTCACTTTTTGATGCAAACATTCGGCAAAAGCTTCCGCCAAACGGTCGGCTAAGGCTTTGATCATGATAGAATTGTAGTCGTCGTGGTCGGCTTCAAAACGGGCAACATGCGTATCAATATTTAAGCCTGTGGTAACCACAAATCCACCGATATAATCCACCAGGCCAGATTCTATTGGTGCCACAAAATCGCTCAAGGCATGATTGAAAGCATTGTCGGCTTTTTTCAATTGTTGACGCAATGTACGTTGAGTGTAAAGTACTTGGCTGCGCGTTTCGTCTGTATAAATTTCAATATCGTCGCCCACAGAATTGGCTGGCCATAAACCAACAACTGCTTTGGCGGTCAACCAATTTTCAGAAACAATTTGCTGCAGCATGGTTTGAGCATCGGCAAATAATTTTGTCGCTGCTTCACCCACCACTTCGTCTTTTAAAATATTCGGATATCGCCCAGCCAATTCCCATGTTTGGAAGAAAGGTGTCCAATCGATGTAACTTGTCAATTCTGCTAAAGAAAAATCTGAAAATTCAGTGATGCCCAATTGTTTCGGACGTGTGATTTTTCCTTCAAAATCTAAAACTTGTTTTTTTGCTCTGGCCTCGGCAAGGGAAAGGTAAGTTTTGGCTCCTCTATTTTTCTCGTGGTGCTCACGCAATTTTTGATAATCGGCTTTTGTTGCAGCCACGAAGGCATCTTTTTTATCGCCCAACAAGCTTTCCACCACAGTTACCGAACGCGAGGCATCCAATACGTGAATGGTTTGTCCGTTGGTATAATTTTGTTCGATTTTTACTGCCGTATGCACACGAGATGTTGTTGCGCCGCCAATCAAAAGTGGTATGCTCAAACCAGCACGTTGCATTTCTTTTGCCAGATGAACCATTTCATCGAGCGAGGGCGTAATCAATCCGCTCAACCCAATCACATCCACATTTTCTTGAATAGCAGTTTGGATGATTTTTTCTGGTGGCACCATCACGCCGAGGTCAACAACGTCGTAATTGTTGCAGCCTAGTACAACGCCAACAATATTTTTTCCAATATCGTGCACGTCACCTTTAACCGTAGCCATCAATACTTTACCTGCTGCTTGTCGAACACCGTCTTTTTCCGCCTCGATATATGGAAGTAAATAAGCCACCGCTTTTTTCATCACGCGGGCAGATTTTACTACTTGCGGCAAGAACATTTTTCCACTGCCAAATAAATCTCCAACGACGTTCATGCCATCCATCAATGGTCCTTCAATGACTTCGATTGGTCGGGCAAACAAATGGCGACTTTCTTCTACATCTTCGTCTATAAATTCCACGATACCTTTCACCAAGGCGTGCGAAAGTCTATTCTGAACCGATGCTTCGCGCCAAGTCAGATCAATTTCTCGTTTTTTGCCATCGCCTTTTACGGTTTCGGCCAATTCTAACAAGCGCTCTGTGGCATCTGGTCTGCGGTTGAGCAAAACGTCTTCCACATGTTCCAATAAAACCTTGTCGATGTCGTCATAAACTTCCAGCATCGCAGGATTCACAATGCCCATGTCCATACCATTTTGAATGGCGTGATACAAGAATGCTGAGTGCATAGCCTCACGTACTTTGTCATTTCCTCTGAACGAAAACGACACATTGGAAACACCACCGCTTACTTTAGCACCTGGCAAATTATCTTTGATCCATTTGGTGGCTCGGAAAAAATCAACAGCATTGTTGTTGTGCTCTTCCATGCCCGTTGCCACAGGGAAAATATTCGGATCGAAAATGATGTCTTGGCATGGAAAACCAACCACGTCCACCAAAATTCTGTAGGAGCGTTCACAAATTTCGATTCGTCTTTCATAAGCATCCGCCTGACCATTTTCATCGAAAGCCATTACAATTACCGCAGCACCATATCGTTTGATTTTTTTCGCGTATTCTATGAATTGGGCTTCACCTTCTTTTAGCGAAATGGAATTCACGACGCCTTTTCCTTGGATACACTTCAATCCCGCCTCAATGATTTCCCATTTCGAGCTGTCAATCATAATTGGAACACGCGCGATATCAGGCTCAGAAGCAATTAAATGCAAGAATTTCACCATGGCTTTTTCGCCATCGATCATGCCTTCATCCATATTGATATCGATGATTTGAGCGCCGCCTTGCACTTGTTCCAGCGCCACAGCCAAAGCATCTTCGTATTTGTCTTCCTGAATCAAACGCAAGAATTTCCGCGAACCGGTTACGTTGGTGCGCTCGCCGACATTCACAAAATTGGTTTCCTTGGTGATTACCAAAGGCTCAAGTCCTGAGAGTTTAAGTGGTGGTATGGTCATGTTTTATTGTTCAATTCTCCTTGGTTCGTAATCTTTCACCATATCGGCAATGGCTTTGATGTGGTCAGGCGTCGTTCCGCAGCAACCGCCAATGATATTCACCAGGCCTTCATCCAAAAATTGCTTGATTTGCGCCCCCATTAATTCTGGCGTTTCGTCATATTGTCCAAATTCGTTAGGCAAACCTGCATTGGGGTGCGCGCTGACGCAAAATCGGGAGTTTTTATTTAAAATTTGAAGATACGGTCGCATCGTTTCTGCACCCAAAGCACAATTCAATCCCACAGAAAGTAGCGGCATGTGTTCAATAGAAACCAAAAATGCTTCGGTTGTTTGACCTGAAAGTGTGCGCCCACTGGCATCTGTGATGGTACCCGAAACCATAATCGGTAAGGCAGTTCCTTTCTCTTCCTGCACTTGGTCGATGGCGAAAAGTGCTGCTTTGGCATTCAGCGTATCGAAAACCGTTTCAACGAGCAACAAATCGCAACCGCCGTCGATAAGGGCTTTCACTTGTTCGGCATAAGCATTCACCAATTCATCATAAGAAACGGCACGAAAACCAGGGTCGTTCACATCAGGAGATAGTGAGGCTGTGCGGTTTGTAGGACCTATCGAACCAGCTACGAATCTTGGTTTTTCAGGATTTTTTGCGGTAAATTCGTCAGCAACTTCGCGTGCAATTTTAGCGGAATGATAATTCAAATCATACACAATATGTTGCAAATCATAATCGGCTTGAGCGATGGATGTCCCCGAAAAAGTATTTGTCTCCGCGATATCGGCACCTGCTTCAAAATACGCTGCGTGAATTTCTTTGATGATATCAGGTCGCGTTAAAGAAAGTAAATCGTTGTTGCCTTTGAGTGGTTTATTATGATTTTCAAACCAACCTTTGCGAAAATCGTCTTCGGTCAATGTATAACGTTGAATCATCGTTCCCATCGCGCCGTCAAGCACAAGGATACGTTTTTTGAGAATGTCTTGAATGTTGTGTTGTGGCATCGCAGGCAAAAATTTTGTGCAAAGATAGCACAGATCAAGATGTTACTTACTAGAGAAAAACAAAGAAAACAGAATCTTTATACATCAAATCTAGACAATTTGATAAAACGCGAAGGATGCGATATTGAAACGCAAATAAGTTTCAGCACAAAATCAATTCTAATTTTTTCTATTTTTGTAATTAATTGTTTAGAATCAAAATAAATCATGAATACCAAAATAACAATCGTAAAGAGCAACCGAAGCTCAGTGTTTAAGGTTTCAGAATTTGAAAAATCTGCGAAAAAGGTTCTTGAGAGTCAAGTTAAACCTCAGGTAAAACGTGCATTGACAGGGAAGTTAAAGAAAGATGTTCTTAAATGCAACAACCCCGTTTAATTATAGTTGCTGGTTGTAATGGGTCTGGAAAATCCACATATTCTCAATCTTTAGTTGAACGCGACATTATTCCATTCGACTACGACAAAAGGTTTTCTTTCCATTACAATTCCTTAAGTGACTCTGAATTAAGAGAGCAATTCGCAATGCAATCAACTACTTCTGAATTAGAAACACTGATTCGAGAGTCTTTTGCAAAGAGAAAAAGCGTTTGTTTTGAAACCAACTTTGTATCAACTCCAATGCAATGGTTCAAGGAGGCAAAGTCCCTTGAGTATATTATTGAAATTTATTTCTTTTGTTTGAGTAGTCTAGAAAAAGCAAAAGAACGTGTTTTGATTCGAGCAAAAAACAATGGTCACTTCGTTGAAGATGAAATAGTTGAATACAAATGGAAAGAGGGTTACAAAAACCTTAATAATAGTTTCCAAATGGCAGACAAGCTTTTCGTTTTAGACAATTCGATAGATTCACATATTCCAGTTTTTTTATTCGAACTTAAGAAAATTGGAGAGCATGAATTTGAAATTGTAATCGCAGACGCTATTCCAGAGTACGTCGAAAGACGAATGCCAAATATTTTTGAATTATTGAAGGCATAAAGCCTTATTAATTAGACACCTAAATCGCAATAAAATCATAAGGCATTTAAAAACTCCAATCTACCACAAATGCGCCTTATCGTTAAACCAAACGCCTTGAACGCGCAAAGTTTGTTCAATCACATCGCGAACACAATGACGACCACCGTTGTAAGGTGATTGATAATCGGCCATGGCTTTGATTTCAACAGCGGCATCTTGTGGACAAGCCGATACGCCAACCACTTCCATGACTTGATGGTCGGGAATATCATCGCCCATGTAGAGCACCTGCGCATCTGAGAAGCCATATTGCTCGCGCAATTCATCATAAACCTTGATTTTATTTGAGGCCTGCATGCGCACTTCTGTAACACCCAAATCTTCCAAACGCTCTTTAACTGCTTTGTTTCTACCTCCAGTAATCACAAAAACTTTATAACCATTTTTGATGGCATATTGAAT